>WQXQ01000006.1 GCA_009784775.1 Treponema sp.
GCATTCGCATTATGGGCAAGGGCGCAAAGGAACGTATATTACAGATTGGAAACCCGGAAGTTCTTTCGATTTTACGGCGCCATGCCGATGAAAACGCGGCGCAGATACATAAGACCGGTTATTTCTTTGTTAATCGGTTATCATCCCGCATTTCCGAACAATCTGTCCGTTTCCTGATAAAACGGCTTTGCGCCAAGGCTCATATTAACCAAAACATAACGCCGCACATGTTCAGGCACTCTTTTGCGACACTCTTGCTTGAGGAAGACGTGGATATCCGCTATATCCAGCGTATGCTTGGTCACAGTTCCATATTAACAACGCAGATTTACACGCAGGTTTCCATGGCAAAACAACGCCAAATTCTGACCGTAAAACACCCGAGGAATAAAATTTCTGTTGAAAGATGAATATTTTGTTGACTATTTTGGGAATTGGGGGTATTATTAAGATAGCAAGTGTAGGATAACTATTTATTATCTAAAGTATAGATGGTGGTTACATGAATAATATTTGCGAATACGAGATATTTGAATGGCAATTAAACGACCCCTCAGGTAACATATTTGAAAGAGGGATTTTTCAACTTATCAACAAACAACTTGCGGAAAAATTTGATGCTGGTGTTAGAATCCATCAAACCCCAAGGGGACCAGATGGTGGTAAAGACATAATCATTCACTCTCCTGTATCACTTTGCATTTTTAATCAAAAATTTGACTTAGGTAATAAGAATGAAATTATAATTTACGTAGAGTGTAAAACTTCTGATGAAAAACGAATTGAGCTTTCTAAGGTTGCAGGATCTGTTATGAGATCTAAGCAAGATAGAATAGATTACTTCATGTTAGTTTCAAATTCAACATTTGCTCCACAGACTCTTTTTATTTTAAAAACTAATTGTGAAACTGTAGGTATTAAATTTAAGATTGTTGATCAACAATTACTATTAAAAGCCATTGGAAATAAAACAATTTTCAATAATGTGCCAAACAAATTAGATTCTAATTTGTATTATGAATATCAAGTTAGCGGAACGCAACTTGAAAACAAAAATGCCTATGAAATATTTTTTTCGTACCGGAATCTTGGAAATGAAGAACAATTAATAACTCAAAAACTTCTAACTGACAATAACTGGAGAGCCAACGAAATTGAACGTAAATTTTTTGTCAATGTTAACGATATTTATATCAATAAAACTACTATTATACGCGATTTTACAGATGGCATAGAGGATCTTATTTTTTCTGTAGAAAACTATGGAATCAATGAAAAGCAGGTTGAGATTAAGGGTGTTAAGGGCGCAGGCACAAGACCTGTATTTGAGCCGCCTTTCTGGGGGACTGATCACAAAAACTGCGAAGATTTTTTAATCGCAAGATTCAAAAACTCAATTGGCTTTGATTTATGTTGTATTTGGGGTGAAGCTGGCATAGGTAAGACACGGATATTCAATGAAGTTTCTAAAAAACTCAGTGGTCAAAATTTTTATTTTTTGAATGTGTCAGTTAGATCTAACAATAAGTTTTTAAAAGACATAAAAAAGTTTTTAATTAGCAAAAGTTATTTAACAGAAGATAACAAAAGTGAAACTATAAATAACATGTTGCTTTCTAGTAAAAATGATTTTATGCGTGCAATAATATTAATAGACGATTGTCATAATATTTTAGACAACACGTTAAACGAATTAAAATCCTTGAGCGATACAAACATCCCTGTAACTATTGTTTTGTGTGGTAGAACCGACTATAGTGTAGGAACAACCGACTACTATAGCTTTGTGCAGTATACAGAAAAAGACGAAAATATAGGATGCTGGCATCTCTCTTCTTTCTCTGACGATGATACTAGAAATTTTATACGCGAGATTATTAAACGCATACCAGAAGTAGCCCTTGATAGAATATGTAAGATGAGCAACAATAACCCCCTGTTTATTATTCATTTTATAGAGTATCTTTTAGAGTTAAACATGGTTGAGATATACAATAGAAGTTCCGTTGGCGTTACTAATATAAATGCTTTTAATTCACGTTTATATATTCCTCAAAAATTGGAAGAAATATACAAAAAGCGCATAGAATATTTAAATAAGAATGAATATGATGCTGAAAATCTATTAAAATATCTATACATTCTATCCATTCTTCAAGATAGGCAAACGAAAGAAATGGCACTAACTTGTCTTGCAGAAGAAAAATTGAATTTTTTAATGCAAAGAAGATTTCTTAATTTTTCAGAAAATGGGGAAATTGTATTTTCACATGAAAGTTTTGCCGTATATATACGGCAGGCATTGGAAAATAATGCGATATTAAAAAAGAATTTAGCAAATGATTTTTTTTCTAATTTGAGTTATTTACTAGAACACGTGACTATATCAGAAAGAGGTGTTCTGGCCCTTTGGGCAGAAAAAAAAGAATTCGCAAAAGAATGTTTTATTAATATAGTAAAACTTATTGAACAAACAACAAATCATTCGGCTTTTAACGTAGATCATAGCTCGAATAAATATCTTGCGCATATTATGGAATTATATGCTAACGACAAGAATAGTAAAGATTTTTTAATTAAAGTAATTAAGACAAAGATATATACTTCAATACATCACTTTAGTCCAACAATAGCTATTAATGATTGTGATGATATATTAAAATATTTGAAAAAAAACAATATGCTAAAAAATGATAAACGCTTGAACAATTCTGTAAAACAACAGAAAGCACACGCTATGATAATTGCTGGTTATATGTATAATGCCGAGATTTTGATGAAAGAACTTCTTTCTGAGTGGTTAGTGGATAAAGGCTCACTTGATAAAGATACTCTTTTTGATTTGTTTGATAGATTTTGCGGTTTATATATAAATTTTAATTGTAAAAATCTTGCCATGAATTTTAATGAGATGTCTAAAAAAGAAAAAGTTACTGTAGACAACCGATTAATGGCACTTGTCCATCTTAATCACGCAAAAATTTACTTTCTTAGTGATTTTGAACGTGCATCTAAAAGTCTTTTAAAAATACAAGAGCTGCTTAAAAACGGCAATTCAAAACGTATTTTATGTTCTAGTAAAATATCTTACTTAGTAATTGAACTACTTCATAAAAAACGTTGCGATTATGACAATATGATAAAAGAGATTCTTGTGCTTTTAAAAGAAGCGTTCGATGGTAATTATGCACACTCCATCGCAAGAATATATTTAATTTTGGCGGTATTGCATCTTGTTGCCGAAGAACATATCACAAATTTCAATAAAATAATAGACCTTATTGATAAAGGAATTAACTATAGCATAAAGTTCGGTTTTGTACGAGAAATGTGGGAGTTTTATAATCTATTAGCGATTATTCAACTTCGTCAAGGAGTCGATTCAGAAGAAATTAGACAAACTTTTGCAACGGCGTATACGTTGCTACAAAACCATGATTACCTAAACTTAGGCATGAGAGATTTGTGTTGTGATAATATTTTGCTGCTTAGTAACATTGGATTTTTCTATCAATCAAAAAAAACAGAGAAGGAATTTTATGAATATATGTCAAAAATAACTTTCTTCGAAGGTGTTGTTAATCATAAAAAAAGCGATGACTCTCTTCTAAAAAAGTTCTTGAAAGAAGAATATTCAAAAGCAAGGAAAAAACAGCTTCTTTTTACACATAGCCCAAACAATGATTTGCTAAGAGACAGTGTTACCGGATATTTTATAGCTCTTTCTTAAGTTGAAAATATAAATAAGGATGAAAATCTAAGTGATGAAATCTTTATCTACAATACAATTTCCTATTATTAAAGCATCTATTTGTGTTTTTAAAAAAGTTTCTATTGCATCAAAGGGCGACTCAACAATTGGCTCGCCATCTACGTTAAACGATGTATTTACAACAATCGGAAATCCTATTTTCTCTTCTACTGCTAGAAGAATTTTATGAACGAAAGGTTCTGATTTTACAGACACTGCTTGCACTCGTGCGGTACCGTCAATATGAGTAATTCCCGGCAACTGACTTTTGAATTCTTCTTTAACCATAGCGGCTACAATCATAAAATTAGACTCAAACTTTAAATCAAAATATTTAAACTGTTCTTCTGCAATAACTGTGGGTGCAAACGGTCTAAAAGGCTCACGATGTTTAACCTTATAATTTAAAATGTCTTTAATATTTGGATTTTTGGGATTTGCCAGAATACTACGATGACATAAAGCACGTGGTCCAATTTCAGTTCGCCCTCTATGCAAAGCTACAATTTTATTTTCAGATATGTATTTTGCTATTTCTTCTGCTAAATGATCATCGTGTAATTCCCTGTAATTTAAATTTGCATCTTCTAATGCATTTTTTATTTCTTTATCATTATAAGAAATACCCAAATATGGAAGGTTTATTTTAAATTTATCTTGTGCTCCAAAATGCTTCCTGTATGCATAATATGCCGAACCTAATGCCTGTCCATCATCTCCAGCAGCTGGAAAAACAAAAAAATTATCTAAATCAAACTTTTTAATAATTTTAAGATTTAACAAGCAATTCAAAAAAACTCCACCTGATAAAACAAGGTTTTTACATTGGTACAAACATAAAATATCGCAAATTAGATCTAATATAGTATTTTCAAGCATTAGCTGAATAGTACTAGCTATATTTGCACTATCTTCTCGTATAAATTCTTTATATGTCTTTCCAGACAATGTCATTATTGCAAAAATCTCTTCAATTATATCTTTATATTTAAGCGAAAAATCAAGGAAATCGTTCTTCTTATATGCATTGAAATTAAAAAGAGGTTTTCCGTATCCTGCTAATCCCATAGTTTTTCCTGAACCGCTTCCGCCAAGCCCTAAAAGATTAGTTATTTGACTGAACTTTTTGCCTAAACTCATTTCGAAATTCTGAACAAATGATGGCATATATGGCAATATATAGTTATGTTCGTCGTTTGCTCTTCCAACGGATGGGTTTTGCAAACGCCTACTTACTACCTCTACTTTATTATTTTTGGCAACAAAAAGTGATTCCGCTTCTTGCATACCATTAATATAATCCCCCGCTCCATCGGCCACAAAAACAAGCGCATTGTTAAACCCAGAAGAGAAAAAAGCAGAATATGCGTGTGCGGTATGATGGTTTGTAAAAAATACAGGTACGTGAATACAATCATAAAACCTTTCAAGCTCTTCTTGATAAAATATTTCAATGGAAAACTCTTCTATAGCATGATATGATATTCCAACACAAGAAATATCTTTAAAAGAAAGCTCGAAGTGCTTCAGCAAAGTATTAATGGATTCAAAAGGGATATTAGAAGAACGTGAATATTTGATTCTATCTAAGCGCTCTTGAGATATTGCACCAATAACAACTCCATCTTTTATTAATGCCGCTCCTCTATCATGTCCTATGTGTATACCGAGTGCTATTTTCATGTAACCACCATCTATACTTTAGATAATAAATAGTTATCCTACATCTATCCTGGACGAAAAATCCAGTTCAGGTCTTTTTGTTGTGTTCCGAATGAAAGTGGTATTGACTATACGATTGACGGAATGGTTGATGCGAAAATTTTGGTGGTTGTAGCTATTAAGACGATGTATGGTAAGCTACAAGCAAGAGTTACAAAATGATTGATCATACAGAGTTAGAAACGAACTGTATCCCTCCGGTATTAGCGGAAGTGAGACGATTTCCTATCAGTGGAAGCGTGACGGGGCTGTCAATATTGGAACTAACAGTAATATATATAAGGAAGAAATGAAATTAAGGGAGTAAAGATTTCAATACCTGATAACGCGAAAAAGACAGACACAAATTATACAAAGCTTTTTACGCGTATTTTTTTCCGCCCGTTTTTTCTCGGTTTTCCCGTCTTTTGGCCGTTTAATGTAGTTCGTAAGGAGCGACTGTTTGCTATAGCCAATATCTAACGATAAATAAATTGAAGGTATTTGTAAAATGTCAAATTATTCATCTTTTATCAGGTACGATTCTGCATGGTCAGACAAACAGTGAAATATTTTATTGCTGAAAACAAATGATAGTATAAATAAAAAAGTACAAAAAATAATTATAATTAATGAAAGAGCATTAAAATTTTTGAAAAAGTTCCATGATTTTACCTGATAAATATCCTTCTACATATTAACCGTTTTCCGGTTCTATTGCACAATTCTGCATTCAGGATAAAAGCCCGTCTATTTTCGCCAAATACTAGAACCTGCGATTTCACCTAAACCGGGTCATATTGCAAGTGCCTTTTTCTGTTTTTCAATATAACCTTTTTGAGCAGTAGAAAGATTAGCGAGCCGTTGTTTCAATAAGGCTTTTTCTATAGGGTCAATGCCTGGGGAACGGAGTATATTCCGCAGCCTTGTCTTGTGTGCATTACAAGCGATATGAAATGAATCCTTAGGGAAAAGGCTTACTCTGTATTTACTATCTTGTGGGTAAGATTGATCTACGATTTTATAACTATCTTTATCGTCAGCTATTTTTAAAACAAGGAAAGCGTCATCAAAACTTTCTATAGCTTTTTTTAGACTGCTTAAACTGTCTGTATCAGTTTCATCGCAAAATTGTAGTTCCTGATTTAGGAAGGTATACTCAATAAGGATTATTGCTTGAGGGTCAATTGTTGATGCGAACCGAAAGTTCGATGCGTCTTTGAAAACGGATAATGCCCAGTCAATACCTGTTTCGTAGGAAATTCGCCCTTCTTCAGCTTTTCCTCTGGTGGCAAAACCTTTTCTGCCATAATCAATGGCTGCCGATGCATTAAGTATTTTAAGCGTTAAGCCAGCTAGATCCAAATTCAGCCTCTACTTCCGATAAATTCCATCCGCTCTCTAAAAGTGGTTTTATACCTAATTTATCCTTAAAAACTTTTGCCAAATACGGAGGCAAGGGGGCTGTCCGAATTACACGGCTTGCACCATCTTCATCTCCTGCTTGATACAAAGCGCAAGCCTTCATTGATATTGCAAGTTTCTCGTCTAAAGTCATGGTCTGTGGCATAAGTTTCTCCTTAACCCAGATTATACATTTTCTGGAGAACATAATGCAAGAGGAAAAAATCAATAATTCTTTTACCGTCCTGTTCTTTTTTCTTTTGCATAATGGTATGATACCCCATGCTGCTGCATACGCCGACACTGGTAATGGTTATTCCCTGCTATAATGAAGAAGCGGTTTTGCCGGAGACCGTGCGCTGTTTGTCGGCAAAAGTGGAGCAGCTTGTTTCGGCGCGGCGGATATCCGAAAAATCGGCGCTGCTGCGCGGATTGCTTGCCGCAAAAAGTGACGCGGATATTATCATATCAATCGATGCCGATTTCCGCCTGATGAGCAGGGACGCCGTTGACGCGCTGGCGGAATATGCCCGGCCCAATATTTTTTTGCGGGGCGTCATTCCTTTGCTGCAATGCACCAGCGGCATTGTGTACTATCACCGCAAAAAACGGTTCGCGGGAAAAAGCAAATACACGATGCGTAAAATGTGCAGGCTTGCCCTTGACGGCATCGCAATGATCAGGCTTATGCGATCGGATCGATCTAACTAACGGCTGAGTAATGCGGAAACGGTACTGAATGTATAACCCTGAGCAATAAGGTTTTCGTACAGGCTGGTCAGCAGCGGGGCCAATTCCGGCGACCAGGCATGGCCAATCATTACCGCGCTGCCATTTCGGACTGCCAGCGCAAGGCCGTCTTTGATGGCACGATCCATCGCGGAACGGCTTTGTTCATTATCAATAAAAATATTACGTTCGCCTATTTTCATGCCCAGACGCTGCGCTATGGCAGGGGCTGTGGTGTGGGCAGTTGTTCTGGAATCCATAAAATGAATTCCCTGCTCGCGGCAAAAGCGGAGTACCGTTTCCATCATTTGCTGATCCGCAGTGATCTTTGAGCCCTGATGGTTATTCATGCCGGCCACCGGGCCAATCTCCGCGATATTTTTGTTGAGTATTGCCAAAATCGCATGGGCGTTCATCCCCGCGTAGAGGGCTCCCGGCCCCGGCGCCGGTCCGTTGACTGCCTCCATTGGCTGATGCAGCAGCACTTCTTTTCCGGCCGCGCGGATGCGCCGGGCAGATTCCACCGAGTGGGGAAGGCCGGGCAAAACGGCAATGGTTAAAGGGCCGGGGAAACGGAGAAAAGGTTCCAGTTCCTGCAGGCTGTTGCCTGCGTCATCAATGATAAAAACCAATGTCCCGCGATGCGGTGGCGGCAATTCCGGCGGAGCCTTTGGAGCCGGCGTTACTTTCGGAGCCGGCGTTGTTTTTGGTGGCGGTGTTTTGGTAGCTGCTACCTCTGGTGCCTTCGGAGCCGGTGTTGTTTTTGCCTCGGTGGTAGCTGCTACCTCCGGCGGCGGAGCCGGGGTCTCGGTGATGGTAGCTGGCGCCTCGGTAGTGGTAGCTGCTACCCTCAGTATCACGATTGCAATAATAACAGAAACGGCAATAATGGCAGCGGTAAGCAATAGCGCCTGCCCCATTTCGGCTGACGACCATTTTTTTGTTTTTCTGGTTTTTTTAGAGGATGCGTTTTTGCGTTTTTTACCTGTTTTTGGCACTATACTACCTTATCGGTAGATTACATAGCCTCCAAAAGACCGTAGCCTTTGAGATCGTCTGCCGCGTGCCGGCGGATTTTTGCCAGCGCTTTCATTTCTATCTGGCGGACCGTTTCCGGAGATATGGCCAGTTTTTCACCAATTTCTTTAAGGGTGTACGGCTGACCATTATCAAGCTGATAGCGGTAGGTAAGCACTTGCTTTTCGCGGTCTTTGAGCCCGTTCAGGGAACGGCGCGCTCCGTCACGATAATATTGCCGAAGCAGGTTTCGTTCCGGGCTGTAGGTGTAGTCTTCATGCAGTTCCATCACCGTTGCGCTTTCGCCTTTGCCGGTATCAAATTCAAGCGAGATGGGACCGGCAGTCATGTTGACGATAAAGTCAATGTCCTGGACCGAAATGCCCAATTCGTCCGCAATGTCCTCGGTGCGGGGCTGGTGCATAAGGGTTTGGCTCAGGGTATGGTAGGTGCGTTGAATCTTGCGAAGAATTTCTTCTTTCCGATGAGGCAGTCGGACAATACGGCGCTTGTTGGTCAGATAACGGATGATAAACTGGCGAATCCACCAACTGGCATAAGTGCAAAAGCGGACTTTTTTCGCATAATCGTATTTTTCTGCGGCATGCATCAGCCCCATGTTTCCTTCCTGCACCAAATCCATGAAAGGAACGTCCGGCGCTGCATAAGGGCGGGCAATTTTAATGACCAGCCGTAAATTGGCCTTAATTAACGTACTCAACGCCTCCTGATTCCCCTGTTGAATAAGCCGGGAAAGCTCCAGTTCCTCTTCAAAGTCCAAAAGTCGATATGTTTTTATCTGGTTGAAATATATGTGGATAATATCGTCGTCTGCGGCGGCTTTGTGTTCGTTGTTTTTTGCGGTTCTTTTCATATCATCTATGTAGCAATTTCCGTGCCAAGTTTTTTGTTTTTGCAAACAATTTCGTAATTCCTTACTGGATAACGAATTAACTTTACGCGATTACGGGGGTTTTGCCCTGAACAATGGGGAGTGTATACATTTTCATACAATTTTTTTAATATTCCTTATAGAAATTATAATGATTACACGATAGTATAAAGGTGATGATAGAGTACGTTATACCCTCGAATATAGACGACCGAATTGTGGCAAAGGCGGCGCGGATACTGGATAATGGAGGGCTTGTTGCGCTGCCCACCGATACCAGTTGGAGTTTGGTCTGCTCGCTCAAGTCTCCGGCCGGTATCAAGCGGCTGCGAAAACTTTCCGGCGAGCGGGATGAACGGCATTTTACCCTGTTGTGTTCGGATATTTCTCAGTTTGGGGAATTGTGCAGTCTGGACAACAGCCGGTTCCGCCTGATTAAGCGTCTTTCACCGGGGCCGTATGTATTTATTTTGAAGACTCTATTGGGTACCGAAAAGGCCCTTGATATACGCCGCCGTGAAACCGGTGTCAGGATTCCCGACCATCCCATTCCGCTTGCCCTGATCGAAACCCTGCAGCACCCTCTCTACTCGATAACCGCCAAAAGAACCATGCTGGAAGACGATGCTGATGAAGATGCTGTCCACGGGGATGCAGCTGAACTGCCCCCCATTCCCGAAGATGATCTGTTCGAGGGAGGCTGGGAGCTTGATGACATAAACGGCGTAGACCTGGTGCTGGACGACAGCGAAGAACGCGAGCGTATTTTTTCTACCATTTTGGACATATCCGGCGAAGAGATTACTTTGCTTCGTCAGGGCGCCGGTTTGTGGCCGGTGTAGAATGCAGGCTTTTTTCGCACAGGCCAAAACCTTCGTTTTCCAGATTTCCTGCCGGTTCAACGTGAATCATAATATCATAAATATTTTCGATTCGTTCTTTTATGGCGGATTCAACTTTGCGGGCGATCCAGTGCGCTTCGGTAATGGTTTTGTGGGGCGGCACTTCAATGTCTATATCAATGTCCCATAATCCGGCAATGCGCCGCATTCGTACACGGTGGGGGCGTCCCGCTTCGTCAACCGAGTTGACTGCGTCAAATACGGTCTGGTAAAAAACCTTGTCCGAACCGCCGTCCATCAATTCCGAATTGGCCTCGATAAAAATGCCGATAGCCGATTTCATAACCCACAGGCCAACCAGAAGCGCCGCCCATGAATCGATGACGCCAATGTTGAAGAACATGGAAAGCCCCAGTCCGAGTAAAACCCCTGCCGAAAGCAATACGTCGGCGGTCATGTTTTTTGCATTGGCTTTAAGCATGGGGGAATGGGCTTTTTTGCCGAACATATATTGTGACCAGGCCAGCAGTAATTTTCCCGCGATTGAAACAAGCGTTGCAATCAGCGCCGGCAATGAGGGAACTTCCCGCTCCGCGCCAAAAATAATATCCCTGCCGGAATTCAGGATAAGCTGCGCCCCTGCAAAAAACAATATAAAAGAGAGCAGGGCTGTCGCGACCGTTTCTGCTCTGCCATGCCCCCAGGGGTGGCTTGCGTCAGCCGGGCGCGCAATGATCCGCGCGACAACCAGACTCATAATCGCGATAAGCACATCCATCGAAGAATCAATCCCATCGCCAATAACCGCAAGGCTTCCCGCATAAATACCCGCCCCAATTTTGACAACGGCCAACACCGTATTGCCAAACAGCGCAGTCAGCGAAGCAATTTTGATGATACGAGCCTTCTGGTCCAGATTGTGTTTCATGCCTGGTATTGTAGTACGGTATTGGAATTATATCAACGCGGGTTACGTGTTGTTTTAATTTCCAATCGGCATTATACTTAAACCATGAAAGTTTCTTTTTATTCCCTTGGCGCTGCCGAAGAAGTAACCGGTTCAAAACACGTTATCGAAATTGACGGGGAAAGCTACCTTATTGACTGCGGGGCTTTTCAGGGTTCACGGGCCGAGTCCGACCGGAAAAACCGTGACTTTGGCATAGAGGTTGACCGCATTGCGGGAACCGTTTTGACCCACGGCCACTATGACCACTGCGGTCTTTTGCCGCTGTTGGTTAAGCGGGGTTATAAAGAGAATATCTATGCAACTCCGGCAAGCAGGGATATTGCCAGCCTTATCATGATGGATTCCGCCCACATACAGGCGCGTGACGCCGAGTACTTGCGCAAGCAGGCAAAGAAAAAAGGCGAAAAATTTGACTGGACACCGCTGTACACCGAACAGGACGCCATTGCGGCAGTTAGTCAGACCATTGGGGTATCGTATAACAGACCCATGTTTATTGGCGATGGGGTAAAACTGGAATTTTACGATGCGGGACACATACTTGGTTCGGCAATGGCGTATCTCACCGTAAAACGAAACGGCAAAGAATTGCGTATTCTGGCGACCGGCGATCTTGGCCGCAAAGGCAAGCCCATCATCCGCAATCCGGCAATTCCCGAACTTGCCCCGGACTATATCGTGCTTGAAAGCACCTACGGCGACCGCCTGCACGGCAGCACCGATGATGCCATTGCAAAACTGGCGGCATTGGCAAAACGCACCGTTGAAAACAGGGGCAGAATAATTATTCCCGCTTTTGCCATTGAACGCACCCAGGAACTGGTATATTATTTTCACCTGCTGGTTGACGATGGCATTATTCCCGAAATTCCCATCTATGTGGATTCACCCATGGCAACAAACGCAACCACGATTTTTCAGGTACATCCCGAATGTTACAGCGAAGAAACAAAAAAAGCCTTTATTCATCATCACAAAAATCCCTTTGGTTTTAATAGCCTGCACTTTACTTCCAGCGTTCAGGAATCCAAGGCCCTGAACGATCATAAAGGCCCTGTTATTATCATTTCTGCCGATGGAATGTGCGAAGCCGGCCGTATTCAACATCATTTGATCCACAGTATTCAGGACCCCAACACCACCATTCTGACCGTGGGCTATATGGCAAAAGATACGCTGGGCCGCCGCATCCGCAACCGCGAAAGCGATGTAAAAATTCACGGAATGTGGTTTAAGGTAAAAGCCGCTGTCGAGGAAATAAACGCCTTTAGCGCCCATGCCGATTATGCCGAAACGCTGGAGTGGCTCAACGCGCTGGACACATCCCGCTTAAAAGGAATTCTTATGGTACACGGCGAAAAGAAAGGTCAGGCAGCCCTTAAGAAATACCTGAACGATAATGGTTATCCCAATGTGCAAATAGTTCAGTACGGCAAAACCTACGATTTAGATTAATTAGTTCTGCCGTAATCCAGGCGCGCAAGCGGGGCCAGTGTTTCCCAGGGCGATGATTCCGATGCTTCCCGATCGATGCGGATGAATATTTGCGGCTCATAGTTTGCCTGCGGGTACAGGGCATTGCGCGCGTTGAGATGGGGCAGGGGAGTGCTGCCGGAACGGAGCATGGAGCGGGGATCGCGGGTGCGGGCATCCCAGGCGCGTTCTGCTTCGGCGTAAAAGGCCAGTGCGCGGGTTTGGTAGCTGCGGTCTCCGGTTTGGGCGGCGAGCATTTCGCAGGCAACGCCGGCATTGTTCCGGGCCATCATCAGGCGTTCGGCAAGTTCAAGGTATTCGGGACGATCATTGGGCAGCAATACCGGCAGACGGGATCGCTGGCTTTCAAGTATATCAAGCAGACGGTTGTAATAACCCAGAGCGGCAAAGTAATTGCCCCGTTTAAGCGCGGCATTTCCCATTGCAAATAAAACACGGCGGTTCAGAGGCAGGCTTGATGAAGCGGTAAATAAGTATTCCAGCGCGTTTCTCCATTCTCCAAGCTGATAATAAGCCGAACCCATGCGATATTGCATTTCCGGCGGCACCCAGCCATTTTGTTCCGAACGGTGATAGTAACGCAGGGCAGCGCTCATATCGCCGGTTTTGGTAAAGTATTCAAGGTCGCCCAGCCCGGCATACAGTCTGCCGTATTGAGGCGAACGGGAAATGAGCCGCCGTGAAACCGCGTCTTCGTACAGATTAATGCCGCGTACCAACTGCTCTTCGGCAGGCAGGAATTCCCTTGCGTTGATTAAAGCATCCGCATAGCGCTGGTGGGTATCAATACGGTAATGGAGGCGGCGTATCGATTCTTCACTGGCATTGTCAAAGGCGTTAACCGCAATGCGCAGGGTGACCCGCTCTTCATGAGCGTTGCCAAGGTTGTTATAATACCGGGCAAGGTGATAATGAGGTTCCGGCAGTGAAGGATCGGTGTACACTGCTTCGAGCAGCAGATCGCGGACCCCGTGAATATGCTCAACATATTCGTTGGGAACGCCCCGGACTTCTTCAAGTTTTTTGTCCAGCAGATAGCCGCCCAATTCTCCAAGGGATGCAGCCGAAAGTTTCCATTTGGGATGATTATCAAACCAATTTTTAAGATAGAGCGTTTCTTTGAGATTGTCCGTGCGGATAAAGTACCGCATCATCCGTTCTACAACCGGCGCTTTCCAGCCGTATTTTTCCAGCAGCCGGGCATAATGAAAACGCGCCTCTTCATATTTGGACGGATCGATTTCGCCCCACATAAGGTGATTGTCGCCTGCCGCAAGTAAACCTTCTTTGTCATTGGGGGCATAATCCAAAAGCTGATGCCGCAGGATAGTGTCCGCTTTGGCATAATTGCGCAGATAATATGTTTGCAGTTCAGCGTAATCCAATACGCCCTTTTTGTCGCGGGTATAATACCGGAGTAATTCATCGTATTTTTGTTCAGCGTATATATACTGGCGCTCATCGCGGAAAGCTTCGGCGTATTTGTAAAACCAGTCTTTTTTGCGATGGGTATTAAAGGCTTCGGTAAAACGCTGATTTGCCCGCTGGTATTCTCCGGCGAATATGCGTTCATAGCCGATTTTGTAAATCGATTCGGCTTTTAATGGAATATATATAAATTTATATATAAGATACAGGGACGAGGCTGCCACAACGGCAATGAACATAAAAAGCCGCAGCATTGGCAGGAAATTGTGCACAAAAATATACGCAAAACTTGCCTGTTCTGCTTCCAGCTCCGCGCCGGAGCTTTTTTCAAACGCCTTTGGTACAAAAATTGTTTTGCCCAGTATCTTGCTTGCCAGCAGAGCGGTTTCTTTTGCCGATGCGCCCCAGACAAGATGTTCAATCAAGTCCGACATTTGCTTCGGATTAACGACATGCTCGGCGATTATTTCTTCGCAGGCCATGCGTAAATTGAGCGGATACCGGGACAGTGTTTCCTGTAAATTTTCAACTTCATCATCAGTGAGCTGTATTTCTTCCACATCATCAGATGCGGTTGGTATTATCCGTTGTGGTTTTTTTGCCTTCTTGTCTGCTGCTTTTTTCGCCGCGTCAGTTTTCTTCTGTGATCTTTCCAGTATATGGTCCAGACCGTCGAAAGAGAACTCTTCATGAGCACCGCGGACACTGCCTGAATCAAAATCCTCTTGCAATTCATCGGGAGAAACAAAGTCATCAAACTCGCCCAAATCAGCAATTGCGCCTGTCGGGGCTGGTTCATCGGGGAAGCCAAAGCCGTCTATACTGTCGGTGTCAAAACTTGTATCGTCCGCGGGGAACGATTCATCGGAGAACGATTCGGCGGAGAACGATTCAGCGGGAAGGTCAAAACGGTCTGTGCTGTCGGTGTCAAAGTTTGTATCGTCTGCGGGGAACGATTCGGCGGAGAACGATTCATCAGAGAGCGATTCAACGGAGAACGATTCATCGGGAAGGTCAAAACTGTCTGCGCTGTCGGTGTCAAAGTTTGTATCGTCTGCGGGGAATGATTCGGCAGTGAATGATTCAGCAGGGAACGATTCATCGGAGAACGATTCATCGGAAAGGTCAAAACGGTCTGCGCTGTCGGTGTCAAAACTTGTATCGTCTGCGGGGAATGATTCCACGGTGAATGATTCGGCAGGGAACGATTCATCGGAGAACGATTCAACGGGAAGGTCAAAACTGTCTGTATTGTCGTCGTCAAAGCGTATATCAGTGTCTGCCGGGGTTGGTGCATCTGCCAGGATTGGCTGGTCGGGAACAGGGCTGCTGTCCGCCGCTTCTTCGGGAAGATCAACGCGGTCAGCGCTGTCAAGGTCGCTGGTTTTACTGTATATTTCCGGAATTGATTCTTCAGGGAAGTCAAAATTGTCCAGGCTGTCAAGGTCAAGGGGTTTGCTGGGGAACGGTTCATCGTCAAAACTGGTGTCGCTGGCTGCTGCTGCGACAGGCTCATCTGCCGGCAGCGCATCAAGTTCTTTGGAAAGGTTGGACAAAAGTTCTTCAGGAGAATAGAACGATTCTTCCGGCTGGGCGCTGGTAAACGCGCTGAAATCTATTTCATCGCCTATAGGGTCGGTATCGTCAGAATCGGCGTCATCAGGATCGGTATCATCAATATAGAGTTCATTGGTGCCATAGTCAAAGCCCAGGTCGTCTTCCTGTCCGCTTTCTGCCCTGAGATTTTGTACCATTGGCTCCGGTTCAAAATCGGGAAGTTCCATATCATCGAAAGGAATGCCCTTGGCCTTAAGATCGACCAGCTGCCCTCCGATGTCGGCAAGAGAGTTTTTAAATCTTTTAATAGCACTTCGTGACGGCATATTAAGATATATAATTATCGGCCGATAATTGGATAGTATACATGAAAACGATCAAAATTGTAACAGTTTTAGTATTTTTTCTTTTTACAGCCGGTTTTTCCCAGGCTGTAGAGATAGAATCGCTTGAATCGCTGTATCTTATAGACCGTTTATTGAGCCTTTCGGGGCCGGGCGCGCCGGAAATAGTTGACGATTTGGTGATTTTTACCGCCTCATCCGCTTTGCGCCGGGTGGGTATTGCCTTTGCCGATGAGGGCTTTGGCAAAGTCTATTGGTTCAGGCAATTGCTGGTTTCCCGTGATCCTTTGGATATTTCCCCACACGAAAAAAATCCCAATCTGCACAGAGATTCCGGTATTGTGTTTCATGTCTATCAAATTCCCGAAGAAGCCACAGAAATTGGGTATAGGCTGATAATTGACGGCCTGTGGACAAGCGATCCCGCCAATCCCCATAGCCGGCGGAACAATGCCGGGCTTTCCTGGTCTGTTCTTACTGTTCCGCCCAGAGAAACGGTGCACAGCCCCCTTAAAGGACCCCCCGGCAGCCTGAGTTTTGTTTTTAAGGGACCGCCCGGCGAAACGGTTTCGGTGGCGGGTGATTTTAACGGCTGGGATCCTTTCATGTATGAGCTTAAAGAAGGCCCCGCCGGAAATTACAGTATCAATATCCCGCTTCCGCCGGGAACCTATCAATATGTGTTCTTCCACAGGGGTCAGCGCTATCTGGACCCCTATAACGGAAGGCGCATCTACTCAAAAGACGGAAAATCCGCTTCAGAAATTGTAATTCAGTAATTCCAGAAAACCCGGATAGGTAACATCGGCGCTTTCCGCCCCGTCAATGTCGATGGGGGCTTGCGCGGCTAATGCGGCGGCGGCAAAGGCCATGACGATGCGATGGTCGCCGTGGCCGTCAATGACACCGCCGGAAATGGCGGCCTTGCCGTTGCCGGCGGCGTTGCCGTGGACGATGAGGCCGTCGGGCAATTCTGTGCAGCGGACGCCCAGTTTGGCCAGTTCCGCCGCCATAACCGCAATGCGATCGGTTTCCTTAATGCGGGCATGAGCGACATTGACCAGGGCGGTATCGCCTTCGGCAAAGGCGGCGGTTACCGCGATAACGGGAAGCAGATCCGGCGTGTCATTCAGGTCAAAGGTATTGCCCCCGCGCAAAGGCCCTGCACGGGAAACCGTCAGCCTATGTCCAACAGTACTATTACTCATTTGCGACTCTTCTCCCCCCACTCCCCAACTAACCGAACAACCCATGCGGGTCAGTATTTCAAGAAAAAATTTGTCGCCCTGTGTGTCGTTTGGATCAAGGCCCAAAATGGTAACCGAACCGCCGGAAATTACCGCAGCGCAAGCGGGAAATGCGGCGGAGGAAAAGTCCCCCGGCACGGCCGCTGAAAAAGGCTTCCATGCAGCGCCGCCCGGAATAACAAAATAGGAATAAAACGGTTTCTGTGACGCCGCCGCCGGCTTCGCAGAAGACGCAGCTTCCCAGGGTATGCCGTGCGCATCCAGATAGGAAAGGGTCATCTCGATATAGGGACGCTCGTTCAGCAGAGGAACGGTAATTTCGGTAATGGTACCGGCGGGAGCCAGCGGCGCAGTAAGCAACAGCGCGGAAAGGTACTGGCTGGTGGGGCAGGGGAGATTGACTTTGCCGCTATCCCAGGGGCCCTGGATAACAATGGGTGCGCAGCCATTGCCTTGTACCGATTCAGCGCGGATACCCAGGCCGGAAAGCGCTTCCAGCAGCGGGGCTGCGCTGCGCCGCTGAATTTGCGCATCCCCGGTAAAGGTATACGGCTTATCGTCCAGCCCCGCCGCCGCCATGGCAAGATACAAGGTTGTCCCCGAATTCCCCACGTCGATTTCAAAAAGGTGACTGACACCTTTTTGGCTGCCGTCTTCAAAAAGGTGACTGACACCTTTTTGGACACCTTTCTTGAAGCGGTTGTTGCCATGGACGGTGAACGAAACAAGTTTGCCGTCATTGCGGTGCTCCGTGATTACCGCGCCAAAGGCACGGCAGGCGGTGATACAGGCCTGGGTATCCAGCGAATCAAGGGGGTGCATTATTTCGGAAACACCATCGGCAAGGGAGGCAATTAACAACTGCCGGATAGTATGGGATTTTGACCCGGGAATCCGTATAGTGCCGGAAAAAACATGGGGGCTAATGCGGGCGCGCATATCAGTAGATTATCCGTTATCGTAAAAAAGGTCAATTTTACTATTGCATCCAGTCCCGCCGGGTACTAGAATTAATTATGTGGAAGGAATAATTGCCCTTGAGCGCCAAGTCCGCCCTCCAGTGGTAGATGGACTGTTTTACCCGGAAAATGCAGCAAGTGTTCTGGCATATATGCAGGATATTGGGCTTGAGCGGGGAAAAGGCGGGCGGGCACAGGCGATTATTGCGCCGCATGGGGCGTGGGAGCTTTCCGGCAGTCTGGCCGGGGCGGCTTTTGCCTCGGCGGGGGGAAGAACCGGCAGAAAAAGCCCTTCAAGAGTGGTTATTATGGGGCCAATCCACGATAGCCGGGCAGAAGGCCTATTCCTGACCCATTCCCATTCCTTTCAAACCCCCCTGGGAGACATTCCGGTTGACCACATCGCGTCAGGATGGCTTGAATCGTACAGTTCCCTTTTTCAGGTCGATGATATTCCTCATTTATATGAACATTCTATCGAAGTATTACTGCCGTTTGTCAAATACTATTTCCCCCAGGCCGCCATTGTCCCTGTTTTGATGGGACGGCCGCAAAAAGGTTCGGTTGCAGTGCTTGCCCAGGCCTTACGCGCGATTTTTGAACCCATTATGGCCAATACCCTGCTGGTTGTTTCCGTTAATTTTGCCACGCACCCCGAAGAATGCCTGCGGCTTTTTGAAGATGGCGAATACGCCGCATTGTCCCAGGCCCTGCAGGATGGGCGGATTGCAAGCTGCGGCGGCTCCTTGTTTGCCGCCCTATTGCAAAGCGGTTTGATGCATACCGCGCGCCCCTGTATCGCCTCCGATTCGTTGTTAAGCGCCTGGGGTGAACAGGAAAGAACCGTCTATTACAGCGCTCTGGCTTTTGAGTAATTGTATCTTTTCTTAAATGTTCGTGTTGGTTTGTGTTGGTTCGTGGTAGAAAAAATGAAGGATACATTCTAAAATACATAAATGTTGTTTACTGTCTTGCTATTGATACTGTTCCTGGGTACACCGGTGTTTGCGCAGCATAATCCGGGCGGCAGAAATGTCAATGGCGAATTGGTACTTCGCGCACTCCAAAAAAGTTTTCCGCATAAAATAGACGCAGTTTCCTTTATTGATAACGATTGGACCATCAGCGCAGGGGGCGAAACTTTTTTTTGGGCAGGAGGCCGGCTGCTCCCCAAAGCCGAAAAAGACAATGTCGATTCCTATAGCCCTCATATGTTTTACATGATCGCTCCCAAGCTAGCATCGCCGGACACTTTCCCGCCCCAGTATATTGAAACAATACGTCAGCGAGGCAACAGCGAGGCCCGGCGTGAACGCAGAGACAGTCACCGGGCATTTCAGGGCATTTTGTACGGCGGCCTTAAGCGTACCGAAATTGAAGCACTCATCGATCAGGTTGATTTTTTGGGTACAAAAATCAGCGTTCACCATGAAATTGTCGAAGCGCTCAGGCGTGTTGAAGCTGCAATAAAAAAAATGGATGACGCGCAGGCCTTTATTGATTCAATCGGCAGTATTGGCGGATACAGCTGGCGGGAAATTGCGGGAACGCAGCGGATGAGTTACCACAGTTGGGGACTGGCAATCGACATTCAGCCGAAACGGCTGGGCGGCAAGGCAATCTACTGGCTGTGGGAGCAGCAGCGTAACAAAGATAATTGGATGCTTGTCCCTCTGAAAGATCGCTGGATTCCGCCCCTGCCGGTCATTGAGGCATTTGAAAAAGAAGGTTTTGTCTGGGGCGGCAAGTGGCCGTTTTACGACAATATGCACTTTGAATACCGCCCTGAACTGCACGAGTTTACCCGCCTTATGGCTGCCGATCCCATTGTAAGCGGCAACGGCCGGGATTTACATCATGTGCATCCTACCGCAATGCCGCTACTGCCGCGCCAAAGAGACTAGCCTGTTCAACCGGGGTAATCACATATGCCCGCGGCCGTTCCTTGACTAACATCATGTGCAGCCAGGATTCCAGCGCACGGCGCATTCCCTTGTACAATACATAGGTAGTTCCTTCCACGGCAATGCGCACCGGAGCATACGGCTCGCAATCTGCCTGCATACGCTCCACAAGGGCGGCCAGTACCGCGGCGGCAAACAGCGCCCCCCGCTCGGTAACAATGGAAATAAGGTACTGTATGGCAGCTAGCGCGTCACCCTCATTCGGACCGAATAAGGAGCCGAGCGGGCCTTCTCCGGTAAGCGGGGTGCGGCAAAATTCATTGAGTGTTTTTGTCTCGATTTGGGTCAGTGCAAGGAATTCTTCGGATTTTTTGAATCGAATGACCTTGTCTTTGACCGCCTGCTTGAGTATGTGCAGATTCAGCGGGCCAAGGTATGCGCCCGATGTGGCTTTTTCCAGCGCGTAGGTGCCGGGGTTTTTGGTGCCTTGGTCAAATCCCCGATCCAGCGGCCCCTGATACCGCAGATTGAAGGTGCCGGTTTCGCAGACCACAATTTGCGGGGCAGTTTTTGACTCAAAGCCGATTTTGGGAATGCTTGTTTCGGGGTAAGCGGTATTAAAGCCGGTTCCCAGAATAAAGCCGATTACCGGCCCGCCATCAACGCCATAGATATTTTTGGAAGGTTCCGTACTGCCGTGTATCGGTATTGCCGCAAGGCCGGAAAGCAAGGTAGCCACCGTATCGTTCAATAGTACGATGGGGCCATCGTAGGTATACCCTTTGCGGGCTAACGCTTCACGCAGCCCGGCGCCAATCGCCTTTCCAACCACGTCAGGAGCGTCAACTTCCTTGCTGAAAGAGGTCAGAATGCCATCGGCATTGCTTTGAATTTCCATGGGATACGAAAAAGTAAAGCCAATTCCTTCGATATTGGATGTTGCAGAATTCAAATCAAGCGCCGGGAGCGCCGCCTCGGCAATGTGGTCAAAAAACTGTTCGGCGTTTACCCTGCCTTTGGTGCCCGGCATGGAGTGTTTTGCCGTTCCTTGCGTTACCGCCTTGCCGTCCTCGTCAAAATGCACCCGGCTGGCCCGCAAATTGGTTCCCCCCGCATCCAGCGCCAGTACGGCCTTTCCCGGCGGTACTTTTGACACAGGCGTTATATACGACGGTATCATGGGCAGGCTGGAACTCAGGCCGGCGAGCCCCCGTTCCATATCAACAAGCACTTCTTTTACCAGCGCCATTGGATCCAGACTGTCGTAATGGAACCCGTAATACCGTGCAAAATCGGAAAGTTCCCGTGGGTTAAAACATGAACGCATTGCAAGCCTCCTGTGTCATTGTATGCATGGTACCATTATTATCAGCAATGTACAACAAGTTTTGGGTTATTGACCTTTTTATTGAAAAATGGCACCATTGTGACCTAGGGAGGAAGAACTCATGTCATCAACAAAAGTCAAAGTGGCTATCCTGTTTGGATCAAAATCCGATATGCCCACCATGCAAAAGGCCGCCGCCGTTTTTAAGGAATTTGGCGTGTCCTATGCTGCTTTCGCGGTTTCCGCGCACCGTTCACCGGAACTACTTGCGGAAATTCTCAAAAATCTGGAAGCCGGCGGCACCGATGTGATCATTGCCGGAGCAGGGCTTGCCGCTCATCTTCCCGGTGTTGTTGCCAGCCAAACGCTGCTTCCGGTAATAGGCGTACCTATTGGTTCCGGCGGTCTGGGCGGATTGGATGCCCTGCTTTCCATTGTTCAAATGCCAAAACCGGTTCCGGTTGCGACAGTCGGCGTTGACAATGCGGGCAATGCCGCATACCTTGCCTGCGAGATACTTGCCATTAAGTATCCCGAAATCAAAGAGACGCTTATCAATTTCAGGAAGAAAACAAAAGAAGAACTTGCAAAAGACGGCGGAGCAGTTGCACTGTAGCGCCAATATGGATTTTTGCATAGACTCCGATGATACGCTGCATGAAGAATGCGGCGTTTTTGGGATATTTTGTAATGATGCAGAACAGGATGTCGCCCCGCTGGTCTATTACGGGCTTTTCTCCCTGCAGCATCGCGGGCAGGAAAGCGCCGGTATAGCGGCAGCAAAAGACAAACATATTGAAATACATAAGGGCATTGGTTTGGTGGGTGAAATATTCACTGCAGAAACCTTATCCCACATTAAAGGTTCTGCCGCGGTTGGTCATGTGCGTTATTCGACTAACGACGCCACCAGCCCGGAAAACGCCCAGCCTTTTGTCAGCCGGTTTAAACTGGGATCCATTGCTGTTGCGCATAACGGAAAACTCACCAATGCCGATGTTGTACGGGAATTGCTGGAAGATGCCGGCATTGGTTTTGTTTCCTCCAGCGACAGTGAAGTTATCATTAACTTAATTGCAAAAAACTACAAAAAGGGGCTGGAAAAAGCCCTTACCGACACCATTAAATTCATTAAAGGCTCGTATGCGCTGGTGGTGCTGACCGATGATGCCCTGGTTGGCGCGCGTGATCCAAACGGCATACGTCCCCTGTGCCTTGGCCAGATTGACAATAAAAACAGCAAGTACAACGGCTGGATTCTTGCAAGCGAATCCTGCGCGATTGAGGCGGCCGGCGGAAAATTGGTCCGTGACATAGAGCCGGGCGAAGTGGTCATCATCAACCGTGATCAGGTGCTTTCGTTCAGTTTTAGCGAAAAAACCAGACGGGCGGTTTGCTCTTTTGAATATGTGTATTTTGCCCGCCCCGACAGCGTTATTGACGGCATTGATGTATACAATTCCCGCATCCGCGCGGGGGAAACCCTGGGCAGGGAATCCGGCGTGGCGGCGGATCTGGTAATTGGGGTTCCCGATTCAGGCGTTCCGGCAGCCATGGGGTACGGCAGGGCAACCGGCACCCCCTTTGGCATGGGTATTGTCAAAAACAAGTATATTGGCCGTACCTTTATTGCGTCCGGGCAGTCGGAGCGGGAAAAGGCTGTTTCACTGAAACATTTTATTATTCGCAGCGAGGTCAGCGGCAAACGGATTGTGCTTATTGATGATTCGATTGTCCGGGGCACTACCAGCCGGCGTCTGGTTTCGCTGCTGAAAGACGCGGGGGCAAAAGAAGTCCATATTCGCGTCTGTTCGCCGCCGGTGCGGTTCCCCTGTTATTTTGGCATTGACACCCCGCACCGCAAAGACCTTATCAGCAATGCCGCAAACCCCAATGAGCTTTGTAAATCCCTGGGCGCAGACAGCCTTGCCTTTATCAGCGTCAAAGGCCTCCTTGAATCCATTGACGCACACTGCGCCTCAGACACTCCCGGCAGTTGTGGATTCTGTTTGGGCTGCTTTACCGGCGAATATCCCATTTCCGTCAGCTAAAAAGCTGCAAATTTACCGAATTTTTCCGAAATTGTCCCGGTTTTTCTCCTAAATGGTGCAAAATTTCAAATTCTTTCATATGAAAGTGAAAAAAAGTCAAAAAAACCTGAAAATAAAGAGCATTTGTACTATAATGTATGTATATAGTTATAATGGGGAGTTTCCGCCCTTGGGGTGGAATTTTTCCTCTCTGTGTTTTAGTATGATAAATATAAAGGAAAGTAGGAGCACCATGAAACAGAAGATTTTTATTGCAGTAGTACTATGCTGTGTGGCTGTCAGCCTTCCTGCAATGGACAACTTATTTATTGGCTTTAGTCCGGAATTAAGCGCCCATACCCGGAGTGGCTTCGCAGTTGGCGGCGGCCTGTTAATCGGCCTTGACCTTAGTTCGCAATTTGCGGCAGGCGTTAAACTTGCGTATTTCAGTGATATGGATACCGTAACCTCGCTGGATACCCAGGCTTTTTTCCGGTATAACCTGCCGTTGCCTGTTAACGGTTTTTTTGCACAGGCAGAGGCCGGCTTGGTGATTTATACCGAGTTTGAAGAAACCTTTCCCGCCGTTGCGGGCGGCCTGGCAGCTGGTTATCACTTTGATTTTAACGACAAATTGTTTATGGAGGCGGCAGGGCGCTTTGGCTATCCCTATATGTGGGGGGCAGGACTGCTGATAGGGATACGAATAGCAGGAGATGAAAAATGAAAACGATCAAAATAATACTTTTTTCCGCTTTGATTTCCGTTTTTTGTTTGGCGAGTTGTCAAAACCCTTGGGTCACGTCAATTTTGCCGGACAGGGATGAGAACAAACCAGTACCGGAATTCCCTGTCCTTACACTGTCACCGGCGGTGACCGTTATCGGCCCGGAGGTTGTTGGTTACGATGAGGATGATGAGGATCTGGAAAAAACGATAACGATTACCAATAGCGGCAACAGCGCGGCAACGGTAACGGACATTTCGCTTGACGGCGATGATCCCCATGCATTCGAGCTGGTATTCGACCTGAATGACATAAATCCCATTGCGGCGGCAGGCGGTACCGCAGAATTTACGATAAAACCGGCAGCAGGGCTTGATGCCGACACATACACCGCCGTTGTCACCGTAACGTATGATGATGACCGGGAAGCGCACGCCGCTGTAACATTTACCGTGTTACCCGAAACTGTTTTCCCTGTTACCATACAAATCGACGGCAATGGCACCGTAACCGTAAACTCGGAGCCTGTTGCGCATAGCGAATCCGTCCCCATCGAAATGGAAGCGCAAGTAACCATCGAAGCGGCACCCGCCAATGCCGGGCACCAGTTTAAGGAATGGCAGATCATTGATGGCGATGTAATACTTGCAGATCTAACCGAAAACCCCGCGGTATTTGCAATGCCGGGTGAAGCGGTAACCATTAAGGCAGTGTTTGAAGCGTTAATCCCGAATCTCTCGCTGTCGCCGTCATCAATAGCATTTGGTACCATTTTATTCGGCGAAGAGCTGCCTGCGGCAAGAACCATAACGGTTACCAATGACGGCAACGGCGCGGCAACGATAACAAACATTATACTTGGCGGTACTCATTCCGCCGCATTCGCAGTAAGCGCTGCAGGGACTCCTATTGTTGTTGCGGCGGACGGCGGCACCGAACCCTTTACGGTACGGCCGACAGCGACAGGGGTTGGCTCCTATAGCGCCACTGTTATCGTGGAATATGATGGCGGCGCGGAAACCAATGCCGTTACGCTTACCTTTACAATCAACGAAATGCCTGTTCCGGAATTGATTCTGTCACTGGATCCGGAAAACAGCCAAGTAGTGGCATACAACTATGCCGATACCGATATTGAGCCGGTAATCGTAACCATTACCAATGACGGTAACGGCGCGGCAGCAATTTCCGGCATTGCCATTACCGGCGATACCGCCGCATTTAGCTGGACGCAGGGCGAAGTAGACGCCATTACTGCCATTGCGGCAGGCGGCAGCGCGGACTTTACGGTACAGCCGGAATTGGGACTTCCTGTCGGCACGTACACCCTCGCCATTACGGTAGACTATGATGATGACGCAGAGGCAGACATAACGATTTCCTTTGAAGTAACGTCGGCCGTCCCGAATATTAATTGGTCATTGCTTGATGGCCTGGAAGCGTTCTGCGGACAATTCCTGTCAGATGTAAACCTGCCGGAAAGAAACAGTACGGGCAGCCCATGGACTCCGGGCGGCTTTAGCTGGATGGTCCTGGATCCGGACGAAATCGAATTCGATGCGGCTGGCGATTTATCGTTCGGGGTGTTATTTACGCCGGATGATGTAAACTACAATTCTGCGCAAAGAACGGTAACCGTCACCGTTAAGGCGCCGGTAACCGTAACCATAACGTTTGATCCCATTGAAGATGTTTTGAAAGACTGGTCGCCGGGATTAACCTATGATGATGAGACAAAAACAATTGCCATTCATCGCAGTACCGGTATAACCATTAATCTGACTGATAATAATTACACGGACATACACTGGTCTTTAAGCCCGGGTGATTTTGGCAGTGTGGAAAATGACGGTACGTCTTTTGTGCTTGCTTTTGACGATGACTATGATGAGGAAGAGACGTATATCCTGACACTCAGCTTGAAAAGCGGCGGCGTGCCGTATAATCGCACAATTAGAATTTGGGTAACGCCGGAGGAGACACCATGAGGAGATTAAAAATGAGAAAACCAGCTTTATTCGTTGTTCTTTGTTCTTTGTTCTTTGTCATTGCTTGTCAAAATCCTTTTACCGGCGTGCCGCAGCAAAAGCAGCAGGCAATACCGGCAGGCATGGGAGCTTTGTCTGTGCAGATTGATACTGCGCGGACTATTGTACCCAATGCGGCATTAGGCAACTTTAAATTCAAACTTATTTTAGACGAAGAAGAAATATTTGATGATTACTATGCGGTGTTGGAGCGCGAAACTTTTTATCTGGCAGCAGGAGAACAAGATTACGAGCTTGTAGTGATTGCATATCTGCCGGTAGCAGGTTTGGGCAGCAGCAGGCCTGTGGCAACAGTGACACGGGAAATAACCATTATTGCAGGCGAAACAACCTACATTGCTATCACCATTCCTCTGGTGGCAAATAATACTGCCGGCAAAGGCTTGTTTACGTTTGGCATAACGTTCAATGACCCTTTACCCAGTGCGCTGCATAATGCCAGTATGACCGTTGAACCCCTGCCCGGTACCGTTGAAGATACGCACACAGTGCATTTTTATCAGAACGGAGCAGAGGTATTGGAGCGTGTTGCGCTGCTTGATCTTGAATCAGGGTATTATCAGGTAACGTTTAATCTGGAAAAAACCGGACACTTTGAGCCTCTTGTCTGGCAGGAAATATTGCATATCTATGAAAACATGGTAAGCGATTTTGAGCATTCCTTTTTTGATTCGGATTTTAACGTCACCAAGTACACCATAACATTTTACCGTAATGATGGAACGAACGGGTGGTATGCGAGACAAACTCGCGCTCATGGCGAAGAGGCAGTCAATATTGCCGTTCCGCCCAGGCCCGGTTATAACTTTGTTGAGGGCAACTGGTTCGAAAAGGAAGGCGAAAATCTTAAACCTGCACGTTATAATTTTGACGAGCCGGTTGAAAGTAATATTGCCCTATATGCCAAATGGACGCCGATACTTGACGAAGGTACGGCAGGCATTTCTGTAGGCGGCGATGGAATCCTTAAAATTGGCGCCGTGTTAAACGCGGTGACCAGCACCATTACCGCTGGTGAGGGGGATGTTACCAACCTTCCTGGAGCTGGTTTTACGTATGAATGGCGGCGATGGAATATGGCCCGCACCAATTTTACTACAGCTATTCTTGGTACCGATCCAACTTATACGGTGACTGGCGCGGATGCAGGCCGGATGATTTCCTGTGTAATCACCCATACAGGTACAGGTGTCATCGTTTACGCAGGTATAGATGGCGATGTTACCGCAACAACGGCAATAGTGCCGTATACCATTGTGATTGATCCGATCGTTATCATTAAAGATGAGTTGACCGGGGTTGAAGCAAATGCGCTTGCTGCAGACAAATCTTTAGGTCTGGTTGGTGAGATCATAACCTTAACCTATACACTTGCCCGTCCCTCTTTTTACAACGAGATTACCTTTGAATTTGACAATATTGAGTATGTTGACGAGCTTGGTCCCGGTGTTCCTTTGACTGATGAATTGGAATATACCGTCAGAGCGCTTGATGCTGATCAAAACGGTGAAATTATCATTGTTGCTACATTTACCCATACGGATTTGGACATAATACACATTCATTTTGAAAAACCGCAAAGTGAAATTGAACCAATTACTTACGGTGATAATGTGTATACCAATGCGATTGTACCTGGTCATCCAGGTTCCGGCACGCTTACGTATTCCAGTAGTAATACCGAAGTTGCTACGGTAAATTCCAGCGGCGTGGTGAGTATATTGAGGGCAGGTACGGTACACATAAGCGCCGTAAAAGCGGCGGATGCAGTGTACGCACGGGTAAGCGCCTCCTACTCATTAACGATTGATCGCAAGACACTTGCGTGGGACAATACCGGCACAGTGGCCGATAAAGACTATGATCGCACGACCACTGTTACCGCGGTTACCAAACAGCCGGGTTTGACTGGATTTGTGAACGCCGAAACCGTTGATCCGGTTTACGGCACCGTACGATTTGCCGACGCAAATGCGGGAACGAGTGTTGCGGTGATAGCTCAAAGTTACAGTATTGCAAGTGCAGGTCCTTACGCAGGCAACTATGACCCGCCGGAGAATCCGCCGGTATTTGCCCCTGCAGCAATAAGACCGCTGAGACTTACCTGGAACGCTAACGGTGTAGTAAACGATAAAGAATATGACGGCACTGGAAGCGCAAGCGTTCTTACGCAACCAACGCTTGCTGGTATTCTAAGTCCTGATAGTGTTACCAGAGTATACGGCACCGTAAGCTTTGACGATTCGAATGTTGGCCCAACGGTTGGAATAACCGCGAGCGGCTATGGTATTAACGATGCTTCCGGCAACTATGCTCCGCCGCTCGATCAGCCGGTATTTGCCGCTGCGCAAATCACGCCCAAGCCGTTAACCATTATCAACGTGGCGCATACCAAAGTGTACGATGGTGATGCAACCATACCCGAAGGTGTAACCGTTACCCTTATCGGCAACATGGGTACTGACGACATAGATGTAGAATATGATAATATTCCGGCGGCCTATACCGGTAATACAGCGGGAACAAGCACCGTTACCGTGAATGCTGCCGATGTAATTCCGCTCCTGAGCGGCGATGATGCCGGTAACTATACGGTAGCGCAGCCCGCTGAGCCTGTTGAAAATACTTTGGCTGGTATCAGGAGACGGCCGTTGGGAATTACCCCCCCAACCGCGCCTGCCGCATGGACTAAAGTCTATGATGGAAATACCGTATACTCAGGCACTATAACAGAAGGTGACTTAACCAACAACACAGTAGCAGGTGACACGATTACCGTCACTGTTGCCAGCGCGAATTTTAATAATGCCAATGTCACGGAAGCAAACGCTATCACGATTGTATACGCCATTGACAGCGCTTCCGAGGTTAATTACATCAGGCCTGGTAACACTTCCATTAATTCTGGCGTGAGTATTACCCCGGCTGCCGGGTGGGCAGTTGGTATACCCAATGCCGCAATGGAAGGCATAACAGATACCTCCATTACGATTGTCGCAGTGAATAAAATAACACCCTCACCCGATGCGCCCAACACGCAAACCGTAGAATACGCTCGCAGCACTACCGCTGGTTTGACTGGAGCGCCGTTGAATGCCCTTGCATGGCAGTCCGGTCTGACATTTACCGGCCTGACACCAAACACCGACTACTATGTGTATGCCCGTTCTGCGGCAGATGATGACAACTACACAGTGGGCCCGGCAAGTCAGAGTGCGGCCATTAGAACAAACGCCCTGTCTCTTACCGGCGCGAATTTTACGGCAAGTAACCTTTCCTGGATTTACGGCGACCCGGATAAAGCAGTAACGGCTGGTTACACCACCGGCGTTGTTGATGGCCATGCGGTGAACCAAGCCAATGCCGGAACGATTACTGTCCATTATATAAGTACAGACGGCGGTGTAGCGTATTCTCTGAATGACGCAGTGCCCACCAATGCGGGAACATACTATATTCGGGTAACCACCAGCGGCGGCGCTATTTTTGCCGCTATCACCACGCCGATACCGCTAATTCCGTCTGTTGCGCTCACCATTGAGCCCAAGCCCATTACGGTTACTCCCACTGCGGGGCAAACGAAAGTATACGGCAATCCTGATCCTGTAGATGGATTTGCCTACACCATAACTGCCGGGGCACTGGTTCCCGGAGACATTTTCTCCGGCGCTTTGTCCCGCGTTACTCCGAGTAACCACAATGTCGGATCATACAACATAACGCAGGGCACGTTTACCATAGTGCGGGCAGCAGGCGGAGCTCCTGCGGTAAGTAACTATGACTTGACCGTTACTGCGGGCGTTCCATTTGGCATTACCGCGCGGTCGGTTACCATTACGCCGAATCCGGGACAATCCAAAACGTACAATCCTCCCGATTATGCGGATCCGCCGCTTTCGTATACGCCAAGCGAAGAGAGATTGTCCGGCAATGCTGAATCCGGCGCGTTAGATCGTGCATCGGGTAACAACGTTGGTTCCTACGCCATAGGACCCGGCGATTTGAGTTGGGGCAGCAATTACACGCTGATATTGAATGCAACAACCGTGTCCTTTACCATTAACCCCGCAGAAATCACCACTGCCGCCATCACGGTAAGCACTCCGGCAACAGCCGCACCGGTGAGTACCACGGCAACCGGCACGGGTAATTTCACGCTCAGCGCCGTGACATGGGCTCCGTCGGGCCATGCCGTGTTCCAGGGTTCCACCGTCTATACGGCGACCGTGACACTAACGGCAGCAGCCAACTATGTGTTTGCGGGAACCCTGACAACCCCAACCATAAGCGGGGGAGCGGCAACCGTTCCAAATAACACCGGATCAACCGTAACCCTTTCTCGTGTATTCTCGATAACAGGAGCCAAAACAGTAACCGGTATCGCGGTAATCGCAGAACCAACGCTGGTATCATACATCCACGGTGATACACCAAACCTTGCCGGGCTGCAGGTAAGACTTACCTACAGTGACTCCAGCACCGAAGTGGTAGCGTTTGCCGATTTTGAGGATCACAATATAGAAACCAATCCGTCAAGCACGACGGTACTGTCACGGGCAACGCATCATGGCCAGCCCATTGCGGTCAGCTGCGGCGATCCATCAGCAAACACCAGCCGTACGTTAACCGTTGGCCAAAAAACGCTTACGATTACCGGCGTGAACGCAACAAACCGCGCGTATAGTACTGCTGCTCCGCCTGCCAATACCACCGTTGCACTGACTGGCGGGACACTGGTTGGCGTTATAGCCGATGATGCCGATAATGTCGGCTTTACCCGGGGCAGCGGCACCATCACCACGCCTAATGCAGGCGGGCCTTATCCCGTTACCACGGACATTACCCTGTCCGGTACTGCCGCGTCGAACTACACGCTGACACAGCCCACCTATGTAACGGTGACTATCACCAAGGCTGCCGGCGGAGCGGTTAGCGCGCCGACACGGGCATCGGGAACAACGACCAGCATTACCATTAACGCAGTACCGCGTACAACGGCAAATGCCGAGCAAGCGGGTGTTGAGTACGCTATCAGCACCGCTACTCCCTTTGATGCTTCACAATTGATTGGTGCATGGCAGACTGGTTTGACATTCAGCGGTTTAACTGCAAATACCAACTACTATGTGTATGCCCGTTCGCAGGAAAGCGACAACTACTCCAGCGGTACCCCAACCAGCAGTTTGGCAATAAATACCGGCCTCAGTTTTAGCATTGTCTATGAGAACGATACTAATCAGCTGATGAAGCCGCCGGCATGGAATAACATTGTCATAGACCTTCGTCTTCCTGCCGATCCTAGAGAGCTGACACTGCCTGCCGGGTTTAGCTCCCCTGAGTGGTATCTGAGCGGTAGACCAGGTTCAGACCCCATAAGCACTGCCGCAACGATTGATCTGAGAAGTCTTTTACGAACAACCGATGGCGCGCCTGCTCCAGGGCAGCTCAATACCTTATTTTTAATAGCGGTACGTGCTGGTGTGCCGTATCAATTAGAAATAGATTTCACGGTAATAAGGCCTTAAGAAGGATATAAGGAGAAGTAAAATGAAAACGAAACATTTTTTGTTCTTTGTTCTTTGTTCCTTGTTCTGTGTGTTGGGCTGCAACAATCTCTTTGAGCCGCCCAATCAGCGCAAAGCGCAAACCGGCGCGCAAGAAACAGGGATGGGCACGTTTACCCTGTATGTTGCCGATGCAGAACCGCAGGGCAGAACCATTATGCCTTATATTGAGAACGAAAAATTTGACTGGTATAAGCTGGAATTTTCCCAAAGTGGAGTCCTAAAAGAGACAGAAGGCCGTACCTTTGCGGAACTAACATCAGATCCCATCGAGCTGCCTGCGGGAAGGTATGATTTAACGGTATATGCATACATCGACAGAAACTACGATATAGAGATCAATGAGGAGAATGACAGGCCTGCGGCGTGGGGGGAGGTCATCGGCATACCGATTGAGGCAGGACAAAATGTGATTGGTAGTGTTGCTTTGACCGCATATAGAGTTGGCACTGATGTTGGCGGAAACGGCAGTTTCAGCTGGGACATTAGTTTTCCCGCAGGCGGTGCAATGGAAATACGTATAACTCCATTTGATACCAATCTTGCTTCCTTTGGCCCCTTTAGCCTTGCGGATAATACGGCTGATCCGTTACCCCTTCCTGCCGGCTACTACCGCGTTGTAATTACCCTGACACAACCCAACAAGCGGGCTGTTGTCTGGCGTGAAACGCTCCATGTGTATCAAAACATGAACAGTCACTATGAGCAAATATTTGGCGAAGCGTATTTTGCCAAGGCAAGTTTTGACGTTACGTTTAATCTTAATTTCCCCGGAGCGCCAGCCGCTATCCCAGTCAGTTACTTTTCTGAGCATTTCAAGGAACCTGGTAACAGGCCAAGGCCAACACACACTAACAGATTCATGGCATTTGGCAGTTGGCATACCCCTGAAAACCTCACAAGCGGAGACGCATGGGATTTTGAAACACCGCTTACCGGACCTCTGGAATTATATGCCAGGTGGAACCCGGTGTTTGCCGGCGAGGGTGCATCGAATCCCAATGCGGTGAACAGTACCTATTTGATAGACCTTCCTGGCGTGCCAAGAGGGTGGTGGCTGCAGCCGCCCATCCAGGGCCGGTGGCAGGAAGGTTATATGATCGAAACTGAAGAAGGAGTGCCCATTGAAGTACCCGTGTTTTCTCGGGAATACACTTACACGCAGCTAAGCGCTTCCTTTACTAATCAACATTTGCCGGGAGGAATAGGGACTTGGTCAGCTACACGTACAACTGGTGCTACAAACACTCCTGGTTCAGTGGAGTTTATTGATGTTCTCGCTACTGAAGATGCCGGTACAACAGTGTATCGCAGTAATTTTGATATAGAAACTTATGGCGGATCTCAACCTTCTAATATAAGCGCAACCGCAAACGCGTTTCTTTTCAGCGTCAATATGAGTATACCGATTAAAACATGGAGAGCATATATTCAAGCTGCCCTTCCGGTGGCAGATGCTCCAAGTATTAATACTTTTACTACCGCAGGGCAAAGAGCGAATCGGCATCGTGATATAGGAAAGGTCTATATGGTTGATTATCCGAATCCCGCTACTTTGCCAACGGTTATCTTACATGAAGATTTTGAAAGAAGTAACGGCGCGATTTCTCACTTTAATAATACGAGCCATAACGCTCATGTTGGATGGTTTACGCACGTAAACAACACCGGTATGACCGCTTCCGGCGTGTTTGACAATACAAACAATACCAATTCTGCCGGCACACGGAGCTTAAGACTAACATGGTCAACAAATAATACTGCAAGCAGAACTGTCAGAATTGGGCAAAGGGCCAATTTTCAGGCAAAAAATTTAACGAACTATACCCATATTCGTTTTTGGGCAAGAACCAACGCCGCCGGTGCCGGTGACTTTTCTGTGATAATGAGAAATGATAACACCACTGATCTTCCTTCAAATGCGAATATTGCGAGAACCAGATTTACTGCAAATCAGACATGGCAGGAGTTTCAGATCCCAATTCAAGACCGCGGGAGTACTATTAACTATCTTGCATTTCAGGCGGTACGCACTGCAAATATTACAAATGCACAGCTTTGGATTGACGATATATCGTTTGTAAATACGGGAAATCCTGTTGCCGTTGCCGCCAATATGCAAAATCGGGTGGTTATGAGTGTGCATGATACGGTGTATCCGAACAGGATTTTTACGATTGAATTTGAAGCGGATACGACGCATTATTTTGCGACAGAATCAGAATATGTTCCATATCCGTACCCTGTTTTTGAAAGCGGAGTTATGAACGGAGGTACATGGGAAACCGGAGGTGTGTGTTATTGGCGGGAGCGCGGAGATTCTTGTACACATGATGCTACCTGTGTTTTAGCAGGATGTATGGATGACTACTGGAATCTTGACAGCACCACAATGGTCAATTTTTATAATTTTACTCCACTAGCCCACGGTGCAACTGGTACCATAAGCGTTCGTGCACATGATTCTACGGCATCCGGGGTTACATGGCTGCAAGATGATAATGGTCCTGACCAACAGATACCGACCATTACCAGTAATGATTATGATGAGAACGGTATTACGCAGAATCTGTATGTCGGCAGCCACAGAGTCGGCACTATTAATGCGAAAATGAGCGGCCACGTGCAAAGCGGCGCAACGCTGAGCAGCGTGAATATGCTGATTACCTATGTCCTGGACGAAGCATTTATACCCTTTATAGCAAGTATGACCTGTAATGGCGTGGCAGTAACTGGAACCGGCGGCAGCAGAACCGTAACACTTACGGGGCTGAGCCATGGTACAACTGGACTGACAACAGCGTTTGTATTCCAGGCGGAAAATTAACGGAGGAGAAGTAAAATGAAAACGAAAAAAACAGGAACGAAACAAGCCGGCTTTTTTGTACTGCTTGGTATATGGGCTATGCTGTGTGCATTTGCTTGTGACAATCTGCTTGAGCCGCCCAATCAGCGCAAGGCGCAAACCGGCGCGCAAGAAACAGGGATGGGCACGTTTACCCTGAATGTTGCCGATACAGCACCGCAGGGTAGAACCATTATACCTCAGATTACAAACGGTCAGTTTGCAGAGTATAGACTGATATTTACCGGCGGCCCTGAAGTCATAACAGAATTCCGAACCTTTGCGGGGCTAACCAGTAATCCCATCGAATTGCCCGCGATATCCTATGCACTGGAAGTATTTGCCTATACCTCTGTCTCTCCTGCAAACAGGGATGTGTCGCACAAGCCTGCGGCACGAGGGACAAGCAGTGTAACGGTTGTGGCAGGACAAAATATAAGCGGCGACATTACTTTAACCGCGTATAGAGTTACCACCGATTTTGGCGGAGAAGGGACCTTCAACTGGAACATTAGCTGCCCCACAGCCAACACCGTGAGCATGAGTATTACTCCGTTTGATACAAATAATACGAATACCTACAACCCCAGTGTTGCGAATAATATTGACGGCTCGGTAACGCTTCCGGTTGGCTACTACCGCGTTACCATTACCCTGACACAAACCGGCAAGCGGACTGTTGTCTGGCGTGAAACACTGCATATCTATCAAAACATGACCAGCCATTATACAAAGACCTTTGGCGAGGAGTATTTTGCCAAAGCAAGTTTTGTCATAACCTTTATGGCCGATGGAATGGTGTATGCAGATCCCAGTTACTTCTATGATGATAATAGTGTAGCGGCCCCTGCGGTTAATCCTTCGAAAGCAGGCCATATTTTCCGCGGCTGGTACTCCGATAATGATACCTTTGCCAATCCCTGGACCTTTGGTGTGGCGCTTCCCGGCGATACCACCGTGTATGCCTGGTTCCAGCTTCCCTACGTCGTAAGCTATAGGCATGGCGCAAATACTCTTTTTACGGAAAACTATTTTTACGATCAAAGCGTTGTAAGACCTTCTGACCCAGCGCCTCTCACTGGCCCTGCCCGCACATTCCGTAACTGGTATACCGATGATACCCTTGCAACTCTGTACAGTTTTGGCAGTACTTTGACCGGCGACATTTCGGTGTATGCATGGTTCCAGGAAAACCTTACCGGTACGGTGGAGATTGAGATTGATGATGAAGATGGTGCGTTCGGAACGGTAAAAATTAAGTCATTAACTGGTCTTAATGCCGGTATAAATGCAGAGGATCCATCAAAATTAGTATACCGATGGTTATGGAATACGGTTGAGCAAACAGTAGGTCCTAGTGATGTTTATGTCATACCATCAAACCAGACAGGAGGCAATTTCCGTCTGGAAATAAGCCACCCGGATTATTTTGGATTTATTTTTGATCAAAAAGGTATGCCGCTCCGGGGCGAAACCGAAGACAATCCCTTATTGGTAAACAGTCTCGCTGCCCTCAGACTGGTTGGCAGCGGTGATTTTGCGGCTGGAGGTTTCTGGACCAAAAACGCATTCTATCGGCAAACAGCCAATATTACCGTTACCGGAACGGCATGGACTCCGGTATCCCAACGCGGCGGCAATACAAACCCGTTTGTGGGTAATTATAATGGCGATGGATTTTTAATCATCAATATCAACTGGACATCAGATTCAAGTCTTAATGATTTGAGCTTGTTTGGTACCATTGGAACAGCCGGTGTTGTGACAAATATTATCGCAGATAGTCCGCGCATTACCGGCAGGGACAGGCTGGGCGTTATTGCATCGGTCAATAATGGTACAATCAGAAGAAGCGTTGCGAACAACAGCAATGTGAATGGCGGAAACAGCATAGGCGGTATTGCCGGAGAGAATGCTGGCTTAATCGAAAATTGTTACACCACCGGTGTTGTGTTTGGCCATGGCGCTGCTGCTGAAGGCATGAGAGTGGGCGGTATTGTTGGATTGAACACAGGTGAGGTGCGCTCCTGTTATTCCACCAGCACCATTACCGGTGACAGTTTTGTAGGTGGTATAGTAGGACAAAATAACACGGGCGCTACGGTCATCAATTGTGTTGCGCTGAACCCGAATATTACCTCGCGAACGGTTGACGCAGGGCGTATAGGAGCAGGCAGCGGCACCTTTACCAATAATCGAACCCGAGGTGATGATCTTACTACTAACCCTGCCACAACGTATTCAATAAGAATAACAGGAGGAGGAAACCGTACCGGTAATGATGGAACTTCCACAGCGCTAAATACAAATCAGACAACACTATTTATCACCAACAGTGCCTGGACAACAGCAAACTGGATTATACCAACCAATACTTTAACGGTAGGCTCAGCATTGCCATCACTCGTTATGCCGTCACCGCGGCTAAGTCCGGTGCCGACATTGCCTGCCGTAAGGCGAAGGACCACACCCAATAACGCAACCTTTAATGTTGACGTCCGTAACTTTATCACCTTTGACCGGGTTGGCAGGGAAGGCTGGTGGGCAAAACCGGTGGAAGGCGAATGGGTGGTAGGCGAAATGCTGGAAGGCAGACCCAGCGGGCCGGTTACTGTTCCGCAAAACGTAATTAATCAGATTAATTCTACCCCAGCTCACACAGTTGCAGGCTCTACCACGATTCGTTCTTATAATATACCTGATGGTACGCCTGGTGTACCTAATGTAGGAAGGATACGAATGTGGGGTATGACGCCTACTAGTGGTGATGGACGGATAGAGTTTGAATTTGAGTTAAATTTTCCGGTTATAAGAGCTGAAATTGTATTTAGAGTTTTGGTGGGAGGAGCGCTTTATAATCCCACTCATCAAGTATACTTTTGTACTCGGGATAACATCATGAAAACCGGATGGCCTTATTCGGTAGAAAATGGAAGTATAATAACCGGTATTCTTTATGGGGCAGCGTATGCCTCGCAAAATAATGGTATAACTCAATTTAATAATGCTGGCGGAAATTTCACCATGCAAGTTGATATATTCGTCGAAACCTACGGAGACTGGACCTATCTTCCCGATAATGATGTAAATATCTCAGATCCCTTCGTCATTTTTAGAGTAGATGACAGTGAAGGAGATGACAATGACTATTATTGGTTTGATGCGGAGACACAGCAAGGTCAGTCAAGCGCTACCGGAGCCACCGATATCTTTTCCGGTTTTGAAGAGATTGAGGTTAATGTAAAGTATGTTCCCTATTTTAATCCGCCGCCTCTGTCAGAATTTCAGAAAACGGGCGGTAGCGCTTCCCAGCCCATACGTGATACTTTATGGGTTCGTACAACAATGGACGATCCCAAGAGCGTCTTCATGCCAAACGTAGAAGGTCCTGACAGGGATTCGGATGGCATTAACTATGCCGGTCCCCGTACACAAGATCGTGTGGGTGTTGCCAATGCCAACAGAATAACGCCTAATATTGTACTGGTGGAATCTGGCGAAATAGTGGGAAGAGCGGAAATTATTCTGATTGCAGCGACTACTACTGACAACACTGCAGTTACTGGAGGCACGTATCTGTTTGATCTCGTCACTTCACCGAGACCACCGGTAGTCATCGACATTGTATTGCATCTGAACGAAAACTATGCCAGTGATGTTACTTCTATACAATTGCGGGGCATTTCCAATCTTAACATAACTCCAGTGGGATTTACGGTAGATAGAAACGCCAATAATTATACGACCATTACTGGTACCACGGTTAGATTAAGTAATACTACGAACGACCAAACACATATTGCCAGGTTTAACAGAATTACCGGTAGTCCGGCTACCGGCGGTCTTGAATTCAGGTTCAATTACTAACGCAGTAAAAGCATTGTATGTAAAAACAAGCCGCCCCTCCGGGGGCGGTTTTTTATTGGGGTGGTGGTTGAAAAGCTAATTGACAAAATAATAATAGTCAAATATAATATAATTATGGAACTTAATATACCACAGGAATACCAAAAAGATATAGAAATTGCAACAAACTTACTCAAAAATGAAGGTTGTCAGTCTATTTATTTATTTGGCTCTATGGTTACAGGTAAAATCCATCAAAATTCTGATATAGACATAGGAATAAAAGGACTTCCGCCAGAAAAATATTTCCGTGTATATGCACAATTAGATAATAGCGTATCCAATGAAGTAGATTTGGTTGATTTTGATGAAAATAGCAAATTTTATAATCTTTTGGATTCTCTTGGTGAGGTTGTAGAAATTGGATAACTCAACTACTCAAAAGATATTATTTGAGATTGAACAAATAGATCAACTTATGTATGATTCAAGTCCATTGTTTGATCTATGCAAAATGAGAGAGCCTGATTTTGTGGAAAGATGTGGAATAGCTTTAATTTTACATTCTTTTTATAATGGGATTGAAAATATAATATTATTAATAGTAAAAAACAAAGATTTGGATTTGCCTAATGGAACGAAATGGCACAGGGAATTATTGGCTAAAACTTTTGAAAAAACGGAAAATAGGCTGCAAATATTTAAAGAAGAATTAAAAGTACCATTGAATGATTACTTGCAATTTAGACATTTTGTAAGACATACTTACGGGTTTCAATTAAAATGGGAAAAAATGAAGGATATATTAATTGATATGAACATAGTATGGGAAAAAGTAAAAGAAGATTTAAATATATTTATGCAAAATAATTAAAATACGCGAAGCATGGTGATTACACAACATATCGAAGTGTAGAGAATGATAGTGTAATTCCTCATTCCTAAATACTATTAAATTTTTAGAAAATTGATGTGGTGTCCTGAAAAGGGTCTTTTTAGCAGTAGTTATGGAAAGAAGATGTGCTAAAATGGGTGTGGTGTCCCTATAAGGTTGTTTTACAGTTGGGATATTAGAAAAAATGTGGGAAAATGGGTGTGGTGTATAATGGCTGTAATGAAGCGAGAAGGCCCCGCCATTGTATTTTTGAGCCCATAATTTTTAAATTATTTAAAGGCAAAAACAACCCGCCCCTCCGGGGGCGGTTTTTTTGGTGGTGGTGGCGTGGTGACAGTGGGGTGATGACGGAGGTGCGTGGTGGTGGTTGACAACAGTACCAACTTATAGTACTATTAATGAATGAATTCCAAGCAGAAAAAGACACTGGAATTGGTCTTTATGAACCCTATACAAGCCAGTATTCTATGGTCAGATATAGAAGGGCTTTTTACTGCTTTGGGAGCCGAACTGTCCAAAGGCTCAGGATCGCGAGTACGAGTTAAACTTAATGGAGTGAGAGCAGTTTTTCATCGTCCTCATCCACAAAAAACCACTGATAAAGGGGCAGTAAATTCAGTTCGAAGATTTCTTGAAAATGCGGGGGTGCGAATATGATGGAATACAAAGGGTACTTGGGTACAGTCGAATATGATGCGCAAGCGAAAATATTTCATGGAGATATTGTCAACACCAGAGATGTTATTACTTTCCAGGGCACAACAGTCAAAGAGATAGAGCGGGCTTTTAAGGAATCCATCGACGATTATGTAGCTTGGTGTATGGAAGAAGGAGTCGAGCCTGAAAAACCATATTCTGGCAAATTCAATGTTCGGTTATCCCCGGAACTTCACCGGCAAGTTGCAATTATTGCCAAGAAAAAAAATGTGTCACTAAATAATTTTGTGGAAAGGGCACTCATAGACGAAATAGCGTTATTACGCGAAGCATTATGATTACTAATGAAATGAAGTTTGTTTCATTTGAAAATATGAACATTTGAAAATACGAATAATCGTTAAATACTGCTATTTTTTTCTGGATTCCCGTCCAATATTGATTATATTTTATAATAGGGGAATTAATGGGAAAGGAGAAGCAGTATGAGAACAAACACATTAAGAATGAGACAAGCCGGTATTTCGTTGTTAGTGGCGGCATTGTTCATAATATTTGTATACAGTTGTAACAATTTTTTTGCTCCGCCCATTCAGCGTAAGGCGCCAAAAGACGCAGCAGCAATGGGTTCTTTTACCCTGTATGTTGCAAACGCAGGAATGTCGGACAGAACCATTATGCCCGATATTGTGAATGGCGAATTTGTGCAGTATAAACTGATATTTACCGGCCCCGAAAACAAGGAAGTATTCCGAAGTTATGCGGGGTTGAGCAATGAGCCTATTGATCTGCTTGTGGGAACGTATGCGCTGGAGGTATTTGCCTATACTTCTATCGAAAATAGAGACGCTGTGCCGCACAGGCCTGCGGCGCAGGGGACACACAACCATATAGTGGTTGTGGCAGGGCAAACTGTTGCCGGCAGCGTTAATTTGGAAGCGTATAAAGTGGGCATTACGGCCGGCGGAGAGGGAACTTTCAGCTGGAGTATTGGCTTTCCCGCAGCCAGTGCGGCGCGCATAGATATTATGCCATTTGATACCAATCTTGCTGCCTACGGCCCTTACAGCTATGCAGATTATTCGGTAAACCTTCCCGCCGGTTATTACCGTGTCATTATTACCCTGACGCAAGCCAATATGCGGTCGGTTGTCTGGCGTGAAACGCTCCATGTCTATCAAAATATGACCAGCCATTATTCCCATACTTTTACCGATGAACATTTTGTCAAGGCAAGTTTTGATGTTACGTTTGATCATAACTTCTCCGGGGCAGCTTCTGTTTTCCCGGTAAGCTATTTCTATGATCATTTCGACGGTATTGGTAACAGGCCTGTTCCGAAAAGGCCGGGTTATAGTTTCAGGGGCTGGTATACGAATGCAGACTGGAAACGGGGAGCCTTATGGACTTTTCCGCAGCTTGCCAAAAATGAAGTATTGTATGCCAGATGGACTGAATCGAACGCAGATATGTCCTTTAACAGCAATAATTTAATAAATGTACCTGAAGCAGAGCGGGGGTGGTATGCCAAAACGATAACAGGCCAGTGGCTCAGGCAGGGCGTTATGGAAGTGGAAGGCGAATATGCAGAAATTAAAATTCCAATGACCACGCAAACTTTTTCGCATAGCAGTTACGCTAATGGTACGTGGTATAATTTCCCTCATTCAAATGGCGTTTATGCGCCGCTGATTGGAGGAGTGGGGATATGGCGGATGAACTATATGCGTCACGGCAACAGTACGCAAGGCACTATATGGGTAGAAGTTTTTATACCGAACGATGGTTTTGATGTATGGTTTAGTCAAAATGCAAATTCCGAAGACAAAAATGACAGAGCGGATAATATTATTGTAAATATAGTTAATAATACCGGAACCTATGTGTGGAGCGGGGGCGGCTTGAATTATAAACTCTTTATTAAAATACATGCAAAGGCAATCTATAAATATGAAGAGGATCTTGAGCCGTATCAATTCCCGTACCCCGTTTTTCATCAGGGACATTTTTTGTACTACTGGCGTACGTGCGATTGCTATCTTGAAGAATCTAAAGAGAACGAATTTTGCACCATAACAGACAGAAGCCATTTTACCGATAACTGGAGCGCTCCTGGAAATATAACCATTGTTACTTTTGTGCCGGGGGATCATTTTGCAGCTGCTCCCGGTATAAAAATTCGCGCATATGATCCCGGTGATCCTGCTGTTATATTTGAACCGGATCCCAGTGGCCTGGACGTAAATTATCCCGCCATTATACCTGGCGGGCCTCCTGCCGGGCATTATGTTACTGATTATTCATTGCCCCTTTTCATTGACGGGGAGCCAGCGGGAAATGCCGCGCTTGTACTTGTTGGCGGCGTTACGCAAATTGCAGGTAATATCGTTACCAGAGTTAATATACAGGTTACCTATAACCTTGCTCCCGAATTCAATTCCTCTGTAGCGGGTATCAGGGCAGCTCTGGGGGGCAGCGAGTTTATTGATGTAACGGCAGGCGAGGGCAGGCAAATAACGTTTAACAACGTTACTCATGGTTCTTTGGCACTGCGTACGGAGTTTATTTTTTATTTTTAATGGCGGCTGTCAGTTTGTATAGTAACAGTACAATATTGTAATACATAAAGGGAAAAATACGCAGTAACTTGAAGGGGTTTTGAAGGTAATAACCTATCCATTCAAAGCCCAGTTCAAAACTTGTTTGCGATGGATGCCGTTTGCGCTCGGCAAAAACATCAAAAAGATCGCTGCACCACAGCCGCAGGCCTTTTCCCAGTCGTTCGTTGTTCCGCGTAATCCAGCATTCGCCGCCCCGCACTCCTTTGCTGACAAGCAGCAGCGATGGTGAAGCCTTGCGGATTGCCTCAATGATGGTTGGCTCGTCTTTCCGGCTGAACGACGCAGAGTAACGTCCCACAATGCGAAGAGCGGAAAACGTTTCGCGGATGTTTTTTTCGGCTTTTGTCAAAATATGTTTTTTGCTGCCCAGAAAATAAGTTGAAAATTCATAGTTTTCCAGCATTGTCAGCAGGTTGATCACAAAATCGAACGGCATATAACGGACAACCTGTTTTTTCAGCAGAAACCGCACGCCGCTGACAATACTTTTGGAAATGGGAATAACCAGCGCCGCATTTTTTACATAGTTCTGATATTCCGCATTCCGCCGGGCGCGCAAAAGGTCCCACAGGGAAAGCAGAATAATATTCTGTTCCTTTCCTTCGGCCAGCAGTTGAAATGCCACTTGACCCAGTTGACCTGGCTCGACTATATCGATAGGAACTTTGAGAAAATGCACTCGTTCCCTGTTTATTTCGTTGATTATTTCATCTGCCACGAATTTTTCTCCAATAAAAGTACTCGTACAGCCGCCGCCATATACAGGGCTGCTGTTTCCGTGCGTAATATCGTATCCCCAATGGTAAAGGATTTAAAGCCGGCACTCACAAACCGTTGTGCCTCGCCGGAA
>WQXQ01000007.1 GCA_009784775.1 Treponema sp.
ATGTTCTTCAATCACATCTAGGTTTTTACTGATTTCTTCAACCTTTTGGCTATTCATCATTATCTTTCTCCTTTATTTTCAATAAAATAATTTACATCATCAATTATTTCATTTTTGGCAGATCAAAAATGCCCTCATCTTATCTCATTTGATAGACACGGTTACCAATGGTTAATATTACGATCATACCATCTCCACCATTACCATCGCTGCCACCGGATTCAATAAAATATACATCCCGTACCCACACTGATACGAAATCGCCCCGCTGCCGCTAAGCCCACTGATGTTTGCCGTCAGCGTCTCTCCCACTTGGGCGGTTCCGCTTATGCTTACTGATCCGGTAAGGGCGGGAATTTCGTTTATGGCATCTTTACAAGCCGCCATAATAACCCCGATTATTAGCACAAAGGTAATAAACCCGGCCAATTTCATTGTTTTTTTCATCAAAAACACCTCTCTTCGGACTATATTTTCTTGCGAAACATGAAATATCCTTAAGATATTTTATTCGCAATTAGCTAATAATTCATTATATTAGCAATATGGACATTGTCAAGCGTGAAATACGATTTTATGCTCTAAAAGCTAATATGCAATTAAAAGCCATTTTTGTGCAAAATTTGAAAAAATATCGCAAATACAGAGGGATTTCGCAGATGGTCCTTGCGGAAATGTGCGGTACTTCGACCTCTTACATCGGCCAAATAGAAATTGGGAACAGATTCCCTTCCCTGGAGTTGGTTGAAAAAATCGCCGGGGCCTTACAGATCAGGCCATATATGCTATTTTTGGATGAGTTGGACACAGAAGCAACTGAAAGCCCGCACCTGCCCAAAGCAGACAGTATACCCGATTCCGTAAAAGATGAACTCGTCAAACGCCTTACCGCCGCCATTCGCAGAGCAGTCAAACAGGTTGTCTAACACCAAAAGATAATGAGAAAAAAAAATTATGTTGACAGAATCCAAACCCATGGTGTATATTGAAAATATTATAGATAGTGGAGGTAAAGATTATGAATAAAAGAAAACAGTCTATTTTCTTATTACTGTTTCTGCCGCTGACCATTTTAATGATGCAATGCCAGTTTGAACCCGCGGGAGGCGGTGCCGGGAAGAATACCAGCCGTAGCGGCGCTGGCAGGTCCGTTGAAGAGAAAATATACTCCTATGCCACATTAGAAGACGATTTTGCTGAAGATCGGGTGGTTGTGGTCTTAACTAAAGCGGCAAGCATGAATTTCAGGGCTTATACACCTGAAGATTTCTCCGAAGTCAACTGTATTCGTGTTGTAGATTCAACCAGATTGACCATGGAAGTGGTACAGGAACAACTAAGAGCTGAAAAAACAGGCGATTGGAGTAAGCTTAAAGAACGTATTGAAATGGGTATGTTGGTAAATGTGGACAAGTTCAAAAGGATATTAGACCTTGATCTGCCGGTACAAAGCAAAGAAAATGTGCTGCAAGCCATTAAATTGCTCGAACAAAGGGAAGATGTTTTGTACGCCGGACCTGACTATTTTATGGAACTCTATGCGCTTCCCAGTCCGACTCCCGGTTATTTAAGTAATCAGATGGCTGCGCTTAACAGTACTTCTCTACCGGCAGCCTGGGACATTGTTAACACTAATAGCTATAGCGTTTTAGTCGGGGTACTCGATGGCGGTATTCAAGCGGATCATCCGGGACTAAATACTCAGGTATACCTTAGTTTGTGGCGTGATTTTTCCACCGGTGATCCGAATGGAATGGGGCCAAATATTTTGCTAGACCACCGTGGGCATGGAACGCATGTAGCGGGCATAATCGGTGCCAATGGAACCGGTGTTATTGGCGCAGGATGGGGTATCCCGTTAATTTCGTTACGGGTATTTAACGCAAATGGCAGGGGTTCTTTTTCAAATGTTAGATATGCTATTGATTATGGTAATAATATTCCCATTCTTAATTTTAGCGGCGGTGGGTATTATAATGATTATTCCCTACATGAAGCAATTCAGCTTTATCCGGGGCTTTTTGTTTGCGCTGCCGGTAATGATAAGACTAATAATGACACAAGATACGTTTACCCTGCCAGTTGGACTGTTGATACTCCTCAATATCCTCATCATCCCAATTATATGAATCTTCCTTATCTTCCCGGTCTTCCCAACCTTATCTCGGTAGGTGCATTAGACAATAACGATAATGCCGCTTATTTTTCCAATTTTGGCGCCGCAAGCGTTGACCTATTCGCTCCTGGCACTGGTATATGGAGTACCTTTATCAATTCCGGATATGAGCCTCTGTCAGGGACCTCCATGGCAGCTCCCTTCGTCACCGGTGTTGCGGCGCTGGTTAAATCGTTACATTACCTGCATATGACAGCCCCAGAATTAAAGATACTTCTTTTAGCCAGTGTCGATGAGCTTCCGCAGCTCAGCGGTTTATGCGCTACCAGCGGAAAACTCAATGCATATAAGGCAGTGACACACGTTCCGATTATAGGATCAATTGACATTAGTTTTAATGGCATTGGACCTATTGGGAAATTTCATCTTTTTGACAATGGGCGTTGGACAATTACTGAAATGGGGTTCAATTCATATCCCATATCGTATCACCCAACTACTCACCCCGGTTATGTACAGTTGGGTCCTGTTCCTTCTGAAATATCAGATTACATAATTCAAATTGGTATTAGCAGTGTAAACGGTGTTTTTTTTGTGGCTGTCCCTACTTTGTCCGTAACAGGAAATCTTTATTTTAATTATATGTTTTCTTATGGAATAAGCAATTCCGGAGTTCAGTTAAATTATGCGTATGTATCATACTCGCTTCCGGGAACTATTCCTTCCGGTGACATGAGAAAAATCAGAACCAATACAATCTACGGAGGGTATTAGTTCGAGGGACAATCCTTGATTTTCAGTAACTGACGTTGTTTTAAGCCACCTCTTGGGGTGGCTTATTTTTTGCCGCCGCCAGAGGGCAGACGGGCGATCAGATGCACTACGAAGTGCCTGATGCTAGGGTACGGCCTAGATATAGTATCAAAAATTGCGATTTTAGTTGACCAAAAGGTGAAATAGAGCGTATATTTAGAGTATAACTATATTTTCCAGGAGGCCGACAATGGCAAAAAAACACACTGGTTTTTGGGCAGTTTTGGTACTTTTGATAAGCTTTACGGTGTTTTACGGCTGCGCAGGAGAGGCTGGGGGCGATGCCCGCAGAATTGAAGTGGGAACATTCGAAGGTTTAAGTGCAGAAACAGAAAGGCAAATAAAGTTTGATTTTTTGCATACCTATCTCGATCCGCAAGGACAATTGTCTCTCTCTATTGATGATGTTCAGATTGACTATTACATAGGCAATTACAATGGCTATGAAATAATAGTGTTTCTGGGGAATCAGCGTTCCTTGTCAGGTTTTGTCATCGAGGATTTAATCTTCGATTTCCCTCGTTTGGATACCAAAATGCTTCTCTGGAAACAGGACGGAAATTCCGCAAACGGTCACTTTTATGATGCGGATGATATAACGTATATGTATTATGCACTTAACCTGCTGACACTGGACGATCTGCACAATATATATGCACTATATTTAGCATGTGATATGTGGAATGGAGATTTTGAAAGTTTAGGCTTAAGTGCGGAAACAGAAAGGCAAATGAAGCTTGATTATTATACTGCTCTTCCTGAATATGAACAGTTATATATACCTTCTATTAATCATGTTTGGTTTGACTATTATTTAGGTACTTACAATGACTATGTAATAATGGTAATGCAGAGCACATTGCCTGCAATAAGTATAATAAATGTTGGTGGTTTTGAGTTTAGTTTTTCTCATGTGGCTACTATGTATGCCTGGAATTCCGAAAATGGTCAATTTTATATAATAGGACCTGGATCACTGGCAGAGCTTGATTACAACGACTTCATGACAGCAGACGATATAGAAAGTATGTATGACTTGTATTTGATATACCATTAGCATTGACATATATTAAGGTGTCGGGGTCGCCCCTTTCAATGGCCGTTTTACGGGAGTAATGGGGATGATTTATGAAGCATATTAATGCATTTTTACAGTATCAGCAAAATCAGTTCTATAACTGGTATATTACGCAGATTTTTGTCGAATGACGTTATTTGAGTTTTTTCAATGCGTTTTTTTATGAAAGTGAGCTTTTACAGCAATGATGTGGCAGACATACCGTCAGACCAGTACCAGACGCTACTATGATAATAACTAATGGCACCATCTGGTTTACCAAGGCACGCAGAGTGTCAAGCACTCTGCATACCTCGAAAGCCCCATTTCTGTTACCATATTCTTCCGTTGCCATGCTGAACTTTTATTTTCCTCATGTCACCGGGAAGCATACTATCTACCTCATATATCATATTAGAATGATATATTTCAACTCCGGAACTGTAAATATCAAAATAAAACCCATGTGCAATATAGGCAGTTCCCGTTGTGGACAAAACAGGAACCAGTACATTAAAATGGCCGTATAAATACGTAGCACCAGACTGCATCATATAATCTGTTATTTCGACGGGAAGAGGATCCCATTCCACATAATCATAGTTAGTAAGCGGATCATACGATATTGGGTATGAAAGACCTCCTCCTACTTCGACAATTGCCCATGTCCTATAGTACGAACCATTGTAAATGTTATTGTCAAAAAGATAAAATCGCCCGGTAAGCCCAATGCTGTTAAAATTAATGTCCATTGATCCAATAATTGCAAGTCCATTAATCGGAACACCATTAGACGTAAAGTTTCTCACCGCATTATCAGCATTCAGCTTTCCGCCGGTTTTACAAAAACCGCTTAAGCTTGTAACTGGTTGGGTGCTTTCATTAATGATTTGTTTTAACTGCGCAGCAGTCATCCATGGATGTAACGATTTAACCAACGCTGCAACACCGGTGACAAATGGAGTTGCGTAGGAAGTACCAGTAAAGGAATGGTAACCACCATTCTTATCTGCCGTATAAATACCCTGACCAGGAGCGAAAAGGTCAACGGTTGTAGCGCCATAATGGGAACCTCTAGTAGTACCCTCCACCCAGCGCTCAGTACCACCATGGTTTAATGCGCCTACCGTAATAAGATTGGTAAGTTCTGCATAATTATAATGATTAGTTTTAGTCCAGTTGGAAGGGTAACGTTCTGTATAGTCATTATCAGCATTATTAACAGTCCAAGGGTTAAAATTGCCTGCAGAACAGACAATAAGCCCCGGATAACTATCGATTGCATTATAGAGGGGTAAATAAAGAGAGGCGGAAGATGAATTGAGCAAGGTGGCACTTAAATTGAGGATAGGAATATTGCTACCATTGGCATAGGTAATAGCAGTTATTACTCTTGCAGCACTAGGCTGGAGATTAGGCGGCGGCCCCGACACCTTCAATGAAACCAATTGTATATCCCAACATACACCGATAACGACGGCTCCGTTAGCTGCTATAATTCCCGCTATTGGTGTTCCATGGCTATCAGGATCGTCATCTACAAAGGGAGTGCCACCACCATACTGGTTTCCGGCAAAAAAATCGCGGCTCAAGTTTTGGTCTATCCGGTTGGCCAATGCCGGATGATCCGCATATATACCGGTATCTATAACCCCAACCCTTATAAAACTGTGAGCGATATTAATAATGTCCCAGGCTGCCGGCAGGGAAGCGCCGTTAAGCGCGGGCGATTGACCATAAAACTGAGAAGGAAGCGGATTTGGCAACGCGCAAAATTCCATGAAATAATCGGGCCCGGCGTACAGAATGCCTTCCCTTTGTTCGAGCAATGTTATTGTTTGCAACACATTTTCCTTACCCGGAGCCGCTAATTCAAGGGCGAGTATCCTTCTGAATTTGTTCACATCATCAATCAACATACCAAGTTCAATGCGTTCTTTGAGCTTACTCCAATCACCTGATGCTTCGGCCATTAGCTGCTGTTGCACCACTTCCATTGTTGGCGCGCTTAAGTCAGTAACACGGACAATGCCGGGGATATCCTGAAAATCTTCCGGTGTCCATGGCCTGAAATTCATTGATGACGTCTTGTCAAGCACTACAAGCACCAGATTGTCCGTAAAATATTCTTCCAAGGAAGCATTAGAATAATGTTTTTTTTCGAAAAATTCGTCAGCGGTACTACGGTGTGTGCTTTTTCCAATACCAGATCCCGGGGCTTCAAACTTGCATTGCAACAGTAATATGCTGAGAGGCAGAAGCAACCATAAAACAAATACCATTTTTTTCTTCATTTTATTCTCCCATAAATCTGTGCTAAATATTGCTTCCACATACTTCTTGCATCTTCCTCTGTCAGAATGTCTCTATAATCAATTACATCTTCTCTATCTTTGTCCGATGCTATCCAGTGATCCTGTAATATCAAATAAGGGCGACCACTTTCTGAATTTGTACCTAGCTTACAGGCAAACATTGCAGCACTGATACCAAATCTGAAAAGATAATCGTAAACAAAGATGTTCGTCGACGAGTCCCAAACACCTAGTTTCACTATTATTGCATACCCATTGTATGTGCCAAAATAACAATCGATCCGAAAATCATTAAACCAATCATCATCAGGACCATAATCAAGACCATAATAATCAAAATAGTCCTGCTTAATCTGTCTTTCTATTTCGGAATCCAAGTCTTCGTAAGGCTCCAAATCGTAGCACACCCCACCCATGCTTTGGATATCATCTCGCGTCAGCAGTCCTAAATCAATCGCTTCCCATATTTCATAAAACTGGCCAGTTTCAGAATGTACACCCGGTTTCCAGGCAAGCATGGCAACCTGATAAGGGAATTCAAAACCTATTACGTCGTCATCACATATGAAGACAAAACGATTGGTACACAGCCATGTCAGATATATGTAGGGCAAGAAGGCAACCACTTCCAAACCATTGTAGTTCCCAAAATAATGGTCAATGTAAACTTCATCATCCGGTAAGTGCGGAGCGACAAAATAGAAATGCAAAAAATCAGATTTAATCTGTGCTTCTGTCTCTGCGCTCAAACTTTTGAATGTTCCTAGTTCATCTCCATTTCTGCGGGCATCGCCCCCAGTCTCTCCTGAGCAGCCGCAAAATACCGTAAAGCTTATCAGGAGTGCCAAAACTACCCAAAAACATACGTTTTTTACCATTGTCGGCCTCTTTTATGGTTTATTGGCATTTAGCCATATAATATATTAACATCACAAATTGAATTTGGTCAAGAAATTTTTCTTCCAGACTTACTAATAAAACCTTGTCAAAAAGACCCCAAAGACAGTATAATAAATGTACATAAAAGGAGACTAAATATGCGTTTAATTACACGGTCTGATTTTGATGGTTTGGCTTGCGGCGCTCTTCTGGAAAGCCTTGGGCTTATTGATGAATGGCTTTTTGTGCATCCAAAGGACATTCAGGATGGGCTTGTCCAGGCGACAAAAAATGATATAGTCGCTAATGTTCCCTATATTCAGGGATGCGGGCTTTGGTTTGACCACCATTCCAGCGAAGAAGAACGGCTGGGGGGCAATATTCAGTTCGAAGGGGCATCAAAACAGGCGCCAAGCTGCGCCCGTGTTATATACGATTACTACGGCGGCGAGGCAAAGCTGGGACAATTCGCCGAAATGATCAAATATGTCGATAAAATGGATTCAGCGGATCTTACCGTTGATGAAATCATGAACCCTTCCGGTTGGGTACTACTCGGTTTTATCGCTGATCCCCGCACCGGACTGGGCAGAATACGCAACTTCACCATAAGCAATTTTGATTTAATGAAGAAACTTGCCAAAGAGACGCTTTCCAAACCTATCGAAGAAATTATGGCCTTAAGCGATGTGAAAGAACGCATTGATATCTACTTTGAACAGCATAATAACTTTATCGCAATGGTAAAAAAACACGCAAAGCTCGAAGGCAATGCCATATATGTTGACCTGCGAAATATTGAAACCATACACGCGGGCAACCGCTTTCTGCTGTATACTGTCTTCCCCGAACAAAATATTTCCGTTTGGGTGGTAGACGGCAAGAAAAATGTAAACTGTGTGGTCACCGTAGGTTATAGCATCATAAATAAAACCGCCACAGTCGATGTAGGCAGCCTTATGTTAAAATACGGCGGCGGCGGACACAAGGCAGTAGGCACCTGCCAGGTGGCTTATGAAAATGCTGATAAAATTATAAGTGAAATTATCGCCGCGGTAAAATAGCCAAAAGTGAACATCGCTTTTACGGGTGGAGGTACCGGCGGACATATATACCCCGGTTTGGCTGTTGCCGAAAGACTGAAAGACAAGCTGGCGGAACAACAGTACCGAATATTCTGGATTGGCTCAAATGCCGGTATGGATCGTTCTATTGTAGAAGGGGCGGGTCTGGAATTTTTCGGCATACCAGCGGGAAGACTCAGGCGCTACTTCACTCTGAAAACAATACCGGATATGTTCAGGGTCGTTGCCGGTTTTTTTGCGGCACGGCGTATACTCAAAAAACAAAAGGCGGACATACTTTTTTCCAAAGGCGGATTCGTCAGCGTACCGCCCTGCGCCGCTGCCGCCTCATTGGGAATTCCGGTCTTCACCCATGAATCTGATTTTAGCCCCGGCCTTGCGACAAAACTTAATCTGCGTTTTGTCCGCAAAACCGGAGGCAGGGTTTTTGTTACATACGCGGATACGATTCGGTTTCTGCCCCATTCTTTGCATGACCGAATAACGGTAAGCGGTAACCCGGTACGCCGCGCTTTCCGCACCGCCGATCCATCCAAGGGACGGGCGTTTTTGGGGCTTGGATCAAATGAACGGATTCTGCTGGTGTTGGGAGGCAGCCAGGGAGCAAAAGAAGTAAACACACTGGTCAGCGATGGCCTGAAGGAACTGTGCCGCCATTACACCGTGGTACATCAACATGGACCCGATCATCAGGCTTTGCCGGGAACAAAGGGCTACATCCCCCTTCCCTACATCAAAGCAGAAATGCCCCATGTTCTTGCTGCGGCGGAACTGATTCTGGGACGCAGCGGGGCCGGTACGGTTTGGGAAAGCGCCGCCCTTGGCAAACCCATGCTTCTGATACCGCTCAGCGGATCAGGCACCAGGGGCGATCAGGTGGAAAATGCCCGGTTTTTCGAGCGGGAAGGAGCAGCGATGGTATTGACCGCAACTGAGGTGCGCGGCAGCGCGGAAAACTTTTCCCGCACCGTCAACGCCATTGCGGAAGACGTCAGCCGGCAAGAGGCAATGGCAGAAGCGGCACGGCGAATCGGCAGTCTTGACGGCGCCGAAATTATCAGTGATTGTATACTATATGGCAATAATTGACATTATTTTTATAGCCATTATTGGAATATCAGCCCTGCGTTGCGCGGTGCGGGGTCTTGTCAGCGAATTATTGTCGATGGCGGCGGTGGTTTTTGGATTGCTGGCGGCAGTGCTTTTTTTCAGGAGCGGAGCCCTGCTTGTGCGTGAACAGTTTATGCCGGAAGTAAAAGCCATCCCCGAAATTATTGCCTTTGCCGCGATTTTTTTGGCTGTCTTTGTGATTATAAAAATACTTGAAATAATGTTAAAACACATTATCGAAGGAATACGGCTTGGCGGTATAGATCGCCTGTTGGGTTTTTTGTTTGGTCTGGCGGAAGGGCTTATTATCGTTTGCCTTTTTCTTTTTCTGATGAGCATCCAGTCCTTTATAGACACTGATCTTCTTCTGGGAAACAGTATTTTTGCGGAAATACTGCTGCCGTTAATTATGGGGATCAGGGAAGAGTTGCCGGAATCGCTTGTTTGGCTTTGGGGGAGGTATAACGGTGTTTGAGAATATCATTGCGCAGGCAGCAACGGATCAGCTTAAGGCTGATATTCTTGCAAATAGGCTTGCCCCTTCGATGCTGTTTTTTGGGCCGGCGGCATCGGGGAAAGGCAGCGCCGCTATGGAAACCGCGCGGGCGCTTTCCTGCACTGGCAGCGGCGCGGAAAACAACGCACCCTGGAAATGCGATTGCGCTGCCTGCGGCCGGCATCGTTTATTGCTCCATTCCGATCTGGTAATGATTGGCCCCCGGAATTTTGCCGCGGAAATAGCCGCGTCACGGGCAGCCTTTCTGCGGGATCCCGCGTCAATGCCGGGGCGTTCGCTTTTTATCCGATCACTGCGAAAGTTATTGGCGCGCTTTGCTCCGGCTATCTGGGAACATGAGTCAAAATCAGGCAGGATTAATCCATTGTCCCTTTTACAATCACTGGAAGAAGAAATCGATGAATTTGAATCGCTTACAGTTGACACTCTTGCTGCAAAAAACATTACCGCGATTGAAAAACACGTAGAATCTCTGGTAAAAAACGCATTCAAACTTGAAGATGAATGTATAAGCGAGACCATCCCCATTGCTCAAATACGCAAGGCCGCATATTGGAGCCGCCTGTCTCCGGCAGGAAAACGAAAAACGCTCATCATAGAAAACGCCGATCGCATGAAAGACGAAGCGCGCAATTCTTTGCTTAAACTGCTTGAAGAGCCGCCTGAAACGATCAGTATTATCCTTACAGTGCAAAGACGGGAAGCCCTGTTGGCTACCATTATATCGCGGCTGCGGCCGTATCGTTTTGTCGCGCGCAGCGCCGATGAAGAACATGAAATTATTCGCAGGATTTTCAGAGATTCTGCATCCAGCTCAGTGGAAGCCTATCTCGATTCGTTTCTTCCGCAGTCATCGGAAAAATTACTTCCCCTGGCGGCATTCTTTGTCGCCGCTGTCGCGCGCGCTGCCGCCATCTCCGCCAAAAGCCGCAATGCTGCCTATGGCAGCACCGCCTTTGGCGGCGACATTTCACCGGCGATAAAGGCCATTGGCAGTTATTGCGCCCCCATTGCCGAAGCTGCCGCATTCGAACGCTTGTCAGATGCCAAAGAAGTAATCGCAGCATTACTTTCCCGCAGCGGTCATTTTGAAGGACGATCTTTTCCCCGATTCCTTGCCATGACTCTTGACCTTGTATCATCCTCACTTAATCAGCAGACAACAGAGCAATCGTGCGCCTTCATCGCCTGCAGCGATGCATGGCGAAAATATATTGGAGAAGCTCAGGCGGCTTACGGTGTTTGGAACCAAAAACCCGAACTGGCTCTGGAATCGCTGTTTCATAACCTTCGGGAAAATATGGCGGGCTGATATGAGCGGATTTTACCGGAGAGCTCTCAGCAAGATTGAAAGACTTACCGCAGAGCAATGCCGGGAACTCATTGTTTCCGCATCGGGGGAAATATTCCGGCTGGAAACAGTGCTTAACTCGCTGCCTTCGGGTATTCTGGTCTGCAATGAAAAGCATTTTCTGATAACCGCTAACAAATCTGCCCTGCGTCTTTTGCCCCTGGGTCAGTCTGAATCTTCGCTTTACCGGGAACCCCTGTGGCAGCTTGTTCCCGAACAATATGCCGTTTTTTTTAAACAAACGCTTCAGAATGGCGATCGGGTTCTGGAACATGAAATGGAGATTGAATCGCAAGGCCATAACCGCCTGCTTTCGATCAGCGTGTATCCGCTGGTAGACAGGAAGCGAATAACCGGTTCCCTTGTATATATCGAAGACATCACCGAAAAACGAAACAGGGAAATACAGCTGCGCCGGGCCGAAAACCTTGCCAGCCTTACCACCCTTGCCGCCGGAGTTGCCCACGAGATAAAAAATCCGCTTGGTTCCATATCGATTCATCTGCAATTGCTGCAAAAAAGCGCAAAAATCGAACAGCCCAATGCGTTAATCGACAAGTATTTCGGCATACTGAACGAAGAGGTTGACCGGCTGAACCGTATCGTCGTCGATTTTCTGTTTGCCGTGCGTCCCATGACGCTTGATCTGCGTAAAGAAAACATCAACCCCATAATCACCGAGATTGCCGAATTTATAAAAACTGAACTGGAACAATCCAATATTCACCTGCTGCTTGAGCTTGATGAAAAACTCCCCCCCGCGCTTATTGACGAGCGCTGTATGAAACAGGTTTTTCTTAACCTTATCAAAAATGCCAAGTCCGCAATGCCCACGGGCGGCCTTTTGACCATCGCAGCCATGGAAGCAGACAACGAGATACGGATAAGTATATGCGATACCGGCATTGGCATCAGCGAGGAAAATCTTAAAAAAATTTTTGAACCGTATTTTACTACCAGAGATAACGGAACTGGCCTGGGACTTACCCTTGTGTATAAAATTATCAGAGAGCACCAGGGGGAAATATCGGTAGAATCGCGGGAAGGAGGCGGAACTAATTTTGAAATTCTCCTGCCTGTGTACCGGAAAGAGCGGCGCATGATTGCGTATAACAGTTCAGAACAAAAAACGGAGTTAAAATGAAATTCAAAATTTTAATTGTTGACGATGAAAAAAATATCCGCGAAGGGCTTGCGGAAGCGCTTGCCATGGACGGTTACCATACAGCCTGCGCCGCTGACGGAGAAGAAGGCTGGAAACTGTTTGGCAAAGGCGATATTGATCTGGTCATTACCGACTTGCGAATGACCGGCATGGACGGCGCCGAACTGATGCGCCGCATACTGGCCGAAAGCCCCGGTTTCCCGGTGATTATTTTAACCGGCCACGGATCGGTGGAAACTGCGGTCAATGCCATGCGCGACGGGGCATGGGATTTTCTTACCAAACCGCTTAACCTGGATCGATTGTCCCTGCTGGTAAAGCGCGCCCTGGAAAACAGGGAACTGGTTTTACGAAACCGTGATCTGGAAGCGGATATCGAACGCGGGCGCCTGTCAAAAAACATGATCGGCAAATCATCCGTTATGCAAAAAACGATTGACACGATAAGCCGCGTTGCGCCGACCAAAGCGTCGGTGTTAATTACCGGGGAATCCGGCGTAGGGAAAGAACTGGTCGCCGATGCAATCCATGAACTTTCACCCCGCAAGGGCAAGCCATTGATAAAGGTCAATTGCGCCGCTCTTTCCGCAAGCCTTCTGGAAAGCGAATTATTCGGCCATGAAAAAGGAGCCTTTACCGGCGCGGTATCAAGGCGGCGGGGCCGTTTTGAACTTGCCAACGGGGGAACCCTTTTTCTGGATGAGATAGGCGAAATAGATCAAAACATTCAGATAAAGCTGCTGCGAGTCCTGCAAGAAAGGGAATTTGAGCGGGTTGGCAGCGAAGAAACCATCGAAACCGATGTCCGCATTATCGCCGCCACCAACAAAGACCTCAAGGAAGAAATCGCAAAAGGCAATTTCCGCGAAGACCTCTACTTCCGCCTTAATGTCGTAAGCATAGCGGTCCCCCCATTACGCGATCGAAAAGACGATATTCCCATGCTGGCAGCCAGCTTTCTGAAGAAATTCGCCGCTGAAAACGACAAGGCCATTGAAGGAATCGATGAAAAGGCATATTCCCGCCTTTGCGCTTATGACTGGCCGGGCAATATCCGCGAACTGCAGAACTGTATCGAAAGCGCCGTGGTTATGTGCAGCGCAAAGCTCATCACCGAAGGCGATTTGCCCCCCACCTTGCAATCCGTGCCTTCCAGGCAAGGCGCATCTTCTAATGAAAACTGGGTACGCATCCCCCTGGACGGCACCCTTGAGGAAGCGGAAAAAACCATTATCCGCGCCGCCATCGATTATCATAATGGCAACAAAAGCAAAGCCGCCGAATCTCTGGGTATAGGCCGAAAAACACTGCACCGAAAGCTGGAAGACGATAACGCTGTTGATTAACACCACTTGATATCAATGGCCTTTATGTGAGAAACTCTGGATATGAAAATCATTAATTCACTCAAGTTTCGCCTTATCGCTTTTTTCATCACTTTTATCATTGTCCTGGTCGTGACACTGATTCTGATGGGAGTACGACAGCTGTCAAAGACCGTAATTGATACCTTTGCCGAACAGGGCATTCAAATCGTGGAAAAAGCGGCCTCCATGATTGACGGTAATTCTTTTGAAGCATTGAGCAAATCGCTGGATATCAACGATCCTTTCTATGAAGAAACCAGAATAAAACTGTTGCAGTTAAAAGAGTCTTCAGGCTGCCTTTATTTGTACACCATGACGCCCAAAAGCGGGCATATCTGGCAGTTTATTATTGACGGCTCCGCTCCTCCAGATGACGAGGAGAATTTTTCCGCATTGGGAGAAGAACAGGATGTTGCGGACTATGACAACGCATTCAAAAAAGTGTGGGGTTCCCAGCAAACCGAAGTTTCCGGCCTGGTAGATCAGGGAGAATGGGGCTGGCTTATTTCAGTGTATACCCCCATAAGAAATTCCGCAGGAAGAGTCGTGGGGATAATCGGCTGCGATTTTGACGGAGAAAATCTGCATAACGCCATTATAGCAAATGAAATACAGCAGGCAATAATCGGCGTCATTTCCATTTTACTTGGCATTGTGCTGATTATGATTTTCCTGCGGATGATTTTCAAGCCGATTAAGGAAATCAACGATATATTAAAAGAAATCGCCCAGGGCGATGGAGATTTGACGAAACGAATCGATACCATCAAGGAAAATGAGATGGGAGAACTGGCAAACTCCTTCAATATGACATTGGATAAAATCAGCAGCTTGATTGTCAATATAAAAGAACAGACTAAAGCGCTGTCTGATACCGGTAATGAGCTTGCCAGCAACATGACCGAAACTGCCGCGGCGATCAACGAGATAACTGCCAATATTCGCAGCATACAAAGCCGTATATTAAATCAAAGCGCCAGTGTCAGCGAAACTCACGCGACCATGGAACAGGTTGTTGGAAACATCAATAAGCTGAATCAACATGTTGAAAACCAAAGCGCCAATATTGCACAAGCTTCATCCGCCATTGAGGAAATGGTTGCCAATACCCGTTCCGTTACCGACACGCTTGTCAGAAACGCCAATAATGTGCATGCACTCAGAGACGCATCCAATGCAGGCCATTCGGGATTACATGCAGTGGCAGCAGATATTCAGGAAATCGCCCGCGAGTCCGAAGGGCTTTTGGAGATTAACTCCGTTATGGAAAATATTGCCAGCCAGACAAATCTTCTTTCGATGAACGCCGCAATAGAAGCGGCTCATGCGGGCGAATCCGGAAAAGGCTTTGCGGTTGTCGCCGGAGAAATTCGCAAACTGGCGGAAAGTTCCAGCCGGCAATCCCAAACCATTGTTGCCGTTTTGAAAAAAATAAAAGAATCCATCGATAAGATCTCTCGCTCAACCGAAAATGTAATGGACAAATTCAGCGCCATTGATTCAAATGTCAAAACGGTAACAGAACAGGAAGCGCTTATCCGAAACGCGATGGAAGAACAGGGCGCGGGAAGCAAACAGATACTTGAAGGGGTCAGCAATGTAAATGAAACAACCCGGCTGGTACGAAACGGTTCTCAGGAAATGCTGAGCGGCAGCAAAGAAGTAATACAGGAGAGCACAAACCTTGAAAAAATAACCCAGGAAATAACCGGCGGTATAAACGAAATGGCATCGGGAGCAGATCAAATGAATATGGCCATTAACCGCGTCAGTGATATCTGCAACATGAATCGCAGAAACATTGATCTATTGGTAAAAGAAATTGCGCGCTTTAAGGTAGAGTAATATGGGTGTAAGAGATCGTTATGCCCCGTCACCAACGGGCCTGCAGCATATTGGCGGTATCAGAACCGCATTGTTTAATTATTTGTTTGCCCGTTCCCGCAGCGGCTCTTTTATTCTGCGGCTGGAAGACACCGACCGCACCCGTTTTGAACCACAGTTTGTGCAAAACCTCTACGATACATTTGACTGGCTGGGCATACGCTGGGACGAAGGGCCAAATGCCCCAGGAAGGTTTACCCCGTACATTCAGTCCGAGCGGACTGCCCTGTACCAACAATATGCCAATGAGCTGGTCAGCAAGGGGCAGGCATACTACTGTTTTTGTTCCGCCGAACGCATCGACCAGATACGGCAGGAACGCGAGGCAGCCCATTCTTCGCAAACCGGCTATGACCGCCATTGCCGTACCGTTTCGCCGGAAGAAGCGGCAAAACGCGCCGCAGCGGGCGAGGCCCATACAATACGGCTGAACATACCGTTAGGCGAAACAACCAAATTCAGCGATTACCTATTAGGCGACATTGAATGGAAAAATGACGATGTAAACCCTGATCCGGTACTGTTAAAGTCAGACGGCTTTCCCACCTACCATTTGGCAAATGTGGTAGACGATCATCTTATGGAAATAAGCCATGTCCTGCGCGCCCAGGAATGGCTTGCATCAACTCCGCTCCATGTGATCATGTACCGGAGTTTTGGCTGGAATCCCCCTGAATTCTGCCATCTTCCCATGGTAATGGGGCAGGACGGCAAAAAACTCAGCAAGCGGCATGGCGCAACCAGCATCGACGAATTCCGCAAGCAAGGCTATTTACCGGAAGCCTTAATCAATTACGTTGCTCTGCTGGGAGCTTCGTACGAGGAAGGAACGGAATTATACAACCTGAAAGAACTTGAACGCCTGTTCAGCCTGGACAAGCTCAATAAAGCCCCGGCCATTTTCGATTATAAAAAACTGGACTGGTTCAACGGGCAATACATCAGAATGAAAAGCGATACCGAACTTGCCGAACTTTGCCTGCCGTACGCGATTGAGGCAGGGCTTTTCGAAGAAGAGGCTCACACAGAGGCACATCGAACCGAAGGTTCGCGACACGAAGGAGATAAAAAAAGCAAGAATCCGACCGCAGAGCAACACGAAATTTTTGTTGCGGCGATGGCGTTGGTGAAGGAGCGGCTGGTTTTCCTGCATGAGGCACCCGCGAAAATTGCTTATTTGTTCAGCGAACCTAAACTTCCCGCTCCAGAAGAATTTATCCCGAAAAAAGCCGACGTTGCCGGTACCATTGCGCTGTTGCAGTTGGGCAAGGCATTAACGCCAGCACTGGTAGAAGCGCACGACGACGCGGCCGCTGAAACATACATCAAAGAACAGGCCGAAAAAAACACCGTCAAACTCGGCGATCTCATGATGCCCCTGCGCGTCGCCATCACCGGCAGCCGCGTCAGCCCTCCCCTCTTCGGCTCCCTGCGCCTGCTCGGCGTTGACCGATCCCTGCAGCGAATAGACCGCGCGTTGGAGTTGCTGGAAATTGCGGTATAAAAAACAAGAGTGAAACTGCATAAAACCCACATCCTTGATACCCTGCGCGAAGGAGGCAGTGTCGCCTCCCGCCTGGAGCAATTTGAGCCGCGGCAGGCGCAGCTTGATCTCATGAAACTGATAATCCGCTGTTTCAACGAGGATGCCATTGGCGCAGCCGAGGCGGGAACCGGCGTGGGAAAATCGTTTGCCTACCTGCTCCCCGCCCTGTATTTTGCCGCTGAAACCCGCGAACGGGTGGTTATTTCCACCGCCACCATTACGCTGCAACAGCAGCTTTTTGGCAAGGACATTCCTTTGGTGCAGGCGGCAACGGGCGTAAAGCTCAAGGCGGTGCTGGTAAAAGGCAGAGGGAATTACCTGTGCCTCAGGCGGCTGGAAGATGCCATGCACGAACCGGAATTGGCGGGCAGTGATGAACACACAGCGATTAATCGCATTGCAAGCTGGGCTCAAAATAGCAAATCGGGAGGGAAAGATGAACTTTCCTTTACTCCGGCGGAACAGGTATGGTCACAGGTTTGTTCAGATTCGGAATTGTGTATGGGAAAGCGGTGCCCGCACCTGCACCATTGTTTTATTCAGCTCCTGCGCAAGGAAGCTGCCGCCGCGCGTATTGTAGTCGTTAATCATCATCTGCTTTTTGCCGATTTGGCGGCGCGGCGTGAAGGCGCCGGATATGAAGCGGCGGTCGTGCTGCCACCCTACGCGCGGGTAATTATCGATGAAGCCCATACCATTGAAGGTGCCGCCACTTCATTTTTCTCAAAAGAATTCAGCAAACTGGGCATTATGCGTCATATAGGGCGCTTGTACCGGAAACGCAAGATAATGCGCACCGGACTACTGCCCCGCCTCTGCTCCCTATTGCCTGACGGCGACATCAGCCTGAATACCTTTGTCACCGCGCTTGACGGCATACGCAAGGCCGCATCGGAACTGGACAAACCGGCGCTGGAACTCTGCGGATTCGAGGGGACATTCCGGTTTTCGCCTAACAGAAACAATAACGGCGCACATGCGGCGCTCTTTCCCCTATTTAACACCCTCAGCAAAAAATTACTCGCCTTTACCGCAAAAGTACGCAAATGCATCGAACTGCTTCCCGAAGAAACCGATGACGATAGTTCGGTCTGGGAAATAATGGTCATACTGCGCCGCTTTGAAAACATAGCCGGAATCTGCGCGGCGTTTACCGGTTATCAAGAACGGCACAGCGAGGTAATGTGGATCGAGCGGCGCGGCTCTTCAACCGATGCATGGGCAGCATTTACCCAAAGCCCGGTGGATCTTGCCGAAAGTTTAAAAGGAAGTCTTTTTTCGCCGCACAAAACCATTATATGTGTTTCCGCTACCCTTGCGGTCAGCGGCAGTTTTAACTACTGGGCATGCCGCACCGGCGCAGGCCTTATCGCAGACCGGCCATTTCTCACCGGCTGTTTCCCTTCGCCGTTTCCCTACTCCAGCGCAGTGCTGCTCGCCGCCCCCAACAACGCCCCTTTGCCCGACGACCCGGACTATCAGGATTTTGTGAACCACTCGGTAGGTGAGCTTGCCGCCATTGCCGGCGGTTCCGCCCTGATACTGTTTACTTCATACCAGTCCCTGCAAAGCGCCTGGCTTGCCGCCCACCCTGCATTACAATCCCTGGGCATACGCTGTCTGAAACAAGGCGACGATGATCGCACGCGGCTTTTACAAACCTTCCTCGCCGACACTCACTCGGTGCTTTTTGCCACCGACTCGTTCTGGGAAGGAGTGGACGCGCCGGGCGACACCCTGCGTCTGGTAATCCTCTGCCGCCTGCCATTCAGAACACCGAACGATCCGGTTTTTGAAGCCCGCCGCGAAGCGGTGGAACAAAACGGCGGCAATCCTTTCATGGAACTTTCCCTGCCCGAAGCAGTCATGAAATTCAAACAGGGCTTTGGCCGGCTCATGCGCCGCTCCAGCGACCGCGGCGTCGTTGCCGTATTGGACGCCCGCCTCATCAAAAAACAATACGGCGTTCACTTCCTGCAATCCTTACCGGAAACCAAAACCAGTTTTACCAGCTTATCAGGCATACTGCGAGACATGGAAGATTTTTTGTATTGATATTGGTTATTATTTCGTGGTACAATATGAATATAAAGAGGGTTTTTATATGAAAAAGGCATTTGTAGGTCTATTTGTTATTTTAAGTTTGGCTGTTATTTCCTGCCCTAATGGGGATAACCTTAATGGGAATAACCTTATAGAACATACCGTAACTTTTAAAAACGGCGATGTTATAATTGATATTATTCAAGTCCCAGTTAATACAAAAATCCCCTCGTCAGAAGTGCCAGCCAATCCCACAAAAGATGGTCACGATTTTGACGGCTGGGATTTTGATATTGAAAATGATGACATTACAGAAGATACAACAATTAACGCTCAATGGGAAATTAAAAAGTTTACCATTACATTTAATGTAGACGGAGATGAAACCACTATTGATAATGTGGAATGGGGAACAGTTTTTAATACCTTGAATATTCCAACACCCGAAAAGGCAAATCATAATTTTACAGGCTGGCTTCCTGCTTTCCCAACAACCGTAATTGCCAGCGGAACATACACAGCTCAATTTAATGAAATGACTTCTTTAGAAGGACCAATATATTGGGGTTCATTGACACTTGGAGCAATCGAAAATTTATATGGAGTGAATCAAGCTGCGGTATTAAATGCAAATTTACGTGATGACCTGGATGAACCATCTTTAACAAGGAATGGTATATTCTTAGGAACTATATCAAAAACCGAAGGTAAAATTACACAAATTATTGGCTTAGATGGTGCGCATGCTGTATACATTACTCCAAAAAACCTTGGTGAAATAACAGGTCTTATTAATGCTGTTTCAAACAACGAACTCGGAGATTATACCAGAAGAGATACTTATTTAACGATTAACGGTAATGCATTTATAGTATATGTTAGAAATAATCCCCATGTAGGGGCTAATAATTACGCCCTTAGAGTAATTTATTGATAAAGGCAGCGCAAAAGTGTCTACCTAAACTTCTTGCTCTCCAGTACCATTTTCAAGGTGAGGCTGTCCAGGTATTTGTTGATTTGATCGGTGACAGAGGCAAATACCCGGTGGCTGATGCACTCGCTCATTCGGTCACAGGCCCGCTCCTGCCGGTCACACAGCTTTAAGGTAAGCTCCTCCCCCGCCGCATCGAATAATTCCCTGACGGTCAGCGAATCCAGCGGGCGATCAAACGCGAAGCCCCCGTTCGGCCCCCGGACCGAGCGGACAATTCCCGCTTTTTTCAACTTAAAGAAAATCTGTTCCAAAAACACCGAGGGTATGTCTTCCGCTTCCGCAAGACTGCTGATAGAAACCATCTCTCCGTTTTTGCCCATTTCCGCAAGCGCAAGCGCTGCACGGAGCGCATAGCGTCCTTTTGTGGTAATCCTCATGGGGTATCCCTCCTGCCATTCAATGCTGACTAAAATTATAATATATTATGATGGTTTTGGCAATACATAAAAAACCACTTGCACACCGGTTATTTTCATGATATAATAAGAGTATGAGTAACAAAAAAAGATACCTTATCCCCCTATTTTGTGTTTTGGCGGTCCTGATTGCCGCGTGCGTCAGTATGCCAATACTTGAAAACGTCCAATTTACCCGGCGAAATTACACTTTTACAGTGCTTTTAGAGCCTGAACAGCCGCGTAACAGCCATCAACTTGACCTGGCGCTGTCCCTGCTGCGGATGAACTATCCCGAAGAACAAGCGAAATACTTCCATCAACTCCTGTATTCAGGCGATTCCCTTGAAGCGTACAGCAACCGGATAATTGCCGAACAACGGGACAGTTATCGCAGCAGATTGTCTCCCGAAGCTGCCGATGTCAAGACTCGCAACTGGCGCTATGCGGAAACTATCGATGTAAACAGCTCCGAAAACTGGGGACTGGTCGTAGAGCGTATGCAAAGTACGGAAAATGACCTGGTAAAAAAACCGCAAAACCTGGGCATAATCGTAAAACGTGTTGTTGAGGTCTATAATGGCGAGCTCCTCAGAAAAAGCACGCGTTACCATGTGCTTGATATGGATGATCTTAAACAGGTACGAATCGATGACTTATTCACCAATTTCCAGAACGAGCGGAGACTGCGGGACATTGTATATGAAGAACTGCGGATATATGCCGACCTGGAAAGAGGACAATCGCTTTCTGAAGGAATGTATTTTTCCGACGAGCCTGAGTTAAGTTTCAATTTTTATTTCACCGAAGAAGGCCTTGGTCTGCATTGGGATGCCAGTCAAATAGCCCCCCATGCCAACGGTGATATTGAGATTGTGCTGCTGTGGCAGGTCATTCGTCCATTATTGTTAACCAGCGGTCTGGAGCTTTTAACCAAATTTAATATACATCTCTTTATGTAATCTGGGAGCATAACGAGCAGCAGCCATGAAAATACGCCTGAAAATGTTTCTGGTTATACTTCCGCTGCTGATCGTTACCCTTGCCCTTGCCCAAACCGCTTCATACTTCAATGCACTGAACGGCGTAACCCGGCTTGCCCGGCAGCTTTTGGGATTCAAGCTGGGTGAGCTGGAAAAATACGCCAATAACCAATGGTCGCTGCTGGTGGAAAATAACTATGCAGACAGACCGGACATGGTCGAGGCCGCGGAAAAAGCGGTTCAAATGTATGCGCAAAGTATAATCCTGAGCAGTACCGAACTTATTTTTGCGGTGGATGATACGGGAAAGCCGGTTATGACCAGCAAGCCCTTTACCATGCAGGAAAAAGAAAGAAGCCCGCTCCTGGAGTTGTTACGCGCAGAAAATCCCGGATTACAAAACGCCGTCATCGGCGGGGAAAAGCGGGTTTTTCAGGCATTTTACTTTGCCCCTTTTCAATGGCATTTGCTGATAAGCGAAAAGAACGATGTCTTTTACCGTGACGCAAACCGCATCACCATGCAGACTATTATTACCTTGTGCATTGCCATTCTTCTTACTTCAATTCTGTTAATCATGGTCGCGGGGCATCTTACCAGGCCTTTAAGCCGCATTGTCAAAACCATGAACAAGATCATCCAGTCGGCAGACCTTTCATCCAGGGTGGATGTTGAGTATCAGGACGAGACGGGACACCTTGCCTTCACTTTTAATCAAATGATCGGCGAGCTGGATAATGCGTATGGGCAGATTAAGCGTTATGCGTTTGAGGCGGTGCTGGCGGGTAAAAAAGAAGAACGCATACGGCAGATATTCCAGAAATATGTTCCCAGGAGCGTCATTGAACGTTTCTTTGCCTCCCCCGAAAAAATGCTCGTTGGAGAAAATCGCAACCTTTCCATTCTGTTTTCCGACATTCGCAGCTTTACCACCATTTCCGAAGGCATGGCCCCGGATGATCTGGTTCATTCACTGAATCGTTATTTTTCCGGGCAGGTTGACATTATCTACAACCGCAAGGGAATAGTGGACAAGTACATCGGCGATGCGATTATGGCATTCTGGGGGGCGCCGGAAAAACATGAGGACGATGCCCTGCAGTCTGTACTTGCCGGCCTTGACATGATTGATGTCCTTGAAGATTTTAATGCAAACCAGCGCAGGCTGGGCAAACCGGAATTCCACATTGGCGTTGGCATCAACTTCGGCGAAGTAACCGTTGGCAATATCGGCAGCGAGCGTAAAATGGACTACACGGTGATAGGCGACTCGGTAAATCTTGCGTCGCGCATGGAAGGCCTTACCAAAACGTACCATTCAGAGCTGCTTATTAGTGAATTTGTGTATATAGAACTGCAAAAAACAAAATCGCAAACCCCGCTTCATTTCAGGCTGCTTGATACCGTCGCAGTTAAAGGAAAAACCAAAGGGATAAAAATCTATGCGGTAAAGCGTTCCCTTAATCCGTTGGAAGTGGGAGCATGGCCGATACACAATCAGGGCATGGAATTGTATTACCGCCGCTCATTTCGCGAAGCCGCCGAAAAATTCAAAGAAGTATACCGCCTGATGGGAAAAGATCCCAACGCAGAGAGTATGTTCCGCCGCTGCGCCGAATATGCCAGTAACCCGCCCCCGGAAGGCTGGGACGGCGTTGAAGTAATGAAAACAAAATAGGAATCTACTTATACGTCTCGGCTATTTCATGGAAACGATCCTGAATTTTTATAACCGTATCGGTGACAATTGGATCGAATTGGGTGCCTTTACCGTCAACAATTATATTGATCGCTTCAGTGTATGAAAAAGCCGCTTTGTACACCCGCGCGCAAACCAGAGCATCGTAGACATCGGCCACTGCCGCCAGCCGCGCCGTCAGGGGAATCTCGGTTTCTTTCAACTGGCGGGGATAGCCCTTGCCGTCCCATCGTTCGTGATGGCCGTAACAGATATCCTCGCAGTGTTTAAGGTACAGGGACGATTGGACATCGCCCAGTTCTGCGATAATTTCCTTGCCCCGCGTGGTATGGGTCTTCATTATTTCATATTCGTCCGGATCCAGTCTGCCCGGTTTGAGCAGTATGCGGTCGGGAATGGCGATCTTGCCAACATCGTGCAGAGCCATTGATTTCATGATGATGTCGGGTTTAAGGGTAAACACTTCACCGGCATACGGCGATTCGCTGACAATGAGGCTGTCGCACAAAGCCTGCACGTACAGCTGAGTCCGTTTAACGTGTTCGCCGGATTCAATGTCGCGGTGTTCAATGACGTTGGCAAGACCCTGCAGGGCATTATCAAGCGCTTTGGCTACCTCGGTTGTTTTTTCCGCGACCATTTCTTCAAGGCTGTCACTGTAGTTTTTTAGTTCGATCTGGTTCTGCACCCGCAGCTTGACAATATTCGGATTAAAGGGTTTGTTGATAAAGTCTACCGCACCGGCAGCCAAAAGCTCGCTTTCCGAATCATTTTCCGCGGTAATAAAAATCACCGGAATACGCCTGAATGCAGCATCGGTCTTCATAAACTCGAACATCTGCCGGCCGGTCATTTCCGGCATCATTACATCAAGCAAAATTATTTTGGGATACGTTACAGAAGTGCGGAGCTTATCCAGCGCCTCTTTGCCGTTTTTCGCAGTAATTATATTGTAATCGTCCTTTAGTATTTCCTCAAGCATCATGATATTGATGTCTTGATCATCGACTATAAAAATAGTGGGTATTATTTTATCCATTTTCCGATATAACCTTATCAATTTCCTGCATGGTCACGGCAAAAACAGTCTTAACCATTTCCGTCTGGGCCGGGTCCGCTGCGCCGGCCTTTATCTGAATTTCCAGTTCCAGACTTTGTTTGTACAGTTCTGTAAGCGACAAATTCGCCGCAACACCTTTCAGCGTATGAATAGCATCACGGGCTTTTTCCATGTCTCCTGCCGCAAGCGCTGCATCAAGAGCATCCAGATTGGTATCGTTTTTGAATACGGTAAGCAGCCTGACATAGAGTTTGGTATTATTCATTACCCGTTTTATGCCATCAGCAAAATCTATATACATTACATCACCAGCCATTACAAAACCTCACTCATCGCTCAATACAACGTGTTTTTTACGGGATTTAATGACCTGCACAATGCGAATAACCAGGACCAGCGCCAGTATGAACGCAAGAACCAGTTGGGTATACAAAACAACACGCTTTATTGCAGCATTAATTTCCTCTACAAGATTTTTAATAATGATAGTCGAGGATATTCGCCCTTCTTCATCGGCAGCGCCGGCGATGGCATCCGTTTTTGTCCTGACAACCTTAAAACCTTCCGCAAGCGCTTTTTTGTAGATGGGCTCCAAAAGCCTGCCCGTCATCGTGGTATTTGCAATCATACCCGGAATTCTGCGCTCAAGATCGTTTATGGCCTCGGGAAGCTGTGAAACATCAACGCCCCTGCGTACCACCAGGAGGTCGCGGGTATTGACGTTCGTTTTCAATTCTTTGTCCAGCCAGTCCGCTTGTTCCTGCAAAACATTTTTTCCTATTGCCGCTCCTATCTGGACCCCGGCGAAAACCCCCACACAAAGGATAAACAAGAGGACGGTTATAATAATTTTAAAGACTTTTCCGTCCTGGATTTTGCCTATGAGAATGCAACTCCCAACCAGCCATAGTACTGCCACAACCAAACCCGGAATAAGACCCGGAATTAATGCCATTATATCCATTTGGTAACTCCTTACGAATATAGTACCATTTAAGACAAAAAAAGGCAATGCGCATCCTGCCCGCCTTGACATTTCCTGCCATACCGGGGCATTATAAGAGAAGGCACTCGTATGCTGCCACATTTTCAATAGAAAGGAGCCCCCTTGTGAGTTACACAACAGACCAAATCAAAAATGTCGCTATCGCCGGGCATGGACAGACCGGTAAAACCACCCTATTTGAGCATTTGTTGTTTACCGGAGGGGTGATCCCAAGGGCGGAACCGCTGGAATCCGGTAAAACGGTCAGCGATTCCAGTCCCGAAGAAATTGAACGGAAGATTTCGATCCATGCCGCAATGGGCCATGTGGAACGAAATGGCACAAAAATCAACTTTTTTGACACTCCCGGGTCGTCAGATTTTACCGGAAACGTAATTTCCAGCTTCCGGGCTTCGGAATTTGCCCTGCTCATGGTGGACGGCCGTTCCGGAGTACAGATTGAAACCGTTAAGCTGTGGCGAATTTTGGATGAAAAACCAAGAGGTGTTTTTATTACCAAGCTGGATAATGACCAGGCGGATTTTAACAAGGCTCTTGCCGATATAAAGGAAAAATTCAAGGTTGATCCGGTTCCGGTCACCTTGCCCATGGGAAGCGGGGGCGCGTTCAAAGGCGTTATCGACATACTGCATGACAAGGCATATTTGACCGGCGGTGACGCTGTTGAAAAAGAATGTCCCATCCCGGATGAATTTAAGGATGCAGCGGCAGCGGCGCGGGAAAGACTGATTGAAGCAGCCGCCGATGGCGATGACACTTTGATGGATATGTACCTTGAACAGGGCTCCCTTTCACCGGAAGAAATGAAAAAAGGACTGATTGCGGCTCTGGCACAAAATAAATATGTTCCCGCCTTTGCCGGCGTACCGCTCAAAAATGCCGGTATTGTACCGTTAATTGATTTTATCGCCAATGCGGGCCCCAACCCCCGAACGGCAAAAGACGCCGTGCTTGACGCTGAAGGCAAGGAAACCGAGGCTGCGCTGGATCCCGATAAGCCTGTTTCGGCATTGGTTATCAAAACCACCTATGATCAATTCTCCGGAAAACTTTCATGGGTAAAGGTTATTACGGGCAAACTGACTGCGGATTCCGAAGTCTTTAATCTTTCAGAAGGCAAAAAAGAACGTCTCGGCAAGATCTACACCTGCCAGGGTAAAAAACTGGAAGAAATACGGGAACTGACCGCCGGCGATGTAGGCATTATCACCAAATCCGCCACTCTAAAAACAAACGATACGATAGCCGCAACGGACAGCGCCCAAAGTTTTGCTCCTCTGCGCCTGCCTGAACCAGTCCATTCGGTTGCAGTGAACGCAACAGCCAAAAAGGACGACGACAAACTTGGTGAATTCCTGGTACGCGCCGCGGAAGAAGACAAAACATTCCGCTATGTGTTCAACGGCGAAACCAAAGAAACGGTTATTTCCGGCATGGGCGAATTGCAGATTGGCATTATTCTGGACAAAATAAAAACCAACCAAAAAATTGAAGTTGAAACCCGCGTTCCCAAAATTGCCTACCGGGAAACGATTACCAAAAAAGCCAACGCCGAATATACCCACAAAAAACAGACCGGCGGTCACGGCCAGTACGGCAAAGTCATGTTGGAAATTGCCCCCCTTCCCCGCGGAGAAAATTACCAGTTTGTCTGGGCAATTTTTGGCGGATCAATACCCAAGAATTATCAGCCCGGCGTGGAAAAAGGCATTATAGAAGGGAAGGCTCATGGTACCATGGCACAATACCCGGTTGTAGATGTTGAAGTAAAGATAACCGACGGTAAATACCATCCGGTTGATTCATCGGAATTATCGTTTAAGCTGGCGGCCCGCAATGCGTTCCGTGAAGCCATGCGCCAGGCCGGCCCCACCCTGCTGGAACCGATCATGACCCTGACAGTCTATGTCGAAGAAAAGTATTTGGGCGATGTCATGAGTGACCTGTCCGGCAAACGGGGTAAAATCCTTGGTCAGGATTCGGTGGGCGGCATTGCGGAAATCCGCGCCGAGGTTCCCCAGGCGGAGCTCCTCCGTTATTCGATAGACCTGCGCTCAATTACCTCCGGCACCGGCTCTTTCACCGTAGCATTCAGTCACTACTCCCCCATTTCAGGCCGCATCGCCGACGATGTCATCAAAGCAAGAGAGTCCTTCAAGCTGCAAGAGGCGGACGAATAAGAGCATATTCGAATTTCATCACGCAGAGGCGCGGAGGCGCAGAGAACGCAGAGGTTAAGAAAAGTGGAGGGCGGCATATTAAGAAATAACGCTGATTTCCCCCTTTTCTTCCTCTTCCTTTGCGTTCTCTGCGCCTCTGCGCCTCCGCGAGAAAAATAGGGAGTAAAATATTTTAAACAGGAGCTTACTATGGATAAAAAAATGTGTAAACCGATGATTAATTTTGCGGTTTGTGTGTTGATTACGCTTGCGTGTGCGGGGCTGGCGTCGATTGTGGTGTCCGGCTTTGGCAGTGTTGCCATCGAAACCGGTTTTATTGAGCCGGAACACAGTCTTGCCGCAAACGGCCTTCCGGTTCGCATTGCGTATAAATTGTACAGACCCAAATTGTCATCATCCGTCCCGGCTCCGGCGGTACTGGCGATGCACGGTTATCAGAATGATAAGGAAACCAATGCCGCTTTTTGCATTGAGCTAGCACGGCGGGGTATCGTTGTCCTGTCGGTTGATCTCTATGGCCATGGCGAAAGCAGTCCGGGATTCCGGGGACGGGGCTGGGGTCAATATAGCATTAAAAATCTGGAAAAACCGCTTTCCGGTCCCCAGCGGTTTCTTACCATGATAACCTTTAGCATACTGGATTTTTTCCGCCCCGAAATTGCAGCCGGTGTAGCCGACAGTTCCATGGGCGGAAAAAGCGCCTGGCTTTTTCTGAGAAATCTTCCCTATGTAGATGAATCCAGAATGGGCCTGACCGGTCATTCCATGGGAACCTGGGCTTCGTGGTCGGTGGCGGCTGACTTCCCCGAACACAGGGCAATAGTACTGCAGTGCGGTGAAGTCATTCCGCTGACTCACTACGATTCTGAAAACATTACATTTAACAATGTACTGCTCCTGCAAGCCCGCTATGATGAGTTTGAGAATTTCCGGGATTACGGCCTGCATATACTGGGCCTTGAAAAAACGCCGGTGCGCTATCATGATTTTATGGGACAGGATGAGCCGGTTGAATGGAACAGGACATACGGCTCTTTTGATGACGGCAGCGCCCGGCGCATGGAATTGCTGCAAACCAATCATCGCCTGGTTACCCATGACAAACATGGCATGACTGCATCCATGGAATGGTTTACTGCTGCTTTGGGTGTTACCAGCAGCTTTGCCGCCTCGAATCATATCTATATGCTCAAGGAAATTCTGGTTCTTCTTGCCATGCTTTCGGCATTGGTTTCCATGCTGCCCCTCTTTTTGATTCTTACCCAATTTAAATTCTTTGCGCCGCTTGCCATACCTTTGGCCGAAAAACCAAAAACACTTTCTCTCAAAAAGCGCCGAACTGCCGCCATTATCGCCATACTCGTCAGCGCATTGACCTTTCCTTTCCTCACCCAGCTTGGTCACGGGCTGTTACCCTTGCCTGAAAATGTGTTTCGCATGACTATAGGCAACGGTTTTATCACCTGGCTGACGTTCCTTATGCTCGTGTCGCTTTGTATGCTGCTCTACTGGTTCAAAAAAGGCGCCGGCAAACAGGACGGATGGACTGCAAGCGATTTAGGGCTTGCGGAAAAAACCATTCCCCGCGCAATTCTTGCGGCGTTTATCTTAACCGGATCCATGTATGCGCTGCTCTGCATCAGCGTGGCGATCTTTAAACTGGACTTCCGGTTCATTTGGCCATTTTTCAGGCCGTTTACTCCGGTGCGTTTTGGCCAGTTTTTGCTCTACCTGCCGTTTTACGTGGCGTTCTTTACCGTTAACGCGGGCGTTAGGCTCTACGGTCAAATGCGTCTTCCCGAAATTGCCCAGGGCAAACCTTCCCAGCCTATTCTTACCCAGCTTGCCTGGTGGGGCTACAGTGTTCTGATAATGCTGGGCGGCCTATTTCTCATAGCCCTGATCGAATATATTCCCTTCTTTTTGGGTATGGGTCCCGGCGCCGATCTGCTGTTCTCCTCCCTTTTCGGCGGGCCTTTTATGTCGGTATTGATTCTTCTTATTCCCCAGTTTGCGCTGTTCTTCTTTTTCTCAACCTGGTTTTTCCGGAAAAGCGGCACTGTCTACACCGGCTCTTTGGTAATTGCCATTCTTGCCTGCTGGGTTTTAACAGGCGGATCGGCAGTGTTTTAATGCACGCAAAAGATTTTACTCCGTTTTATAAATCAAAGGATGCGGTGATTTTTTACGGAGATTGTCTGGAAATATTACGTTCTCTTCCGGAAAATTCCATAGATATGATTTTTGCCGATCCTCCCTATATGTTATCAAATGACGGACTGACATGCCAAAACGGAAAGATGGTAAATGTTAACAAGGGAAAATGGGATAAAAGTTATGGTTTTGAACACGATACAATATTTCATAATGATTGGATTTCCGCTTGCCGTTGTATCTTAAAGCCGGAAGGTACTATTTGGATTTCCGGCACATATCACAGTATTTATCAATGCGGTTATCTTCTGCAAAAAAATAACTTTCACATTTTAAATGATATTACATGGTTCAAACCAAATGCGCCGCCCAATTTAAGCTGCCGTTTTTTTACCGCATCACATGAAACGCTTCTTTGGGCCCGCAAGGATAAAAATGCGAAACATACATTTAATTACGACGCAATGAAGAACGGGCTTTTTCCTGAAGATACTTTAAAAAAAGAAAACACGCAAATGCGATCGGTTTGGTCCATAACAACTTCCAAAAAAGATGAAAAAAAACATGGAAAACATCCTACCCAAAAACCATTGGATCTTCTAAAACGCATTATTCTTGCATCAACCAATGAAAACGCTATTGTACTGGATCCTTTTTGCGGAAGCGGAACAACAGGCGTTGCCTGCGGGCATTTACACAGATCATTTGTTGGCATTGAAACCGAAAAACATTACTGTGATTTAGCAAAAAAACGATTATCAGAATTGTAAACATCAGGCCGCCCCCGGCGGCCTGATGTGCTATTCTATTTCTCGGTTAAATTATCAACGCCGTCATCCCATACCGCATCATCAAGGGGTGTTGCAAGGTATTTCTGGCAGCGATCATAATATTTTTTCGCGACAAGATCGTTTTCATCCCGCTGGTAAATTGTTCTGAAAATATTTCCTGCGGCAAGAAAATCCTTTTGTTCATACAGGGCAAATCCCTGTTCCCAGCTTTTCACCATTTCCAGCAATTCCGGCGAGGCAAGATTCTTAACATCCAGCAATTCATATAAACGCAGAGGGGTGTTAATGCCTACTACACGGACGCGGCTAAGGGGACGCAGTACAAATTCATCGCCTATCTGATTTCTGGTATATTCACTTATCAAAGTGCCGCCGGTATTGTACTGTTTGTTTACTCCTTCAAGCCGGGCGGCAAGATTTACCGCATTACCCATTATGGTATAGTCCATTTTACTGGGAGTTCCCATGTTGCCGACAACCATGCTGCCCGAATTAATGCCCAGGCGGGTAAACAGGGGACAGGGATCATTGGGACTTTTCAATATGCCTTTCTTTGTCATTACATCCAATACCATATCAGTGACAAGCCCCTGTTCAAGCGCTTCGCGGTTAATGTCTACCTCGGCTCTTTTCATCATTACGGCCGATTTGCAGGCCAGGCTGGCGTGGTTGTCAAAATGTACCGGCGCTCCAAAAAAGGCGATTATTGCGTCACCTTCATACTTGTCAATGGTTCCCTGATTTTCAAGCACGATATTACTCATTCTGGTCAGATAGAAATTGAGCAATTCTACCAGTTTTGTGGGATCACCAAGCGCTTCTGAAATGGTTGAAAAAGCGCGGACATCGGTAAAAATCGCCGTCATCTCGCGTTTTTCACCGCCAAGTTTAAGCTGCGAAGGATCGGCGATAATCTGATCAATGACTTTCGGCGAAAGGTACTGGCTGAATGCCGATTTTATAAAACGTTTTTGATTGCCTTCAGTCGCATAGTTGTACAGAATGACCGTTATAAAAGCGCCGATGATTCCCGCAAGATAGGTTACCATGGGAAGCCACACTCCCCCCTGATCATAGGCGATAAATGAAGAAGCAATGACCGCAATTACCAAAGAGCTTATGCCCCCAACCAAAAGTGAGATGCGGTGCAAAAGCAACGCAAACAGTACGGTCAGCGCCACTGCCGCCAGCAGAAGAACCAGATTTAACCATTGCGGGCTTTCGCGGATAAAATCTCCCTGGAGCAGGTTGTCCAGCATGGTAATATGACAGCCCATTCCCGGATAGAGTACGGAAACCGGCGAGCTGAAAATATCATACAACCCCGGCGCGAAAAAGCCAAAGAACACATAGGCGTCTCTGAAATTATCGGGAGAAAGCAACGGTTCTTTGCCCTGCTCCCATTCCTCGGCGCTTCGTAAAATATCCATAGCTCTGTAGGGATGATACCGATCCAGTTCTCCCCGGTAACGCAGCAAGGTCAGACCGTTTTTATCTACCGGTATGGAATAGGTATCCCATTCAAGCACACTGTTTTCTTTGTTGTAGTGAACGGTCCGTTCCGCTCCGGAAACCATCAGCATGGCGCTGGAAAGCCCTGGAACTGCTCTCTCGTCAAACAGGGTAAAGAGCTTCATGCGCCGGATAATACCGTCAGAGTCTGCTTTTCCGGTAACGCTTCCCAAAGCCCCGGCAGCATTCCTGAGTTCGGGAATGGGAAATTGCGCGCGAACTCCATCGCCAATGTCAAAACAATCCAGCAATGTATCAAAATTGCGAGGATGGAACAGGGGCGAATCAAAACCATCCGGCCAGGAAAGGATGCTCCCGGTTTGGCTTGAAAAAAAGACCGCCTGCACTACTTTGCCGTAATCTTCTTCGGCCTTGACAAAAGAAGCGTCATCTTCCCGGGCGCTTAGACTGGCAAGATTGGCCACTATTCCACTGAATAATGACGGCATTACTTCCCTTGCTTGCTGCCCTGCGGCAATGGCAAATTGCGCCGCTGCCAGATCGTTGACGGTTTCATCAATTATCTGATCCTGTCTGGCATTACGGTAAATGGAAGGCTCGGAGAAAAGGACGTCAAATGCAAGCGCTTTTGCACTGCCCAAATTCATATAATTAACCACTTCGGCGTATGCCTGCCTTGGCCAGGGCCACCCCCAGCCCCGAACCTCCTGCGCCCAGTCAAGGCAGTCCTGTGTCAGCAGGATTACAATAATGTCATCCGAAGGCCGGGTTGAGGAGGCAAAAAACCTGACACGAAGATCATAGGATTTATACTCCAGGAACCGGAACGCTCCTCCAATGTGCAACAGGCTGACTATTATAAAAGTCAGTATTGCAATAGTTAATGCGGCAACTGGTTTACTTGTTTTTTTATGTTTCTTTTTCTTCATAGTATATATATGTACCATATTTCTTTTATTTATGCTACTGCTTATTATGCTACTAGACTAATTATCAGTAATATGATAGCATTAGGGATATTATTAACTAAAGGAGTGATTATGCCTAAAACACTACAGGCCCCCGGACCTTTTCTCAAGCTCATGCTGGAAAAGTACAAACTGAACCCGTTCAAACTTTCAAAGGACATTGGTTTAAGCCAATCAGCGGTACGTCTGATAACCATCGGAGAAACCAAAATTACGGTTCCTGTCGCAATGAGGTTGGCGAAATACTTTAACACCAATCCGGAATTTTGGCTGTCCATGCAAATGAAATGGGATATTGCCGAAGCATCAAGGGACAAAGCTCTGATGAACATCATAAAAAACATTTCCAGGGTTGAAAAAGGCACTGCAAGCGGCGGAGACAAGAAACCTGCGGCGAAAAAAGCTGCTGCCGCAAAGAAACCTGCAAAGAAAAAACCCGCTGCAAAGAAAAAAGCCGGAAAGAAGCCTGTTGCCAAGAAAAAGGCTGCAAAAAAGCCTGTTGCCAAGAAAAAAGCGGTAAAGAAAACCGCCGCAAAGAAACCCGTTACCAGGAAAAAAGCCGTAGCCGCGAAAAAACCTGTTGCCAGGAAAAAAGTCGCAGCTAAAAAGAAGCCTGTTGCGAAAAAGAAAGTCGTTGCAAAAAAAGTAACCAGAAAAACCGCCGTAAAAGCCAAAAAACCCGCTCGCGGCCGCTCAGGAAAGAAGAAATAAGGATAAAAACTTAGGAAATTTTACCACGAACCACACAAACCAACACGAATATTTGTGTTGGTTTGTGGTAAAATAATGATGAAAAATTTTACTCACTTCCTACTATCTTCCTGACGTATCTCAACCCGGCGTGTCTTACCGCTAATGGTCTTGGGAAGCTCGGTGACAAATTCCATAATCCGGGGGTATTTGTACGGCGCGGTATTTTGCTTCACATGGTTCTGCAATTCCAGTTTGAGTTCTTCGGAAGCGGTATAGCCCTTTGCCAATACGACCGTTGCTTTTACCAGACTGCCGCGATCGGGATCGGGGACGCCGGTAACCGCACATTCAAGAACCGCCGGATGTTCAACCAAAACGCTTTCAACTTCAAATGGACCAATGCGGTAGCCGGAACTTTTGATCATATCATCGGAGCGGCCCACAAACCAGAAATAGCCGTCTTCGTCTTTCCACGCGACATCGCCGGTGTGGTAGACATTGCCATGCCATACGCTGTCGGTAAGCGTTTTGTCGCGGTAATAGCCGCCGAACATTCCCCACGGCTGGCGTTTGTCGGTGCGGACAACGATCTGTCCTTCCTCACCCATGGTGCATGAAGAACCATCCTCGCGGATCAGGTCAAGATCATAACCGGGCGCGGGTTTTCCCATTGAGCCGGGTTTTGGCTCCAGCCAGGGCCATGAACACAAGGTAACGGTAAGCTCGGTTTGGCCGTAACATTCCCGCAGTTTTATCCCTGTACCGGTGGAAGCGGCGGTTCCAGAACGGAATTGTTCGTAGGTTTCCGGGTTCAACGGTTCGCCGGCTACACAAGCGTGTTTAAGAGCGGAAAAATCGTACTTGGTTAAATCTTCCTTTACAAAGGAACGATATATCGTCGGCGGCGCGCAAAAGCTGGTAAGCCGGTATTTGCTGATAATCTCCAGCATGGTGGCAGGCACAAAACGGTCATAATCGTACACAAAAATTCCCGCGCCGCATAACCACTGGCCGTATATGCAGCCCCAGGCAGCTTTTGCCCAGCCGGTGTCGGCAACCGTTAGGTGCAAGCCTTCGGGTATGACCTGATGCCAGTACTTTGCCGTGGCAATATGCCCCAGCGGATAGGTAAAATCGTGGCGGACCATTTTGGGCATGCCGGTAGTGCCAGAGGTAAAATACAACAGCATTATGTCGCTGTTGGCGCTTGCCTGTTCCGGCCGTTTGAATTCCGCCGGGGCTTGTTCCATGAGCTGACTGAAATCGGCCCAAAGAGTGGGGAGTGGGGAGTGGGGAGTGGGGAGTGGGGAAGGACTATGGACGGAGCGGACATAAGCCTTATACCGCAGATGGGAACTGTTTTCGGATTTGAGTTTTCCCTCGGCTTCGTCCACCCGGCTGATCAGATCGGGATCGTCAACGCAAACAATGCCGGCAATGTCGGCGGCTTTGCAGCGGTACACAATGTCCTTGGTGGTTAATAAATGTGTTGCGGGAATGGCAATTGCACCTAACTTGTGCAAAGCCAGAATGACCGGCCAATACTGCCAGCGGCGCTTGAGTATCAGCATAACCGGATCGCCCTTGCCAATACCGGCATCGCGCAATACATTCGCCGCCTTGTCGGAAAGGGCCTTCATTTCGGCAAAGGTAAAAGTTGCTTCCGCGCCTTTTTCATCACACCAAACCAGCGCGCGCTCACCGCCTTTTTCTGCGGCAAGCACATCAAGCACATCGAACGCAAAATTAAAATAACCCGGCGTGTTGATGGTGAAATTGGCATAAAAATCTTCGTAAGATTCAAAATTCGTCTTTGGTACATATTTCCCAAGTAATGACATATATAACTCCTAATGTATGTAATTTCTAACTTTTTCCCATTTTTTCTCGCAGAGGCGCGGAGGCGCAGAGATTAAGAAAAGTGGATAACGGCGTATTAAGAAATAACGCGGCTCCCTTCCTTTCCTCTTCTTCCCCTCTTCCTCTCTGCGTCCTCCGCGTCCCCGCGTCTCTGCGAGAGTCTCTGCAAATTAAAACACAATCGCAATAAAGCGGGCTGTTTTTCCGCCGAGGGCCTTCATACCATGAGGCTCGGAGGAATCGTAGTATACACAGTCGCCGGGGTTCAGCTCAATTTCGTGGCCGCTGATCGATATCAGCAGCCGCCCCTCCAATACATAGTTAAATTCCTGGCCGGGATGGGTACTCAGGTTTATGGGTTTGTTTTCCGTTTCACTGCTCGCTTCCACAATAAACGGCTCGGCCTTTTTGCGGTGGAAATTGTAGGCCAAATTCCAGTACCGGTACATGGGGCGGCGGCTTACTTCGGGAGCCTGCCCGGCGCGGGTAACGCAGAATGTTTTCAGTTTGGAGGCCGCCCCGCTGATCAATTCAGAAAGATCAACTTTGAATCGGGCGGCAATTTCCACTAACACCCCAACGGGAAATTCTTTTTCGCAGGATTCCCATGCGTTATACTCAGCCGGATCAAAACCCAATTCGGCTGCCAGCGCTTCGGCTGAAATTTCTTCGATTTCCCTCAACACCCGTACTCTGGCGCTGATTTCTTTTACATCTTCTTTCATACTGTTCCCCTTGTTTCAATGGTCCCGTCTGCATGACTTATATAGACCATTGGCTTTTTGCAGGTAAAAAAACCGTTTTCAACTACACCGGGTATCTGATTAATTTCCCGTTCCAGAACCACAGGATCCGGCGCAGTAAAACGAATATCCAATATCAAATTACCATGTTCAGTTATAACCGGGCCAGCCTTGCGCACCGCTTCCCGCAGCGTTACTGCCGCGCCCATTGCTTCAAGCGCCCTTGTCGTTGTAATCCTCGCCTCGGGAACTACTTCCACCGGAAGGGGGCAACCCGCTCCCAGCTTGTCGACCATTTTTGACTCATCAATAATAATAACATACCCAATAGAAGCATACGCGGCAATTTTTTCAGTTAACATCGCCCCGCCGCCGCCCTTAATCAGACGGTTCTGCGGATCAACTTCGTCCGCGCCGTCAATGGTTAAATCAAGGCTGCCGGCAAGTTCCCGCGAGTTAAGGGAGTAAAAAGGAATTCCCAGCTTTTCACATTCTATCTCTGACTGAAAGCTGGTGGCAAAGGCGCAGATATCCCGCAAAGTCCCCTGCGCCAAAAGCACGGCCACTCGGCGAATTGCGTGAATAGCGGTGGTACCGGTACCAAGTCCCAGCTTCATGCCGCTTTTTACCAGCGCGTCAACCGCTGCGATGGCTGCGGCTTCTTTTAACTGTGATACTGACAATGCAAGTTGTTCCATTTGTATCCTCTTTGTATTCTCTCGTTTAAGTCCCGGGAAACTGAACCCGGGTTAAAAGATGCTCAGGAAATTCTTTTCCCATAAACCAGGCATATTGATACCGAGCCTGTCGAATAAGCATATCATAACCATTTTGAACCCGGCAACCGGCGTCAGCAGCCCGCTGAAGGAATACGGTCATTTCCGGCTTGTATATCAAGTCGATTACTTCTTCCTTCCCGCAGAAGTTGTACATTGGCAATGGATCCGAAAAACCAGATGCATCATTCGTGTTATTTCCATCCATTCCCACCGAAGTGGTTTGAACTATTATATCACGATATTTGTCCATCATTTCAATTTCCCGATCAGCCATACCGCCCCAGGCAAATTTATATAAACCGGCAAGGCGGCGGGCCTTATGAGCCGTGCGGTTCAAAATCAACACCTTCGCGCCCAGATGGTACAATGCAAAGGCAACCGCTCTGGCAACACCGCCCGCTCCAATAACGGTTACCCGCTTCCGTTTGATATTCGGCTTATGCAAAAATGCCAGCAATGAATCGGAAAAGCCTCTTGCATCGGTGTTAGTCCCCATCCAGCCTTGCGCACAGCGGCTTACCGTATTGCAGGCGCCAATACTCTGTACCTCGCTGGACTGGCTGGATAAAAAAGGAATGACCGCCTCCTTGTAGGGAACCGTTACCGAAAGACCTTCTACATTAAGCTCATGCGCAATTTTCATAAAATCAGTAATGGAATCCGCCGGGAAAGGCACATACACCGCATTAATACCTTCCAGTTCAAAAACGGTATTAAAAAAATGAGGGCTGCTTGTTGCCTTGAGGGGAAAACCAACAACACCGTACACTTTGGTAGCATCGGTGATATTGCGGAATCGATAGAGAGACGCCATTTGCCGAACATCTACCTGACCTGGCGCAGCAGAAGGAGAATCCGGCTCGGAAAGAGCGCTGGTATAACTCAAAAATGATCCAAATTGTTCAGCGAGTATTCTGCTGTACACGCCATAATGCCCCATCGCAATGAGAATTTTTTCCTGATCCGGATATTCTTTTCCGGCGCGCAAAAGATTCAGGACATCTTTGGTGGAGTTGGCAGTTACCGCGATCTTTACGATTTCATCTTCAGAATGACGCATTGAGCGAATTTTGACGGATAAATCGGCATCGGTTCCTTTGGTATTATGATAGGAGCGAATAATTCTGGTTCCAAAAGTACGGGCTGCTTCTTCCAGACTGGGAACACTCAGGTCTTCTTCCAGGTCCAGATAGGCAAAGTTCCGCCGCCGGTCCGCTTCGGCATAGGCCAGGCCCCTCGCCATCAGACCAATACGCGCTCCATCGCCGCCGATAAATGCTCCGCCGTCAATGTCTCTGCGTATAGTCAAAATGACCGGTATGTTGGCCTGTTCCGGAAACCGCCGTATCAACAAGCGCTCATCCGGTTCAAGACAATCAACCCGTAACTCCGCCACGTCCACATACTTGCGGTATTTGTTGAGGATTTCCAGATTTCGCTGAAGAGTGTTAGCTGTCAGGCATAAACACATTTTCGCCATAACGCTTCCCTATTCCCCGATCCTCAGTTATTAGTCTCAGGATTCATTCCCGGCACATCCCATTCCTTGGGTATTCTAACAGGCATTCCTGTTTTGGCATCGACAAAGGCCCAGGTAACTTTTGCTTCTACCAACAGATTATCGCCACAGCGAATTTCCTGGGCAAGCGTTCCCATAACCGCGCCTTTTTTGATAGGCCAGCTTTTAATGGTGAGCAGATCGTCAGTCAACGCCGGCCTTTTATAATCAATTTCAATACGAGCGATAAACAGCCCGTAACCCGCATCAACTGCCTTGTGGTAATCAAAACCTACATCCCTGAGCAGCTCGTAACGGGCAAACTCAAGATAATTAAGGTAATTCGCATTATTCACATGACCATAGCTGTCGCACTCATAGGTGCGAACCCGTAAAGAACATTCAGTTACCATAATGTAATATTACCAGTATTGTTATTTTTTGGCAATATCGGTATAGTGAGCTAAGGAGAAAAAATTATGGAAGAACAAGTAAAAGCCGCTCTGAATAATATACGCCCCACGCTGCAGGCGGATGGCGGGGATGTGGAATTTGTTTCCATTGCCGATGATGGAACTGTTTCGGTAAAACTTACCGGCAGGTGCGGTCATTGCCCCATGTCACAAGTAACCCTAAAAATGGTTATCGAAAATTATCTTAAAAAGGAAATACCGCAGGTTTCCGCTGTTGTCGGCGTATAATGCTTAAGTTGGCTGACCTTGGTATCATCATTCCCATATTTGGCATCGTCATTGCCTCGTTTTTTTGGGTGTATACAGGGACGAATGGTCACAGCCTGGTAAAGCTGAAGGGCAATAGCGGCGAGTGGATTTTTCCCATAGACGCTGATGAAACGATGGCTATTTCCGGACCGATGGGAGATACCGCCATTGTAATCCACGGGGGTACGGCGCGTATTACGTCTTCCCCCTGTCCAAACCAAAGCTGTGTTGCCGCCGGAACCATCCGCTTGCCGGGTCAATGGTCGGCCTGCCTTCCCAACCGCGTCATGGTGTACATCAGCGATGACGCGCCATCCTCGAATAGCAAAACTGCCCATGACATTGACGCCACAACCTGGTAAGGATAATTTCCGAACCCTTGCGCTATTGGGCAGCCTCTGCCTGTTTTTATCCGCCATTGAATACCTCATTCCCAAGCCCCTGCCCTTCATGCGTATTGGACTGGCCAATCTGCCCCTGCTGTTGGCGCTGGATATTGTAAGGCCAAAACATTTTATACTGCTGGTATTACTGAAAGTTCTGGGACAGGGGATCATCAGCGGCTCGCTTTTTTCGTATGTTTTTTTATTTTCCATCGCCGGTACTTTTTCCTCTGCCGCGCTGATGTACACATTACGCAAGCTCCTGGGAAAAAAGCACCTGAGCTTTATCGGTTTAAGCTGCGCCGGAGCAATAACATCGAACAGCGTTCAGCTCATACTTGCCCGTTATTTTATTTTTGGCCCCGCCCTGCGTTATCTGATACCACCCTTTCTCGCCTCCGGTTTTATCACCGGCATTGTTTTAGGTGTTGTTTGCGAATATTTCTGCCGTAGATCGATTTGGTACGCGGGGAAGGCAGGGACTGGGGACTGGGGTACGCAGTTGCCGAAGGCCCTGGGGACTGGGGATTGTTGTTCGCAATTTGAGCTTACTCCCGAGATGGCTCTTGGTAGTTCGAATTACGATAATATTTCTCAGATTCACCCCAACAATTCAAAGTCCCCCCTAGTCCCTAGTCCCCAGTCCCCAGTCCCTAGTCCCCATTCATTCTCTCCCCATTCCCTCTTCATCGCTGGCTTGGTCATGATGGCGATATTTCTGTTTAACCGGTCGCTGGAAGGGCGGGTTGTGCAGTTTTTATTCTTCTGCCTATTAACATGGATTTGGGGGAAAAAACCAAATGTGCTGGTAACGGTATTATTCATGGCGGGAATAGTTTTGTGCAATGTACTGGTCCCGTACGGGAAAGTACTTGCCGCCATTGGCCCATTGCGCATAACCCATGGCAGTCTATTTGCCGGATTGGAAAAGGCTTTTACATTGGGAGGGCTGGTTATGCTTTCCCGCGCATGCATCCGAAGCGATCTGCGGCTACCCGGCACCATAGGCTCACTGCTGGGCGAATCCCTGCAAATGCTGGAATTGATGCGGGAAAAGAAACACCTCATTAATAAAAGGCGCATAATCGCCGGCATTGATACCATGCTGCTGGAACTGGAAACCATTAATATGAATAGTCCTGAGCCGTCCCCAAAACCAAACGTCAAAAGCATTTTGTTGTTAAGCGCGATTGTATTACTGAGCGCTGCCTTGGGGTTTATTCCCCGGTTTTTTTAAGGAGAACATTGATGCACCAATTTGTTAACTGTATGGCGCATAACTCAAGCGAAGGCCAGCTTTTAATCGGGGAGGAACAAACCGCCCTTTTTGACTGCGGCATGGCATTTTGTGCGGCTGAAACCATTCGTAATGTACAAAACGCCCTTGCCGGCAAGCCGCTGGACTATATATTTCTGACACATACCCATTACGACCATATCGGAGCATTACCGTTTTTTTTGGAAACATGGCCTCATGCGCGTATTGTGACATCGGAGGCCGGGGCTGCCGTTCTGCTCAAGGACACACCCCGCAGAGTTATCCGTGAGTTGTCGATCACTGCCGCCAGGAGACATGGAAGCGCCCATGATTTTGTGTACAGTGACGATGTGTTCAAAGCTGATATTATCGTAAGCGAAGGAGACACCATTCCATTAGGCGGGCTGTCGGTTACGGTATTGGAAACACCGGGACATACGTATCCGTCAAAATAAGCGGTGATAATCTTCCCAATAGCAAGTAAAAAGATGATAATTTTTAAGATTTGAAAATATTCCAGGGCAGGAGTTTTTCCCAGTCTTCGGGTGAGGCAGCGAGGGG
>WQXQ01000008.1 GCA_009784775.1 Treponema sp.
CGCCGGTATATAACGCAGAAGGCGGACTAAACACATTGGTACATGAAAAAAGCAGAAAGAAGAGGGAAAAAAGAAAAGCTAATCCTATTCGTTTATTGTTCATTTCCAATCTCCTTAATTCACTGCTACAAATTCAACGGGGAAGGTGACGCCATACGGCACGCCGCCTTTTCTCACCGATACCGTTGCAAAATAGATGCCGGAATTTTTGAATAGGGGATCCCAGGCATCCAGCAGCAATACCGGACCATTTACTTCCATTGAAGTACCCGTTATTTTCCAGACAATACTGCCTGCATCATACTGGGCAATATTCTGTAAAGTAATACTCCACTCGAATTTATCCGGAACGTTGCGATCCAAAACAATATCTTCACTAATAACCGGCGCGCCTTCGAGTATTTCGATGAAAACAACGGTGGCCTCTGCGGTTCCTTCGCCTGACGGCGTTGAGCTCAGCCCTGAGGTTGAACCCGGGCAAGCGGCAAAACAAATGGAAAAGACCGCAACAAGAATGATACAGCCAATTCTGTGCAAGTGTGTCATAAACACCCTCCTTAAAAGTTTACTGAGAAATAGACAATTAAAAGAATGATACGATGTTTAGTTCAAAATGTCAATGTGGGATATACGATGGTATAGGGTTTTTTTAGAAGGGTATAGGGTTTCAAACTGATAGCCGTTTTTTGTATTGTTCATAAAAAAAACCTCCTTTTTTACTTAAACACAAAAAACGTAATGCTACCAGCGACAATGTAACAGTTTCAAGTGAAACTGTCAAGCATTGTCAACACATAAATGATCTATTTTTTGCACCAGGTCAAAACCTTCGCGAATGCTTGGGTCGGGGTGAAAACGCAGGTGAGGAATTTTTCGTATGCGAAGGGCAGCGCCAAGCTGAGACTGAATAAAACCGGCGGCGCTTTGCAGGCCGGCGGCGCTGCGTTCGATGTTGGCAGACTCGCGGATATTGGAAACATAGACATCGGCGTAGGAAAAATCCCGCGACACGCTTACCCGTGTTATCGAAATAAACGATGTCACTCGGGGGTCTTTTATTTTTCCTTCCAGGACCAGGGCGCTGATCATTTCCTGTATCTGCCGCCCCAGCCGCTCGGTTCTGAATTCACTCATGCGATTACCGCCGATCTTAGGTACTGCTTAATTTCCGGGCAACCTGAATGATCTCGATCACTTCAAATTGATCGCCAACCTGCACATCATCAAAGCCGTCAAGTCCCATACCACATTCGTAACCGGCGGCAACCTCGCGGGCATCGTCCTTGAAGCGCCTGAGCGAAGCGATTTTTCCGGACCAGAGCACTATTCCCTCGCGGATTACGCTGACGCTTGCGCTGCGCTTGACTACGCCGCTTTGCACATAACAGCCGGCAATGGTTCCCACTTTGGGCACCTTGAAGGTATCCCGTACTTCCACCGATCCAATGACTTCTTCTTTGGTATCCGGCTTGAGCATCCCTTCCATTGCCTGTTGGATTTCTTCAACGGCCTTGTAGATGACATTATACTTGCGTATGTCAATTTTTTCCTGATCCGCCAGAACTTTTGCTCTGGGCAGAGGCCGCACGTTAAAGCCAATGATAATAGCCTTGGAAGCAATAGCCAATGCGATATCGCCTTCGTTGATTGGCCCGGGCAGCGCCTGTATCACATGCAGCCGGATTTCTTTGGTCGAAAGTTTTTCAAGGCTGTTCTTGAGCGCTTCCGCCGAACCCTGCACGTCCGCTTTAATGATAACCTTTAGTTCCTGTATGGTCCCATCGCTTATCCGGTCACGGAGCGTTTCGGCTGTTACCTGTTTGATATTTTTTGCGTCTTCAAACCGTTTCAATTCCTGCCGTCTGGAGGAATACTCACGGGCAATTTTTTCATCTGCCACCACCTGCAGAATATCTCCGGCATTGGGGCTGCCTTCAAATCCCAGTACTTCGACCGGCATTGAGGGCGTTGCATGACTTATCTTTTCACCTTTGTCGTTGAAAATCGCCCGCACCTTGCCCGGCCAAACGCCTGCAACAAAGGAGTCGCCTACAGAGAGGGTGCCTTTTTCGATCATTACCGTGGCTACAATACCCCGCCCATGATCGATTCTTGATTCAAGCACTTTTCCTTCGGCGCTTCGCTGGAAGTTGGCTTTAAGATCAAGCAACTCCGCTTCAAGCAGTATGGTTTCGATAAGTTTTTCTATTCCCGTTTTTTGCAGGGCGGAAAGTTCAACAAACATGGTCTTGCCGCCCCATTCTTCCGGCATAAGGCCAAGATCGGAAAGCTGGCTTTTAACCCGGTCGGGATTCGCTTCAGGTTTGTCGATTTTATTGACCGCAACGATGATGGGAACTTCGGCTTCTTTGGCATGGTTGATCGCTTCAATGGTTTGAGGCATAACCCCATCATCCGCGGCGACAACCAGTATTACGACATCGGTTACCTGCGCGCCGCGCGCCCGCATTCGGGTAAAGGCCTCGTGGCCGGGAGTATCAAGGAAGGTGATTCTGCCGAATTGCGTTTCCACCATGTAAGCGCCGATATGCTGGGTAATGCCGCCAAATTCGCCGGACACTACATTGGCGCTGCGAATCGCGTCGAGCAATTTGGTCTTGCCGTGATCGACATGGCCCATAACGGTAACCACCGGCGGTCTGGGCAGCATTACCGCGCCTTCGTCTGATCCGGTGTCGATAACCGTTTCATCGTACAGGCTGATAATTTTAACATCGGCGCCAAATTCGCTGGCAAGTATTGTCGCGGTATCGGCGTCAATCTGCTGGTTTATGGTCACCATCATGCCCATTTTCATGAGCCGCTGAATAAGGTCAGATGCTTTCAGATTCAATTTTTTTGCCAGTTCTGAAACCGGAATAACTTCCATAATATCGATGGATTTAGGCACAGGATTGGCAATATAGGTAATTTTCTTTTTGGTCTGGAGGAGTTTTTCCTCCATTTCCAGTTCTTTTTCCTTGCGGTTATAACTTGGCTTTTTGGTTTTGAAACTGCGTTTTGCCGTGCCCTTGCCTTCGGGCAGAGGAGCGGGCGGAGGTGAACCTGGTCCACCGCGCCCCATTCCCGGACGAGGCGCAAAACCCGGCCTGCCGCCAGGGCCGCTTCCGCCGGGACGCGGCGCTCCGCCGCCGGGACGAGGAGCAAAACCGGGGCGCCCGCCGCCGGCATGACCGCCCGGCCTGGGTGCGCCTGAAAAATTAGACGGACCCGGCCTGCCGCCGGCATGACCGCCCGGCCTGCCGCCGCCGGCATGACCGCCGGCTGCCGGTCTCCCATGCGGAGGACGGCCTTCGGCATGGCCTTCAGCACGACCGCCGGCACGGCCTTCGGGACGACCTTCTGAATGGCCGCCGCCATGGGGCCGTTTACCCGCCGGTTTGCCCCCTACCCTGCCTGCCACTACTGCAGGCCGCTGGGCAAAAGAGAACGGCGCGGACGAATGCGGCGGTGCTGAGGCGTCCGATTTTTTGGCGCTTGCAGTTGTTTCTGCCGATGCCTTTTCTGTTTTGGGCGTATCCCCCTGAGCAGCCGGAGCATGGCTTGAAAGCACCAGTTTGGGCTGCAGCTTCCGCGCCGCCGGAGATCCTCCTGCGGCATCGCCATCTTTGGCGCCGCCCGCTTTGCCGGCAGCGCTGACGCCGGGTTTTTTCTTCAGTACAAGCTTGGGGCGTTCCCCGGATTTGGCAGGGCTTTTTTCAGCGCCGGCAATCATTGCGGCCTGATCGGCTTGAGTATGTTTTATCAATTCAGCTTTCGGTTTTTGAGTACCGTCTGTGTCCTCTGCCATTTATTCCTCTTCGTCCTCTTTTTCGTAACTCAATTCCAGCTCTGCGCCGCAGTTGGGGCAATTAATGGTATTGCCGGAATAATGAGCCGTATCAATGGTGAATTTTTCACTACACTCGGGACATTCGACCTCTTCGGCTTCTTCCTCTTCGCCTTCAACGTCTTCATCCTCTTCAAATTCTTCCGCTTCTTCATCTTCCACGATTTCAACCGATTCATCGATCAAGGCGCGGAGCACATCAAGCTGTTCAGGAGAAATGCCTTCGATTGCTTCCAGCTGTTCCTGACTGAGATCGAGGAAGTCTTCGATATAATCAATGCCGCTATCAAGCAGCGCCTGAGCAACGGCAGGATCCACGCCGGGAAGTTCGCCAATGCGGGAAAGTTCTTCCACATCGGCATCGCTGAACAGTTCTGAAACTGCCCTGCGGGATTCGGCGGCAATATCCATTTCGGTAAACTGGGCTTCGGTTTTTACATCGATCATCCAGTCGGTCAGTTTGTTTGCAAGGCGCACATTCAGGCCCTGTTTGCCTATTGCCTGCGATAACAGGGAATCGCTTACCACTGCCAGCGCCTTTTTCGATTTTTCGTTGATGATGATCACGTCCCTGACTTCGGCCGGGGAAAGGGCATTTTTGATAAAGCGCTTTGGATCGGGATCGTATTTCAGAATATCGATTTTTTCCCCTTCAAGCTCTTTTATCACCGCCTGAATCCGCACGCCCTTAAGCCCCACGCACGCACCAACCGGGTCAACATCATCACGATTGGAATATACCGCCAGCTTGGTACGGTAACCTGCCTCTCTGACAATTTTATGTATCTCAACGGTTTTGTCGTATACTTCGGGAACCTCAAGCTCAAAAATGGCCCGTACAAATTCAGGATCGGTCCGCGATAACACAACTTGCAGCCCCGAAGGTGATGTATTGACCTCTTTGATAAGTGCTTTGATTCGATCATTTAAATGATAGGTTTCACGAGCGGACTGGTATTTAAGGGGCAGTATGCCCTCAATTTTTCCCAAATCAACATAAATGGTTCCTTTCCGCTCCCGCTGATAATACCCGATGATAATTTCGCCAATTTTATCCTTGAATTCGGAATAGAGGCTGTTCTTTTGAATATCCCTGATTGACTGATGGGCAGTTTGTTTGGCAAGCTGCACCGATTGGCGGGTAAACTCTTTGGCAGAATCTATTTCCACCAGTATTTCATCGCCCACTTCCGCATCTGGATTAAGTTCCTTTGCGTCAAAAAGATCGATCTCGTCAACCGGATTGTACACATCATCGTGCTCAACTACTTTTTTCCGTGAGAATATTGCAACCTGTCCGTCATCGTCAAATCTGACCATGGCGTTTTCATCGGTACCATACCGTTTCCGATAAGCCGCCAAAAGCATATCTTCGACAGTCCTTTGGATAAGTTCTTCCGAAAGACCCCGTTCCTGGCTTAACTGACGGATTGCCTCCGACATATCAATGCCCAATGTATTCCTCCTGCGAAGGGTCTAATTTGGCTTTTGCAACCAGCGCATAATCCAACCGGATTGCCCCTTCTTTTCCTTTTATTGTTATACCCTGCTCGTCAGCTGCTTCTAAAATGCCCACTGACCAGTCTGAAATATCCGTTCTCCACAGGCGTACTCCCCTGCCCCGGTAATGGGCAAGCTCAACGCCATCCTTGACCTGCCTGGTTATTCCCGGAGTGGACACCTCTACCGAAAGCTCCCGCCCGGGAAATGCCTCTTCCAGCTTGGGCAGGATGGCATGATGCACCCGCGAGCAATCGGTGGTACCCAGTACCCCCGGTTTATATACCACGGCACGAACCTGCGCAGTTCCCACCACTCCGTTTGGGGTGTCCTTGCGGGATTTGGTGTAAAAAACACCCAGTTCTATCAGAACCATCCCCAAACCCTGTACCAAGGCCTCCAATTGCCCCCTTAGAGCAATTGTCTGTGCATCCCCAACCGGCGCGTCTGCCTGAGCGGAATACTGCATTTTCTTCCTTCGTACTCCTCGCACACAATAAAAAAAAGGGCTTTTCGCAGCCCTTTTTACCCAAAAACGCTATATTGTCACATCATATTGACATGCTGCGAAGCCATTGTCAATACAATCCATGTTTCCGGCAGGAAACACGCGCCAAAGCGGAAGACGGGAGTCGGACCCGCGACATCGACCTTGGCAAGGTCGCGCTCTACCACTGAGCTACTTCCGCGTAACTATTCCCAGTCTACTAAAAAAAGAAATGCAAGTCAAGTCCCCCGGGGGGGAATTTTTGTACAAAATACGGTAGTCTATACCCATGCGATTACCCTGGAAGGGCGGACGGGTCAGTTTGATTGCCGCCGCTGCCAAAGACAGAAAATTCCGCTTTTGTATATGCTGCGCCGCAACCCTGGGTACCGTGGTGTTTTCGCTGATAAACCCGCAGATAATCCGCTATACCATCGATTCGGTGATAGGGACAGTGCCGCTTGCCGCACCGGGTTTTGTTGCAGCATGGATCGAAGCGCTGGGCGGGCTGACTGTACTGCGCGAAAAAATCTGGATTTGCGCGCTCTGTATCGCGGGGGCGGCGCTCATTGCGGAATTGTGCAATATGGTCCGTAATTATACCGGCTCCGAGATGGGGGAAACCATCGCATGGCGGCTGTTGAATACGCTGTACGGCCATATACAGCAATTGCCCTGGAATTGGCACGTGAAAAGCCAGACAGGAGATATTATCCAACGCTGCACCACCGATGTTGACAATGTCAGAAATTTTATCCAGCAGAATTTAAGCGAGCTGCTGCGGACGGTTTGCATTTTTATCATTGCGGTATTGATGATGTTTTCCATGGACGTTTTCATGTCACTCATCGGCCTGTCGCTCATTCCGGTGATTATTGTTTTTTCGATATTTTATTTTCGCCGTGTCAGCCGGAATTTTTCACGGGCCGAAGTGACCGAAGGGCAAATGCACGCGGCGGCGCAGGAAAACTATACCGGCGTGCGGGTTGTCCGCGCGTTTGGCAGGGAATCATGGGAAATGCAAAAATTTTCCGAAAAAACCAAAGCCCATGCCACTATCTGGATCGAAATTGGAAAAATGCTGGGGCTCTTTTGGGGGGCGGGAGACATATTAAGCGGCCTGCAGTTGATGGTCATTGTTGCCGCCGGTATTTTTCGCTGCATTCAGGGAGACCTTTCTCCGGGAACCTTTTTGGCGTTTTATACCTATTGTAATATGATGATATGGCCCATCAGGCAGCTTGGCCGGATACTGTCAGATCTTTCCAAAACGCTTGTCGCCGCGGATCGTATTCGCGAGATTCTTGCAGAAGAGCCGGAGATCGAGCCCCCCGATGCGCTCTATCCGGCAATAAAGGGAGCCATTTGTTTTGACAAGGTCAGTTTCGCATACGGCGACAAACAGGTATTGCGCGATGTATCCTTCACGTTGAACCCCGGAGAAACGCTTGCCATATTGGGCGCAACGGGGTCGGGAAAATCATCACTGGTGCACCTGTTGAGCCGCCTTTACGATGTACCCGATGGAAACGGCACCATCACCATAGACGGCATTGACATACGCCGCATCGCGCGTGCTCATTTGCGCAAAAATATCGGGCTTTGTCTGCAGGAACCATTTCTTTTTTCCAAAACGATTCGAGAAAATATCCTGCAGGGACAGAGTGTACTCTGTCCCTGTGAGAAGAAACTGCAAAGCGCGGCGGAAGCCGCAGCAGTGCATGAAACCATTGAAGGATTTGCGGATGGGTACAATACCATCATTGGAGAACGAGGCGTTACGCTTTCGGGAGGACAAAAACAGCGAGTGGCAATTGCGCGGATGCTTGCGTGTAACACGCCGGTAATGATATTTGATGACAGCTTATCCGCAGTGGATACAGAAACCGACGCCCGCATACGCGCCGCTTTGCGTCATCGAATCGAGGATACATCAAACCCTGTTTGTGTCATTATCATTTCACACCGCGTCTCAAGTCTTATACAGGCCGACAAAATACTTGTTTTGAAAAACAGCACCGTAGAAGATATGGGCTCTCATCAGGAACTTATCGAGAGAAAAGGCACATATCAGCGGATATTTGCAATGCAGACTGCTGACATCGTTAATAACACCGCTACCGAGGAGCGCCGCCATGGCTGACCACGAAGATTTTGATTATAACAAACCCATGTCTTTGCGCATTTGGAAAAAAATGCTTCCTTTTATACTGCCGGAAAAGAAAAACCTTGGTATCTGCATGGTATTAATGCTGATTGTGGCAATCGTAGACATTGTCATTCCTTTGCTGTTGGGTTATGCGATCAAACACAATATCATGCCCGGCACTGCCGACGGAGTCTGGCTGCTTATCGGCATCGCCGTTTTTCTGGTGATAGTGCAGGGAATCACCGTACATTTTTTTATAACCATCGGGATTACGGCCGAAGTGGGTATGTGCCGCGGCATTAGAAACGCGGTGTTTAATCATTTGCAGAAGCTCAGTCTTTCCTATTACAATAAAACATCTGTGGGTTATTTGATGGCTCGCACCAATTCAGACACCAGCCGCATTGGGGATTTGGTAGCATGGGGTTTTATTGATTTTACCTGGTCGGCCTTTTACTGCACCGGAGCGATAATCGCAATGTTTATGGTTCACTGGAAACTGGCAATTATTGTGTGTACCACCATTCCGATTTTGGCCCTTATCACCTGGTTTTTCCAAAGCCGGATTTTATCGGTTAATCGTGTTATGCGTAAAATAAATTCAAAAATGACCGGAGCAATGAACGAAGGCATTACCGGAGCCAGAACCGTAAAAGTCCTGGTGGCGGAAGAGCAGAGTCTGGCCGATTATTCGTTAATAACCAGCGATTACCGCAGACATGGCACACACATGGCGCGGCTGCATGCCGTATTCATTCCGGCAACGCTCTTTATCGGGTCTCTTGCGACAGCCGCAGTTTTAAGCTACGGCGGCTACGAAATTGCGGCGCTGGGCGCAAACCTTTCGGTACTGGCAATATTTTTGCAGTACGCGGGCGGATTTTTTTACCCTATTCAAAATATTGCGCGAATATTTACCGATTTTGTTTCCACACAGGCAAATGTAGAACGGGTAAGCGGCCTTCTGGAACAAAACCCCGAAATCACCGACAAGCCGGAAGTGGTTGCAAAATACGGCGATACATTTACACCCAAAAAAGAAAACTGGGAGCCAGTCATTGGCGACGTAGAATTTCGTGAGGTGACATTCAGCTATCCCGATTACCATAAAAAAATACTGGAACAATTTAATCTGCATATTCCGGCGGGAACCTATGTTGCCATTGTGGGTGAAACCGGCGCAGGCAAATCCACGCTGGTAAACCTTGTCTGCCGTTTTTTTGAGCCGACCGAAGGGGAAATTCTTATTGATGGAATAGATTACCGGCAGCGCAGTCAATTGTGGCTGCACAGCGCCTTTGGGTATGTATTGCAAAATCCCCATCTTTTTTCAGGCACCATCAGGGAGAATATCCGGTATGGCCGGCTTGAAGCCACTGATGCAGAAGTGGAAAAAGCAGCCGCCATTGTACACGCAAACGACATAATTGCCAAAATGGAAAATGGTTTTGACACCGAAGTGGGCGAAGGCGGGGACAGGCTTTCTACCGGAGAAAAACAGCTTGTTTCTTTTGCGCGCGCCGTTCTTGCCGACCCCCGCATTTTTATTCTGGATGAAGCAACCAGCTCGATAGACACCGAAATGGAAATGCTCTTACAAAACGCCATTCACATTTTGCTGGAAGGCCGCACCAGTTTTGTCATTGCCCACCGGCTTTCAACAATTCGCAACGCCGATCTCATTCTGGTAATGAAAGAAGGCAAGATCATCGAACGGGGCACCCACCACGAGTTAATGAAAAGCCGCGGACATTATTATGATCTCTACACACGTCAGTTTGAAGATGAGGCGATGCAGAGAGAGAAATGAGGAATGAGGAATATGCTAAACTACACCCAATGCCGCGTATCGTAAAAATTGTCATCATTGTATTTGCCTGTTTTCTCTTGCTGTATGGGGTACTGCGGTTCACGCCTTATCCTGCATTGGCAACTTACCAAAATCGCTCGTATGGTTTTGCGGTGCTTGACCGGAACGGCAGATTGCTGCGGGTGTTTCCCGCCGAAGACGGAGTAAAACGGGAATGGGTACCCATTGAAGATATTCCCGCCGGTGTTGTGCGGGTGTTTATTCGTGCCGAAGATAGCCGCTTTTATTGGCATCCGGGGGTTGACCCCATTGCAATAGCGGCGGCGGGGCTGCGGAACTTGCGGGCGAGGCGTACGGTGTCCGGCGCGTCAACCATTACCATGCAGTTGGCACGGCTTATACGGCCGCGCGAGCGCGGACTGCAGGGAAAACTACTTGAGGCGTTTGATGCGCTGCGGCTTGAGGCACGGCTGTCAAAAAAACAAATTCTGGAACTATGGATAAACGGCATTCCCTTTGGAAGTAATATCGAAGGATTGCCCGCCGCCAGCCGCGCCCGTTTTGGCATGGAACCGGCCAGCCTTGATGATGCCCGCGCCGTTTTGTTAGCCGTAATTCCCCGCAGACCGGGCTTATACGACCCTGCCATTAACCCCGAGGCAACGGCAACTGCGGCATTGGCTCTTTCCCGCCGCTGTACATTAAATCTGGACAAAGCAGCGCTCATGCAAGCCGCCGCCGATGCCGCCCCGGACAAACTGGTTGATCTCAAAACGCCTTTTTATGCGCCGCATTTTACTGACCGAACAGGAAGCGGGGGAAAGACAACTATTGACCTGGACCTCCAGCTTTATGCGGAAAGGCGGCTGGCTGCGGAGATTGCCTTGCTGGAAAATAATCGGGTGACTAACGGCGCAGTGCTGGCGATAGATAATGCCAGCGGCGCAGTACTGGTATATGTGGGATCGGTTTCGTGGTTTGATGACGTAAACGGCGGCAAGATAGACGGGGTGCGGGTCCGGAATCAGCCCGGCTCCTGCCTGAAACCGTTTTTGTACGCGCTTGCCCTGGAAAAAGGCTTTTCGCCTAACGATATACTGCCCGATATCCCCATCATTTTTGGCAGCAGCGAGGCGTATAGTCCAATGAATTTTAACCGCCGTTTTAACGGGCCGGTGCGTTTTCGTGTTGCCCTTGCCTCATCGCTGAATATTCCGGCGGTGTATCTGCTTGAACGGCTGGGGGTTGATGCTTTTGAGGGCTGGCTTGCGGATCTTGGTTTTGAATCAATTGCGGCAAATAGAGGCAGTCACGGCGTGGGACTTGCGCTGGGCAACGCAAGAGTAAGCCTGGAAGAGTTAACGCGGGCATTTGCCGTTTTTCCGCGGGGCGGACAGACATTGGATCAGCAAGTAATGTCGCCGTACAGCGCATGGATCATCAGCGATATTCTTGCAGACAGGGCAAGCCGTTTCGCCGGCTTTGGTCCGGCGCCAACACTGGCAACGGAATTTCCTTCAATGTTCAAAACCGGTACGGCGAATCAGTTCCAGCACATCTGGGCGGTGGGGGCTACAACCCGCTATACCGTTGGAGTGTGGATGGGCAATTTTTCCGGCGAAACCGTGGTTGGCAGAACCGGCAGTTCCATTCCGGCCCGCATTGCGGCGGATGTATTAAGGGCTATCGAGCCCCGGGCCCTTGATTTTCCGACGGCTCCCGGCAATGTGAACAGGCATCACATTTGCACCCTTTCGGGAATGGCCGCCGGCCCTGCCTGCTCAGGCATAACGCAGGAATACTTGTTAGACGACATAATGCCCGCCCCCTGCGCCTGGCACCGGGGCAGCGTGACAGAGTATCCGCCGGAATATCAGGCATGGCTGGCGGAGCGTTTTCGATGGGGCCGAACGCACCCACAGGCAGCACAAAACAGCAATGTCCGCATAAGGCTCCCCGTATCGGGTTCGGTGTTTTATTTTGACCCTACCCTGCCCCCCGCAGCTCAGGCGATTCGCATTGAGACCACCGGATTCAGCCCCGAGGCACTGGTGTATGCCAATGATGTTTTGCAAGGCAGCATCAATCACGCCGGTATATTCACCCTGCCCCTGCGCCGGGGAGCCCATCGCATAACGGTAGAAGACGAAAATGGCTCAGCAGTGACTGATATTGCGGTGCGGTAGATTACTGCGCAATTTCTTCAATTCAAAAAGTATCATGGCGCCGGTAATAAAAAACGCTACTGCATCGGAAACGGGCGCAGCGGCGATTACGCCCCACAATCCCCAGACTTTGCCAAAGATCAGTATGCAGGGAATAAGGATAATACATTGCCGCAGCATGGAAAGAAAAATGGTAATTTTGGGGCGGCCGGTTACCACAAACAGATTCGTGGAAACAATCTGAAAGCCCGCCAGAGGCAGGAATAAATACATAATGCGCATTGAGCGCGGGGCAAAGTACATGAGCGCGTCACTGCCATTCGGCGCAAATGCTTTTACCAGTTGTACGGGAAACAGCATGATAACGGCAAACCCTGCGGTGCAAATAATGGTGGCGGCAATAATGGCATCCAGATAAGCGCGAAGCACCCGATCAAATTGCTTTGCCCCGTAATTATAACCGAGTATGGGCTGCGCCCCCTGATTAATCCCGAAAATCGGCATGAGGATCAACATGGAAATAGCGATAATTATGTTCATTCCGGAAAGACCGATATCACCGCCATTGGCAACACCCAGGGCAGACGCACCGTACCAGCCCATACTGACATTGTACAAAAGCTGCACGCCAGACATAACAAACTGAAACAAAAATTGCGCAGATCCAAAGGCCATAATCTGCAGGACAATGGCAAAAGAAGGCTTAAAACTACGCAGTCTAAGTTTTATCACTGCCTTTTTTCCCAGACTAAAGCTCAGTACCCAGGTCATTGAAACTGCCTGACTAATAACCGTTGCCCAGGCGGCGCCTTCAACACCCCAGTGAAACACCAGAATAAAAAGAGCATCAAGTATTATGTTCAAAACGCCGCCCATAACCATGGCAATCATGGTAACAATGGGAAAACCCTGCGCTCTGGTGCAGTGGGAAAAACCAAAACCTACCAGAGAAAACACCGTGCCATAAAGTGTTATGCGAATATAGCTGCGGGCATAGTCCAGAGCCTCACTGCCGTCCTGCGCTCCCAATAGGGAAAGAATGGGTTCCAGAAAAACCAGACCAATGACCATCATTACAATGCCGGTGCCCACAAGCAGGAAAAAACAGTGATCCAGGGCATTTTCCGCCTCTTGTTTCCGGCCCTGTCCCAAACGCATGGATATCATATTCGCGGCGCCAATGCCAAAAAGCATGGCAAAAGCCAGCGCAATCGTCATTAAGGGCAGCGCCAGCGAAATGCCGCCCAGCGCGGTTTCATTCACGCCATGCCCCACAAAAATACGATCAACCACATTATACAAGGCATTGACCATCATTCCGGTTATGGCAGGGATGGAAAAACGAAGAAGCAGTTTACCCACCGGCTCAGTTCCCAGACGGCCTGCGGCATCTAAAGACATATTGATAGTTTCACACATTTATCTTTATAAACTCAATACCTTCATGTCCGATATTAATAGAAAGGAATATATTATGTTGATTGGACTTACCGGAAAATACTGCTCCGGAAAAAATTATGTTGCGGCTCTTTTGGAAAGGCGGGGGTTTCCGGTTCTGGATATTGATAAACAGGGACATATCGCCATTGAAAACAAAAAGACGGAAATTCTGACGCATTTTGGGAAAGACTTGCAAAATCAGGATGGGTCGATAAACCGGCGGCTACTGGGAGAAAAGGTTTTTGGCAAGGAAGACGCACTGAGCGCGCTGGAAGCCATCGTCCATCCCGAGGCAAACCGTCTGGCTCTGGAATGGATAGCCGCGCAAAACGGCAAACCGTGCGTTATTAATGCCGCGTTGCTCCATAAATTCGTGCTTTTCGGGAAACTGGATTGCATTATCCTGGTCAGCGCCCCCTGGCTGGTCCGGCTGATACGGGCAAAACAGCGGGATAAGCTCCCCTGGACGGCCCTTCTGAAGCGGTTTTCGAGCCAAAGGCATTTTAACACTCAATATATGGCAAAAAATGCCGATATTTTTAAGGTAGGTAACTCAGGCATTGGAAAACCCGGGCTGGAGCGGCGGATTGACGCAATTCTGTCCCGGATACATTGCGGTGCCAAAACTGAAAAATGAAACCACAAGGGAGGGTTTTAACACCATGGAAAAGAAAAAATTATTGCTTGTTGCTATATCGGTAGGCGTTGTTCTATTGATCGTCATAAGTGTTCCATTAATGGTCATTGCCCCCAGGCAAGCTCCATCACCGTCATATACTGCCATGGCAATCGAACCGATTGACAGCTGGAACAGAACATATGATTCTGCGATTGGCGCGCCGGTTGATATTCATGAAATGATGCTGAATCCACAAGCGATTGTGGATACGGGATATGCAGAAACCGTACAGTCTGAGCACATATCGGCGGGAACCCGTCAAGTGACAACCATCACTGTACGGCCGCCTGAAACTGCCGCAGTGCCCACTACCACTGTAAGACAAGTGCAAAATTCTCCGGCAGCCAGACCTGCGCCTGCCCCGGCAGCAAAGCCTGCACCAGTAGCCCGGGCTGTAACGGCAACCCCAAAAGAGACGGCAAAACCGGCACAAGCTCCTGCGGCAAGGCCATCGACGGCGGCATCATCATCATCTAAAGCAAACGACTATTGGGTTCAAACAGGCGCCTTCAGTACCAAAATACGCGCGGAAGGAGCAAAAGAATCTCTGGCTTCCAAAGGCATCACTTCAATTATTGATAATCGGGATATTGACGGAAAAACCTGGTATCGTGTGCGGGTTGGACCGTATACCTCTGAAACTGAGGCAACCTATTGGCTTGCTCTGGTAAAAGCCATTGATGGTTTTGGAGAAAGCCAAATACGCCAAACACAGGCAGTTAGGTAAGTTTAAAACCGCAATCTTAGTTTCACACTGCAATCAAAGTAGCGGCCTATAGGCGAGCCCGGGGGTAAAGGTCCCAGTTCGCCGCGGTTGCCATCGCCGGAAAATAAATCGCGGTCAAGGGGAAGCTGCGCCGAAACCATCAAAGTTGCTCCCTGAAAAAGCTCATGGTGTACGCTTACAACAGGAGTAAAAGAAACATCATCAAAACCGGAAATAAGGGCAAGACCTGCATTGGTAAAATCATTGAAACGCCAGGTAAAACCGGTATATAAATAGTGATTATTGGAAAAGCCGCCGCCAAATCCCAATGCCGTTGACGATGTTTCTCCGTTGTACAAATATTCGGCAAGGACGATTAAACTGCCGTTAAAAAAGGAATAATCCGCGCCTATGCTGAAAGAAAGGCCGTCAATTTTAGTGTTTGCTTCATGGTTATAGGTATAGAGCGCATCCATCACCAATCCTGCTTCCAGATCGGCTTTGACCGATATGCCGGCGTGATATATTCCCCATTGTGAACCGGGTTTGGGCAGCTCAAACGAATACAGCCCCTGAAGGCTCATTTTGTCCCAATGATAATCCGCTGACAAACCGGCAATGAATCCTTCGTTAGGCGAAAATGGGTCTTGCGGCGCCGCGCCAAAACCAAGCAGCTTAAAAAAATCCGATGGATAAAACGAAACAGCTCCTCCCAAAATGGCGCGGGGGCGGGCATCGGGCTTAAGGGGATTTTTGGGGTTGAGAAAATCAGACGGCCCCCATATCTGGCCATAACCAAAAGGTATCCGCATAAGCCCGCCGTCAAAATCCGCGATTTCACCGTTCAGCCGGAAATGGAGGCGCTCAAGTTCAATGCCGGCAATGTAGTTTTCGCCGTACACATAGGCCGTCGAGTTAATGCCCGGGGGTGTTGCTGCATCGGTAAAGGCTGCCAGCATTGCCGCATCAGCCGCATAATCACCGGCGGCGGCAATAACATTAAATGCGCCGTAAAACACTGCCTGCTCCCGCAGCCGCGCCTGCATACGAATATTGGCATATTCCTCAATGCCAAAAGAAAAAGCCGCCGCTTCCCCTGCCCCCGCCCGCAAGGCCACCGTAGAGTCCAATATGCCAGAGAAATCAAGGGAAGAGCCGCTATTGGCTGTTAATAATGCAATTGTTAAGAAAAATATTACTCGTTGCTTCATAGTTTATTCTCCTTAGGGACTAGGGACTGGGGACTGGGGACTGGGGACTGGGGAGCGTTGTTCGATATCTATACGTGATGACAACACATAACACTTTCAAACAACTATCCCCAGTCCCTAGTCCCCAGTCCCCATTCTCCCCTATCTCTCCAAATTCCTCTGGCTGAAGACTGAATCGGGGATGGGTTTGTCCAGTATGGCGTTGCGCATAATGAACGTTGTTTTACTGTCCCGCCGTAAAAGGTCCCGTATTTCAACCTCTACCGGGAAACGGCGGCCTGTTATGGTTTCAACCCTGATTAAATTGTAGTCCTTGAGCTTGGCTCCGGAAAGGGCAAATAACTCATAACGGAGCAGATCACCGGTTTCCTTGTCTATCCAGAGTTTGCGCTTGGGATAGCTTTCACGCCCTCGCCTTTTTTCAGTTAGATCCAATACCCAGGCGTCTCGACTGCCGCCGTTGCTATTGAGTACTTCCGAACCGGAAATAACGGCATTATAGCGAGCAACAAGCGGATCGTTGTTAATCGTATCCTCGTAGGACATATCCGAACCCATCATGGATTCTTTGAGCATATGGCCGGAGATAAGCATTACCCCTTCATTGTCGGGAGAATACATCATCAGCCTGCCGCCTCTTTTCAGGTACTTGGTTCCCCTGTCCTCGGGATTGGTAAATTCGATAAAGCTGTCGGCATTTCCCCGCGCCCATGCCTTCATCGTTTTTACAAAACGCCGCCCGCCATGTTCAATGATAATTTCCCCTTCATACTCAATGGTAGAGTAAATTTCATTATCATCAATCCGCCGCAACAGTTCTTCCGCTGTTTGGGAAAAAGCGACACTCGCAACCGTCAACATCATTGTAATCAGTAAAAAAATCCTGTTCATAATAAAACCTCCTGTGTTTTTTTGGGGACTGGGGACTAGGGACTGGGGAGCGTTGTTCGATATTTATACGTGATGGCAACACATAACACCTTCAAACAACAATCCCTAGTCCCTAGTCCCCATTCCCCAGTCCCTATCTCCGCAACGCTTCTACTGGTTCTACGAATGCGCTTTTCAGCGACGGAACCAGCGTAAAAACTGACGCCACACCAACTCCCATAAGCCATGCCATTAAAAGCCTGCCATAGCTGAACTGGAAGAAAATCGAATTACTCATGGGCATTTCACTGAATGTATTCCCGTACAAATCTCCCATGCGTATGGGGAAGTTTGATCCGATGCCGGAAATAAGCCCGCCGACAATAACCCCCGCAAGCGCGCCAAAGGCTGCGAGAAAAAGTGATTCAAAAAAGAACACTTTTACAATTTCGGCGCGGGTCATGCCCAGACACCCCATCATGCCGATTTCTTTGATACGCTCGTGGACAATCATCACCACCGTATTAATGATGAGGAAGCTGGCCACAATGAGAAATACCAAAAAGACAATGGTATATATTGGTATGACCATTTTCATCATGGCAACCCAGTAGTTATCATTCCATTCGCTTACCACATTGTCATGACCCATAATATTTTTCACCGCAGCAGCAACGGAAGCGCTCTGCCGTTCATCATCGGTAAAAATTACCAGAGACTGGGTTCCTTCTTCCAGTACCAGCAAGCGCTGAAGCCGTTCAATGGCAACAATGATGTACTGCTCATCCATTTTGATATAATCAAAATTGAATATTCCGGTAATGACAGGACTCCAGATTTTATCCGAGAACTGGGCAGATATTGTTTTAAGCGGAAGCCTGTCGCCTATGGAAAGTCCCGCCTTTTGCGCAAAGACGCTCCCAATAGCGCACTCGTTTGCGCTGAACGCAGGCCAACGACCTTCCAGCAAACCGTCATTTTTCCGGGTAAGGTTAAAATGATTCAATGCTGTTTCATTTTCAATATCAACCCCCCATAGTATTGCGTGTTTGATCGTACTTTCCTGCAATGTCGCAAAGGAAGAAATCCGCGGAAACACTGCGCGCACACCGGGAATTGCCTGAATGGGCGCCGCCAATTCCTTCCAGCTTTTTCCATCTGCAACCGGATACTGCACAGGCATATACTCGTTTTCCGCCTCGTACTGCGCCGATACCACCCTGAGATGTCCCAACTCAAATACCTGCACCAGATCATTAATGCTCCTGGTCATACCGTCTATCAAAGACGAATAGATCACAATAAAGAATACCGCTATGCCCACTGCCGCAAAACAAAAAAGCGTCCGCCTCTTATTCCGCCAAATATTTCGGTAAGCAATGGTAATCAGCATCCCCGTACCACCTTGTTTATACTCATTTGTCATTTCTCACTCCTCATTTCTCATTCAAATCTTAAGCTGTCGGTGATAGGCATCTTCACCGCTTTGCGAATCGGGAAGAAAGCCATAAACGATGCTATCAGTGTTGCCACTATTCCCGTTCCGATGATCAACGGGACATTCCACACGCTGCGGAAAATGGCCGTTGTACGGAAACCAATACCATCGCTTAACACATCGGACATTGAACTGAAATCAAAACCGTATTTCACCACCGGATAATTGATAAGGCAGCCCACTATTATTCCCAAAATTGAACCAATGAACCCCAGGAATCCTGCCTCCAGCATATAGGTGATGATGATTTGCGTATCGGTCATACCCATAGCGCGCATCATGCCGGTTTCTTTTGTTCGCTCCAGTATCGCCATTAAAATGGTGTTGGAGATTCCCAGGAATGAAAGGATGAATAATAAAAATGCCAATACTTGCGGCGCGCCGGTTTGCAATGCTTCATAGCCAAGATATTCTTCCATATGTTCCTGCCAGGTGTGCACTGCAAGTTCGTCAGGCAAAGTGAGTCCCTGCGCTGCCAGCCCCCGTTCCAGCGCGGCGGTAATTGCAGCGCTGCTTTCGCTTGCCCCGGGCAGCCGTGAATCGGGAACATTTCTGTCCCTGATTACCAGTTCTGTTACCGCGCCATCAAGCATCATGCCCGCTTCATCTTGCAATACATCCAGTGGAATATAGGCAGTGTTGCCGTTGGGAAGCGGCGCCGGAGAATTAATGACACCCACTACCGTTACATCCAATAATTGATTTATGTGGCGCACCGCCCCGGAATAACCTGCGCGAATCATGGCAGTCAGAACCTGATTGAGTTCCTGTGCATCTTCTTCGATTAAAAGATACGCGCCCAAAAATGCTTCGTACTCATACGCGGCCTGCACCAGAGATATATCTTCACTGCGCAGGGCGGGCATCAGTTCGCCATCCCATTTGTCAGTCCGAATCATTTCCGGCACTGCCTTGATATCGATCACTGCATTAATGCGCACATCGTTGCGGCCGGATGCGGCAATTAAATCCCAGTAGCGATCAAGATCAGTTTTGGATGCATTTCTTTTGAGGATCATGCGCTCATTGCCGGCAACCGCTCTGGTATCCGCCGGAGCAAATGGGTCATTGGATGCAAGAGCCACATCATACAGCGAACGAATGAATTCCGCATCATTCCAGCTTTGGGTGACAAAATCAATCAAATTTTCCAATTCCATTCGATAAGGCCGCGTAGGAATACCTACTTTGAGTTTTTCCGCCGCCACAGTTCCCAGAGCAATTTCAAAGCTGCCATTTTGTACATAACGCCCGAATCCGTGAGGATAATCAACATAAGGAACATAATGCAGCGTTAACGCTTCGGCGGCAGGATCAACCCCGTGCACCAAAATGGGCGCAGAACCAGCAGTCGAGAATACTATACCGGAAAACACATAACGGGGAGCGCTGTTATACCCTTCACGGTCAAGCGCATCGCGGTATATTTCCCAATCGGTAAAATTCTCGTAGCTGGGCATTTCATCTTTTCGTTCAAAGTACAGCTTGGTTTGCAGTTTTGCCGCGCCAATCTCAAAATTAACGATATTCCTGCGCGACTCAATTGCCATACCGCCAAGCCAACTGTTCAAAAAGATATACACCGCAACACTTACCATAATTGCCAGCGAAGTAAGGAGCGTTTTTACCTTGTGACGCGCCAGATTACGAAGGGCAATCCTTTTTAATTCCCATATACCGCTTAGTGTCATTAAATGCCCCCCTTCACCTCATCGCTCTCGATCTGCCCGTCACGGATGCGAATAAGCCTGCGGGCATAGTCCATCACCATTTGATCGTGGGTGGAGAAAATGAATGTTGTCCCTTCGGATTTATTCAGGGACAGCATCAATTCAAGAATTTCCCGGCCAATGGTAGAATCAAGGTTCGCAGTCGGCTCATCCGCTAAAATCAGCGCGGGTTTTTTTACCAATGCGCGTGCGATGGCCACCCGCTGCTGCTGACCGCCGGACATTTCCTTTGGCCGCCGTTTTGCCATTCCCTCAAGGCCCACTTCACGTAACACTTTGGCAGTGCGCTCTTTAATTTCTTTTTTACCAACACCCATAAGCGTAAGGGGAAAAGAAATATTTTCCTCCACCGAAAGCACCGGAATCAAATTGTACGCCTGAAAAATAAAACCAATGCTGTGCCGCCGCAAAATCGCCAGTTGCGTACGCGACATTGTTGCCGTATTCGACCCGCCAATAATCATATTCCCGCCGGTCAAGGTATCAAGGCAGCCTGCCAGATGCAAAAAGGTCGACTTACCGCTCCCGGAAGGACCGGCAATGGCGGCAAATTCCCCGCCCTCAAATTCCAAATTCACTCCCCGCAAGGCGTGCACCGTCTGATCATTTAACCCATAGTCTTTTATTATATTTTCCGCTTTTACCACTGTCATTTTTTTGTCTCCTTTTTCGTTCTTTTAATTTCATTCAGCGCCTTAAGGCCAAATACATCTTTTGTTTCAAGTTCTTCCGCAATGGAATTGGGTACCAGCATCATTGAATTGCCTGCCTTTAACCCTTCGTTCAATATGGAAAGTATTTTTAGTTTCATTGCCGGTTCGTTATGCGCATAAATGGCTGCTGCTTCTTCCAGTTTTTTGGCAATTGCAATTTCCGCTTCCGCAAGCAGCGTGCGCCCTTTCTTCTCCCGTTCCGCCTGCGCAATCCGTGACAGCGAATCCTGCAGCGCTTCGGGGATTTGAATATCGGTAATCTCGATATGCTGAACGGTTATTCCCCATTCGGTAGTCTGCATTTCCACCTCTTGCTGTATCTGCTTTTCGATAAGATCCCCGCGGGCCAAAAAGGTGGTCAGATCATTTTTGGAAATAACATTGCGCAGCGCCGCCTTGGATGCCAAAGTCACCGCTTCCTCGTAATCTTCAACCTCTAACGCGGCCTTTTGCGGATCCCATACCAGCCAGAAGCAAAAAGCATCCACGCGCACCGTTACCGAATCCCCGGTGAGCGTTTCCTGCTGGGCATAAAAATCGGTTATCCGTATTCTGATATCAATAATCCGGTACACGTGATCAAACAGGGGAACAAGGAAGTACAGCCCCGGCCCCCGAATCTTGTGGAACTTACCCAGCCTGAGTACGACAACCCGTTCCCATTCATAAGCCTTGCGGAGGGAAAAAGCCACAAGCAAGGCCGCCAGCGAAATTGCGCACACAACACCCAGCCGCAACGAACACGCCCCATTCTGAGACAGCTCCGCAACAGGGACAACACTCAAAAGCGCCGCGGCGACAATCCCCAGAAAGACAAGGCGTATCAAAGCCAGCGCATAATCCGGCTTCCGGCGATGACGCATTTTTTTCGCCGATGGCGTGGTCCCCTGCGGCATTTTGACACCGCTGTTTGTGTTACTAAAAATCATTATACTTCCTCCTTATATGAAGTTATCACTCTGGCCAATTCTCTTTTTTCCACTCCCAGCCCCTGCATATCCCGGATAAAGCGGCCAACCAGTTCCCGAATCTTGCGCTCAGGGCCTTCGTTTTTGCGCCCAGACTCTTTGCCGGGTTTTTTACCGGAAATATAGGTACCGCTCCCCACCTGGGTTTCCAGTATACCCCGAATTTCCAGCTCGCCGTACGCCTTGGCGATGGTATTGGGGTTGGCCTTGAGCTCCACCGCCAGCGAACGAATGGTGGGCAGCTTATCCCCGGTTTTCAGCCTGCCGGACAGAACCGCGTGTTCAATCTGCCGGATGATTTGCCGGTAAATGGGCGTCCCATCACCCATATCCAGAAAAAAGCTAATTGTACTATTCATCTAGTACAATTGTACAATGCACTAGTACAATATGTCAAGAGAAATCGTGCGAAAATTTGACTTTTTTTGAGGAGCCGGTTTGCCGAAAGCGCCAATGTAGACGGTTTCCCCACGCGCTGCGGGGGGTTGGGTGGTTTTTTCTTGACATTGCTCCGGGAATAGCGTATTTTTTAAGTTAGGGAGATACCGTTATGGAAGCAGTACAAACACAACTGGATTACCCAAGAGGCGTTACCTTTGAACAGGTCTGGGCTTTAGTGAAAGAAGTCGCCGAAAGCCAAAAGGAAAGCCAAAGGGAAACAGATCGAATCATTAAAGAAAACCAAAGGGAAAACGCCCGACGGCAAGAAGAACTTAATCGTCAAATGAAAGAACGGCAAGCAGAAACCGATCGCCAAATGAAGGAACGACAAGCGGAAACCGATCGTCAAATGAAGGAACGACAAGCGGAAACCGATCGTCAAATGAAGGAATACAATAAGCGGTTTGGTGATTTTACCAATCGTTTTGGCGAAATTGTTGAATATATGGTTGCGCCCAATCTTCGGGAAAAATTCAGAGAATTAGGATATGATTTCCCAAAAGCTAATCCCCATTCTAACGTTGCAGATTATAAAAACAACATACACCTTGAAATAGACGTTCTGCTTGAAAACGGCGACAAGGCCATGCTGGTTGAAATAAAAACCAAGCTCACTACCGAACATATAAACGAGCACATCGAACGTCTTGAAAAAATGCGTACATATGCCGATTTACGCGGCGATAAACGCTCTTTTTTAGGCGCGGTTGCCGGTGTTATTATGCCATCGAATGTAAAAGAGTATGCGTTACGGCAAGGCCTTTTTGCCATAGAACCTTCAGGAGAAACGTTTAATATTACTTCACCAAACAGCAGTCCAAAAGAATGGTAACAAACTTCTAAGGGTTATCACCAGCAATTTCCCTGAGCCGTTCAATGATGGGAAGGTGCTGCGTACAGGCTTCCTCGCATAGACCGCAGGCAGTACATTTACCGGCAAGCGCACGATCCAGATTCCAGTGCCATTGCAAACGGCTGCTTATTGGATCATCGCCGCCTTCTTCGTTAAATATTTCCTGATTATACGCATCCATGAACTTGGGAACAGGAATGCCCTGCGGACACTTCCCTCCTCTGGAGGGAACGCAGTAGGCACAGCCGGTACATATTCCTTCAAGAGAATCCCGGACTTTGGCTTTGACCGCTGCCAGTTCCGTTTCGGTACGGGGCTGGTAGCCTTCCATTGCCGCAAGCGCTTCCTGCACCTGCGTTATGTTTTCAAACCCTACCAGCGTATTGGTAATTTCAGAATGATCCCAAAGGAAGCGCAGCGCTGCCGCAACGATATTCTCACCCGGACGCTGTAAAAAAATAAATTTTTCCGGGTTCTGGGGAATGGCTCCGCCGCCCAGCGGATTCATCACCACTGCGCCCAGCTTTTTTTCCCTGATTGCATCAAAGGCTGCCTGCCGTGTTTGGAAATTGTACGCCGAATAACCGAACAACACTCCCTCAAACACTCCTTCCATTAATAGTTCTTTTATATCGTCATTGATAAGATGGCTGGACACACAGATATGCCGAATCAGCCCCTCGTCCTTGAGTTTTCTGAATGTATCCAATACACCGTCTTTTTTCCGGATTTGCCAGTTATCAAGACTCAAGATACACCAGATATGGTAAAAATCAATGGCAGCAATATCCATCCGCTTGAGCTGCTCATCAATTTCACGGCGAATCGCATCGGGCGTTGAAAGAGACGTTTTGGTTGCCACATAATAAGGAAGCTGCCGCCGCCTGAATTCGGCAAAGGCTTTGCCAAATACTATTTCGCTTTTGGAATCCAGATAACCCGGCGCGGTGTCATAGTAATTCACCCCGCCTTCTGCGGCGGCAAGCATAGTACGAATACACTCGTCATGATCATCGATATTGGCAAAACGCATGCCCCCAAAACCCAACAATGAAACTTTTTTACCGGTTTGACCGTATTCTCTGTATAACATATGAATATAGTAACATGTTTTTGAGGAAGAGGGAACACGGTTACTTGTTTATACTGCTATTTTTGGAAACTTTCGTAATGAACCAAGCTTAATCTGGCGGCCTTTCCAGAGGTCGAGTTTTGCCTGCATAGCAAGCCAGCTTTCTGCACTGGTGCAGGTAACTGCTGCTATCCTAAGCGCCATTTGCGGGCTGCATGACGATTTTTCATTGACTAATTCCGAAAGCGCCTTTCGGGTTATTCCCATCATTTTAGCCGCATCGGTAACGGTTAGTCCCAATGGGATCAGAACATCCTGCAAAAAAACTTCTCCTGGGTGAACCGGTTTTCGCACGTTTTTCATTTTTGCCTCCTAATGATAATCCCGATAATCAACGACAAATGCATCCTGCCCTTCAAATTTAAATGTTATACGCCAATTTGCGTTTACCGTTACCGACCATGTTAAGTGCACTCCAAAAAAGGCTGCCCAGAGATAAACCGGGCAGCCTTTGGCTATGCTACAAATGATGTGCTGTTACGGCTGTCTTACCGCTCCCGGTACTGCCGGGAATGTTCTGACGTTGCCGTAGAAGTCCGTGGATGGGAAACCAGAAAAACCTGAAGGAATTATCCGAAGACTGGTGTTATCAACAGGTACAAAGGTAGTGATATTGAATGGTACACCGGTGATACCAAGAGTTGCAAAAGTCGTGTCTCCGGTACTCTGATGCCAACCGCTTTGATTACTTTCAGGTCCATACGCTAAATCAATCACGTTATATCTATGATTGTTTTGAGATAACCAACGTGTACGAACCACATTATAGCCATTGGTAGCTGTATTAGAATAAAAAATGTTTCCTGTAGATGTTAAAGTTCCGTTTTCTTTATAAATTACCCCAGCCTCATTTCCACAGAAATTATTGTAAAAAGTACATCCGGCAATAGTTAAATTCATTTCGTAACTGTAAATTGCGCCGCCGCTATTTCTATCAGAATTTCCCGTTACAAAGGTGGCAGTAGCCCGGTTGCCGCTGAAAATACATGATTCCAACGATACATTCGACCATTCACTTCGAATTGCTGCTCCGCCAGAAGTAGATAATCCGCCTCTAAAGTGAATGCGACTGATAGTCACCGTTCTATATTGTACAAACAACAAATGCGAAATATCATTCTGAGGCATTGAACCTCCTCGAGTTACGATTACACCATTACCCTCAATGGTAATAGATTTATTAATTATCTCCAGACGCCTGTTCAAAGAAATAGTGGTAGAACCCGGTGTTACCCCGCTTATTCGGATAATATCTCCATCTACTGCATTAACTAGTGCATGACGTAAGGTTCCCGGTGTATTTTCACTTCCTGCCGCGTCTGTAAAAATTGATACGACTCTTACGAATTCCGCTCTTACACCAGTGTGGGTCGTCATATCTAAATTCAGAGGGTTAGCATCTCCGATATTGGTATTATCAACCCACCAATGTACACTATATCCTGTTTGAGGATAAGCAGTCAGAAGAATTGAACCAACATATACCCCATCCACATCAGGCTCAGGCATTGTTTCCACATTACCTAAAGCGGGATTAGCTACCGATAAATCAAGGTAATAACCATTAATATTTGCAAACGCCTGTACCGCACCAGCAGCTGCACCAGCTATAATACGATCGCCATAGAAATCCCGTTCAGGATAATGCATGGGTATAATGGCTAATACATTTGCCGTTGCACTACCGGAAAGGAGTCTAAAGGTCTTAAGTGAAATTGGAATGCTGTCAATATTTTTATCCCCGAATACTGCTGTCCAGCCACTTTGCCTGCTTCCAGTTCCTATTTGAACATCAACCGCATTGTAACCTTGGGATGTAGTCAACGAACTGCCAGACACCACAGGACTAGTGCCAACAGTGTTCTCGTAAAACAGGTTTCCGATCAGGTTCAGTCTACCGCTACTGGGTACATCAACACTTATCACTCCACCCGATCCGCTTGAACTGTTCCTGTAGAAGGTACAACCCTTGATAGTCATAATTCCGGTACCGTAAATAGCGCCGCCAGTAGCATTGTCACCAATAACCTGATTTCCCGAGAATATACAAGATTCAATGATTAGTGTTCCATTGCTGTTAATAGCTCCGCCAAAATTACTAGCTCTACCATTCTTAAAGTGAATACGTCGTATGGTTATTGTACCGCCAGTAAAACGCAGAAGCTGAGAAGTGTTATTTACCGTATTCCATAAAGGACTTCGGGTTAAAGTTATACCATTTCCTTCAATGATGATATTTTTGTTTAATGCAGGCAATGCACTCGTCAATTCAATAGTAGTGGTACCGGGCGTTACCCCGTCAAAAAAGATAACGTCACCGTCTTCTGCATTATTTAAAGCATACCGCAAGGTAACATTTATTTCGCTGCCAGTATTATCATCAAAATCCGTAACGATCCACCCTCCTATTACTGCTCGCACTTTGGTATGCGCAGTAACTGACAGAATCAGTGTGTCATCATTGCCAGTATGTTCCCCATCTACCATCCAGAATACACCAGAACCCACATAATCAGGAGCTTTATTAACAGTCAAAGTAATTGATTCAGGAAATAATCCATCATCATTAGGCTCTGGAAATGTGATTATACTCCCACGCCGGGTATCATTCACTGTGAAGTCAACGTAATAACCAAGCGCTGTACTTTGTACTGCACCAATAGCTGCGCCATTATTAATGGGATTTCCGTAAAAATCCTCTGTTGGATAATCATCGGGCAAAATAGCAATTGAATTTGCTGCATCACTATCGAAAAGCAATCGGAATGATGTTGGCGACACAGGCGGTTTTGAGAAAGTTAAAGTTTTGTCTCCCGTTTGAGGATTCCAGCCGCTCTGAACACCTGTAGTACCCAGAAATGCGTCAACCGCATTATAACCATGAGAATTAACTGGTCCGCTAATGCTATATACTGCTGGTCCAATATTACCAGCAGCAGTATTCCCGAAAAACAGATTCCCGGTTAAATTCACAACAGAGCCCATAGTGCATATTGCCGCACCTGCAATGATATTGTTAGAATTTTTGTAGAAAGTACAGCCCTTGACCGTCAATGTCCCTTCATTATAAATTGCTCCCCCTCGAGCACCAATGTTTAAACTTTCACCAATAACTTGATTACCACTAAATATACTGGATTGCACGGTTAGGTTTCCCCTATTAAATATTGCTCCGCCATGAGCACCAATACCATTTAAAAAATGTACTCTGTTTATTCTCACTGGACCGCTATTTATTGTCAATAACCGTGTATTACTGGAATTCCACAAAGGACTTGGGGTTAGAACTATACCGTTCCCTTCTATTGTGATATTTCTGCTTATAGGCGGTAAAAAATCAATCAATTCAATGGCCGTAACATTTGGCGTTACACCGTTAAACCATATAATATCTCCATCTGCCGCATTATTAAGAGCATAACGTAATGTTACATTAGTACTACTACCCTCGTGATCAGTAAAATCAGATATTATTCTTCCGTATACTGCATGTATCCAAGAATGGGTCGTTACATCTAGTTGGTTAGTATTTATTATTTCATTTCCATTTACGATCCAGTACAGTAATCCATATCCTTGCACCGGGATTGCTGTCAGCGTAACCGGAGTTATACAAATTCCATCACTATCTTGATAGGTTGACGTACCAATGCTGCCAATCAAGCTATTATTCACAGTTAAGTCAAGATAAATACCATTTCTGGTTAAACCTTGCACCGCACCGGCAGCAGCGCCAATAAGCTCGTAAATCGTTATGGGATTACCATAGAAATCTTCTTTTGGGTAGCTTGGAAAAGACTCGGTTATTACATTTGCTGCTTCGCTTCCGTAAATAACCTTAAAAGTTTTCGGCGATAACGGAAGTTCGTTTATTACGATATCATCTATACCGGTAGCACTGGCTATCCAACCACTTTCTTCAACACCTGTACCCAAAGCCTTATCAACCACATTAAATCCAACAGAAACCACAGTCCCGCCATACACCACAGAACCGGCAATTACGGCAGTATTTCCATAGAAAAGGTTTCCGGTTAGCCTAAGGGCAGCAGCAGTATCATTATAAATCGCTCCACCATAAGCACTACTGTTACCATAAAAAGTGCAGCCCCTTAAAATAAGGTCTCCGCCATTATAAACAGCACCGCCGCTTGCGGCATTGCTTGTAGTTTGATTCCCGCTAAAAATACAAGATTCAAACGTCAACTCCCCAATATTATGTATCGCCGATCCGTAATTAGCAGCATGACCATTTTTAAAGTGTATACGGCTGATATTTACTATATGGTTTTCACCTACATACAGAAGCTGAGTGTTATCATTTGATGTACTCCATGAAGCGCTCCGGGTTAAAACAATACCATTACCCCAAATAGTAAGGTCTTTATTAATTTCCAAGCGACTGGCCAACTCAATTACACTGCCAGGTTCCAGCATTACTTTAATAATATGTCCTGCCTGAGCGCCGTTTATAGCATTACGCAAACTCCCAATACCAGCGTTATTTGCATTAACAACCAAAAATGATCTAAAATCATCGTTAGAAAAAGTAAAATTTGCTAAACTAGTTTGAGTAATAAGGTTTTGATAAATGTGAACTACTTCAGTTTTGCCTGTATAAGCTCCGCTTGTGTTTCTTAACAATACGTCCAGCAGATAGTACCCTACCGGTATATTATTCAAAGTACCGTTTAAAGTAACTGGACTAAAACCAGTGCCATCCATCAAATTAAATACTTCATCTCCGGCAATCCGGCTTAAAGTTAAAGTATCTACCGTAGTTCCCGAAGGATAGCTTAGGCCAAATCGCAGAGTTCCTGTCCCCTGACCGGTAACAAAAGGACGCAGGGTAACCGTAATATCCGAGGTATACTCCCCTTCTATAATGGTGAAAACACTGTTTCCCTGTGCAGCCAGTCTGGTTTCGTCCATACTTACATAGGCTTTTACCGTCAGTTGGTAGTCTCCCGGCTCCAATATAAAAAGATCATCTTCCGGGGTTATTGCCTCCGGTTCTCCGCCATCTTTGGAAAAAAGGTATTCAAAGTAATTAAAAGCGGACAATACCGGATCGGGCATTGCGGTACGGGCAGCACCCTGAACAAAGGAAATTCGTATTGCCCCATAACCTTCGGGGATGAAAACATTTATTTCCGGACTGGAATTGCCGGATTTTGGTTTGTCAAAGAAAACGTTTGAACAGCCGCTCGCTATCAGCAGCACTGCTGCAATAATCGTTAATAATATTTGTATCTTTTTCATTGTCATTCTCCTAGTTAGTTACGGTAAAACGAATTTCGGTTGAATATGGCACAGTATTTTTATAAACTGTTACATTCAATCGATAGGTTCCAATATTATAATCAGACGCATTGATGGTAACCGAACCATTTGCGTTTGTTTTAACAGGATACCCTAACATAGTCCATTGTATATTTGTATAGCCTGAATTCACCATGGCAGTAAAACTCCTGTCACTGCCGCTTTTTGAAATGGTGATGTTATTTTCAGAAGCAAGTATCTGTCCATCATCCTCATTTACCCAAAGACTGATGGCAATATCAACTGTCCCATGCGTTGCGGCATATACATTGACATTATGTGTTCCTGAAATCGCATAACCTGTTTTGGACACTGAAATACCTACGATTCCGCTTTCGGCAATTCCGCTTACAGCAAGCTCATATACTCCGTCACCTTTTTCGTCCAGACTTTCTCTGATTATTCCGGTACCACCAGACTCCAGAGTAATGTCTGTTATACTCAGGCCGATAATATCTTTGTCAAAGCCTAGAGTCAGCTTGGTTGTAGTAGCAGCTATTGATCCGTCAGCAACAAGGCTGGCAAAGACCGCAGGTTCTGCGTAATACACTGTAACGCTATGAGTTTTTGGGGTTATGCTGTATCCGGCTTTATCTGCCGTTACGCCGATTGAACCGCTCTGACTAACACTGCCTATTGCAAGTTCATATACACCTGTACCAGTTCTGGTTAGTTCGCCTCTTGTTACTCCGGTATCGTTAGGCGTCAATGTTATATCAGCTGCAACTAACCCGTCTATATCTTCGTCAAAGGTTAATGTCAGCATGGTAGTCGTTTCAAAATCTCCGCCGTCGTTAGGAGTAACACCGATAAACTCAACCGGTTCCGCATAATGTACATTGATATTCCGGCTGGCCGGATTGAACGCAAAACCGTATTTACTTAGAACCACGCCGATCTGTCCGTTTGCGCTCACGTCATCCAGATCAAGCTCATATACCCCCGTTCCGGTTCTGATCAGCTCGCCTTTGACTGCGCCGGTATCGCCTGTATCCAGGGTAATATCATTGGCATTCAAATCAGTAACATCTCTGTTGAAATTAAAGGTGAGTTTTGTTGTGGTGCTGGTTGCTGAACCATCAGCGCTTATACTGGTGAAATTTACCGGTTCAGGATAATAATACACCTGAGTATTCTTGGTTCCGTTAGTGATAACAAACCCCACGGTATCATAAACGGAAATATTCGCAACGGTTACTCCCAGGCTGCCAGTTTGATTAACGCCGCTCACATACAGGTTGTATGTGGCAAAGTGGTTCATTCCAACATTTGTACCGCCAGCATGAATCAGAGCGCCTCTGATTGCCCCGGTAGTACCGCTTAAGGTAATATGCGTCATATTCAAGTTTTGTACATCACTGAAATTGGGTTGATTGTGAAACATTAGTGTCAGCATAGTAGTCGTTTGGGTCGGTGATCCATTGGCAGTGATGGAATTAAAATCGATCTGCTTGGCATAATAATAACTGACATTTTGACTGGCAGAATCAATATTGTATCCGCTTTTGTTCACTGTAACGTATAACTTATCGCCGGGAACACCATTGGAAATGCCCATTATTTCCATGTCATATACACCATCACCCCTTGCGTACAGACCAAATCCTTTTTGCGCGTAGGAATAGCTTCCATGGAAAGTAATATCAGCCAGACTTAAGCCGGGAATATCCTGGGAAAAGGTCAATGTCAGCATGGTAGTTGTGACAAAATTGCCGCCATTAGCGGTAAGACTGACAAAGGTTACCGGCACAGGGAAATAATGAACGGAAGTACTCATGGCTGCGGGACTAATATTGTATCCCGCTTTTTCCGCTACTGTTACGCCAACTGAACCGATTTCTATAATTCCGCTTACCGTTAGTTCGTAGATACCAGTTTCGATTCTGTTTAGCGCCCCCTTTGTTATACCTGTGTCACCGGGCGTAAGGGTAATATCTGCTGCGGTCAAACCGGCAATATCATTACTAAAGGTTAAGGTTAATGCGGTAGTAGTAACTGTTTCCGAACCGTCAGCAGACAGGCTTTCAAAGCTCACCTGTTCAACATAAAATACATAAACATTCCTTGTAGCAGGATTTACATTGTATCCTGTTTGATGAGCCACTGTTACACCGACTGAGCCGCTTTCCCTAATTCCGCTTACTGTAAGCTCATATACACCGATTCCGGTTTTGTTTAATGATTCTTTTGTTATTCCAGTACTACCGGACGTCAATGAAATATCCGTTACCGTCAAATCATTGATATCCTGACCAAAAATTAAAGTTAGTTTGCTTGTGGTTGTGGTTGTCGCAGAACCGTCTGCGGTGACATTAGTGAATGAAATTGTCGGATCAACTTCGCTTGCTTTATAACCAGTACGCGCAAGGCGGAAACCATGATTATTATATTGCCGATCACCAGAAGAAGATAAATGCACATAACCTATTCTCATGAATGAAGAGGTGTCCGTATATGCGCCGCCTCTTGTAATACGACCTGAACACCATTCCCAAACATTTCCACTCATATCGTAGAGTCCTAATGTATTGGGCAGTTTGCTTTTTACCGCAGATGTTGTCCCACCATTATACACCGCTGCATTTCCGGTAGCGGTCCAGTTATATACATCCGCTGCAGCGCCGCTGGCAGAATCGCCTTTGGTGAACCAGGGATTACTGTATCCACTAACGGTATTGGTATCATTATCCCGCCATCTCGCGGCCAGTTCCCATTCATTACTCAAAGGCAGACGAAAGCCCCTGGCAGTTACGCTGGGCGTTAGATCATCAAACAGCCACCACGCATCAGTGTCCCGAATGGGACTCCCATCGCCGTTGTACACCGTTGCCAGAGCTGCGCCGGTTTTTTCGTTCCAGTATTCGGTCAGGGCATTGCACCATACCACTGCATCGTACCAATTTATCATGGTAACCGGCTGCTGTTCGCTGCCATTCCCATCGCTTCCTTTTTGTCCTTCGCTTATGTTATAACCATTTGCTATAGCCCATGTACGCACGGTATTCCAGAGCTCCCAAGTTACTGCGGTCTCCCCAATTTGGTAGGGATAGACAACTGCGGCACTTTCGTTGTCATATTCTCCCGTGGGAAAAGTCACTCTTCCGGGTACTGCTGCCATATTAAAGAAGATATCGTTGGTATAATAAACGGTCATGGTTCCCGGCACTACGGTTACATCAGAATCAATGGTATACAAAAAATCATTGTTGGTAAAATTATATTCCATCCCTTGTGCCATGGTGGTAAGATTTTTAGCAATATGCACCACTTCGGCTTTGACTATTTTGCCTCCATCTCTTTCCAATTCTACACGAAGCAGATAAAAACCCGCTTCAATCGGAAAAGAACCGGACGCACCGTAATCTACCAAGTTCACTTCTTCCATTAACTCTCCAGATAACGATAATACTTGTAACACCGCGGCACTCACATCGTTAGGATACGCAAGGTCATACTCAAAAACGCCTGTTCCTCCTTCCATAATGCCATAAATATTAATGACAACATTGTTGTTATAGCCGCTTGATATATACTCAGTTTTACTTCCACGGGCTGCCTCATATTGGACATCATCGTTTATATACGCGATGGCGGTAATAGTCCAGGTTCCAATTGGCAGCGCAATACTGGTAGCATTGGAGTAGTACACCCATTCCGGGGTTTTTGCGGCCTGTCCGCTTTCCGGCGTAAATTCCAGTTTATAAAAACTGAAATACCACGGAGCCTGCGGAAACAGGGTACGAAAAACCTCATTATTCCCTATCTGAATAGTAACTGTACCCTGTTCCCCCGTTTCCTGCGAAACAGATGAGGGTGAAAATTGATTGATACATCCCGTCAAAAAAAGAATGCTTATAATACCAGCAATAATACTCGTGTATATAGTTATGTGCTTTTTCATATTTACTCCTCCTTATCCATCAATCCGGAACATTATTTCACGCGAATAGATTGTTTCGCCTTTAGTTGCCATAACCATTAAGCGATGCGGCCCAATAGTCACACCGCTTATATTAAGCGTAATAGTACCGCTGGTTTCGCTTTGCTCAACACCATTCAATAACCACCGGAAATTGCGGTAATCTGCCGCATCGGCGACGGCAAAGGTAAAATCAGTATTTCCCGGTGTTATGACAATGTCTTCTGGCGAATTATTAAAATGAATAATGACATAAACATAAATATCCACCACCGGCTCAAATACAGAAGAATCCGCAGTGCCGGTTCCGCCGGCAAAATCGACTGTTGCCAAACGGTATCTGGGACGAGAAGGATCGGTATCACTGCCCCAATGGTCCACTACAATGACCGGAAAACTGCCTGAATCGGTCCAGTCATTGGACAGATAAAAAATCTTATTCGAATCCCTGTAGGAATAGTTACCAGACATTGCCAGATAGTTACTGGCATTAATGGCATTGGTAATGGCAGTCACCGATGAAAGGTCTGTATCATTATTGAAAACAAAGGCATCATACATATCATACTGAATGTCGCTAATGATGAGCATCGCTCCCATCACCGTCATCTCATTCCAGTCAATAAAACCGATGCCATTGTTAAAAGAGATATCGTTATTACGGTACCTGATTTCATTTTCGGTGACAATCAGGACACGGCACCAGCCATTGCCCGGCTCCCCTTCCCAGGTAATCGGAATAGTAGCGCCGCTGCCGGTACCTTTGCCGCGGTAATCCCCTTCTACAATATCAAAATAGTCCCACCCCGAAATATACCTATTGGTGACATACACCGTATACGTCCCCTCCGGATTGTTTAAGACTCTCACGGTATTATGAGCAATATTACCAATATTAAGGTTGATGCCTGTTCTGCCCTGATTTGCCGGAATCTCTCCAATAGGTATATCTATTTCAAACAATTGCTTCATTGCCTTTGGAGCGCCAGGTCCGCCGCCGCCTTCGCTCAAATAACCTCGTATCCAGACTTTTGCGTCCCGCGCTGTATCGGATGGAGAAATTAACATCTCCCAGGAAGCATTTGCCCCGGTGGGTCTAATATTGGTCCATCCAAATGAATTACCGCCTTCTACAGGACTGACAGACAGATCCAATTCGGAAACTGTGTTTCCGTTATAGGTGATATTGATAGTACCGCTCAGAATAACATACGCAAGGCTCACCGAACCAAGATTGCCGACATTAACAATATTATTACTGGCATTGGCAAGATTAATAATCCTGGTACCGGGAATAAATATTTCATACCCCCTGCTGCCGCTCAGTTCCACATACAACCTAAAGGTACAATTCCAGTCTGCATCAGGGTCAAAACCTTTACGCAAGTCATCTTCATATATTGGAATTACCCAGGTGATATTCGAGGCGCTGCTGCCGCTTATCCCGTTTATCATTGCAGAGTCACTCCACCACCAGAAATGACTGCCGCTGGCATTGCCGCTGGTTGAGATATATACCCTTGCCCCATTGGGAATATTGTTCAGGGTAATGGTTCCGGTAATTTCACCTATTTTTTCACCTCTGTCAGGCCGTCCCCCCATCATCATCCAGAAGGGAAAATCGACATATATTTTTGTAGCGGCAGATACAGGATCACTGCCGGTAAATTCATTTATTTTATGTGTATCTTTCCAGAAGTGCATTCCTTCTTCATCACGGATTTCATCATAGGTTGCTCCTCCTGTCAAGAAATCAACAAAATCGTCCATGGTTCGGGAAGTACTAAAAAATACCTGCGGATCCTCTCCCCACATTGCAACCAGCTTGTCAAGCGTAATGGAAAATACGGTCATTTTTGTAAATTGCGAAAATGGTATGGTGGGATTGGGATTTGAATCAAAATTATGCGGGGTATTACTTGTCCAAATTTCAAAACCCAATGCATTTTCAACCGGTTCGAGCATGAAACCCACATACCATGAACCGCTGCCGGCCCAGGGTATATAATGTTCGCCGTATAAATCTACGGTTACCGCTTGGTTCTGTATAGACCCATTGCCCAGAACATCAGGCTGACTGACAAAATCAAGATCATCAAGAGATACAAATAAGCCCATTGCAATGTCTGTTCCGTTGGAATACCCGGTCAATCCGGTAATGGTAACAGTACTGGTTCCGGGTTCGGGTTCTGTATATGTTCCCGGGCCGTTGTTGTGTACCGCCGCGGCAAAGGTACTGGTTGCGCTGATCAGATTTGTTATCGCCGTATTAACCATAGTAACCGAAGCGTTACTGTTATTAAGCGCGGCCACCGCAGCATCATAGGCGGTGTTAAACGGAGCCCATTGCGCGGCCGTAGCCCAACTGGAACCCAGTGGCGCAGAATCGGCATCTGGCGCAGTGAGGACTCCTGCCTTTTCCGCATCAGCGGACTGGATTGCCGCAATTAAACTTGCTTTGGCGGTGTCGGGGTTATTTCCCGTCTGGACTGCACCGTTGAAATCGGTTAAGGCATCGGCAAGCGCGAGGTACAGGGTATCACGGTTTCCTTCATCGGCATTTTCCGCTGCATCAATGGCACTGTCCAGGTTAGTAAGATAACTTGCTTCGACCCAGCGATTCGCGGGGCTGATGTCATCGCCATTATCAACACTGATCAAAACGCCCAGCTTGGCCGTATTCGCGCGGCCAATAAGCGCAAGCAGCTGCTCGGCAGAAAATTCTGCGCTTTGTGTTCCCCATTGTCTTGCGCTGCTAAATGTATTAATGGCAGAAGATAAAGTAGTTGCTGCCGAATTAACTATTGCCTGCACTGTGGCGCTGTCCCGGGCCAGTTCCGCAAGCATAATGGCCGCTTCAAAATCGCCCATCACTGCAGACGTAACCCAATAGCTGCCTTGAGCTACATCGTTCCCATCTACTACGGATACTACGGCGCTGCCTTTGACAATAGTTGCTTCGTTTATCGCAACAACAAGAGCACCAATATCCAGCGGGGCATCTTGCCCCGGCTTTTTAGCCGCATTAAATGCAAGAATTGCGTTATGCAAGGTTGTTACCGCCCCATTCACTACCGACTGGGTTGCAGAGGAATTCTCCTCAACGATTATTGCCGCGTTAATAGCCGCATTGAACGTTCCCATTTCAGTGGGAGTAACCCAATGAAGACCAAACGGGGCAGAATTTTCCCGAACCCCTATTTTGGCATTCCCCGCCTCGATAATTTTCAATGTCAGGGCTCCCTTATCGGCAGGACCTGATTCAGTGATACCGTTTACTGGACTATCGCAGGCGATAACGGCACATCCGATAAGGATTGCCAGCCACAGGCTGACAGATCTTTTTTCACAGTTCATTTTGAACTCCTTGTTTGGGGATATTTTGGAAAACTATGATTTTTTTCAGATTTTCTACAGGTGTATAGTAGACACAGTGATATAGGTCTATATGATATAATTGAGCCCGATACCCGATACCCGATACCCGATACCCGATACC
>WQXQ01000009.1 GCA_009784775.1 Treponema sp.
AAAAGGCAAATATTTTTGCCTTGACCTACATATTAAGCCCTGAGTATACCGTTTACGCGGCAAAAAACGGACGCGATGCCGTTGAAATAGCGCAGGCTTATATGCCCGATGTTATTCTGCTGGATATTGTTATGCCCGAAATGGACGGATATGCAGTGATTACCGCGCTGAAAAGCTCGGAAAAAACGAAAGAGATCCCGGTCATATTCATCACCGGGCTTTGCAATGCCGAAGCGGAAGAAAAAGGACTGGCGCTGGGCGCTTCGGATTATATAAGCAAACCTTTCAGTTCCGCGATTGTTAAACTAAGAGTTCGGAATCAGATCCAGATACAGGATCAAATCAAAATGATAAAAGACTTTAGTATGACAGATCTGTTGACAGGTTTACCCAACAGGCGCAGTTTTGATTATCGGCTGCAATTGGAATGGGAACATGCGAAAAGATATAAAACAGCGCTCAGTATTGTTATTGTTGATATAGATCGATTCAAGATGTATAACGACACATACGGACATTTGCAGGGTGATACGGCGCTCCAGTCAGTGGCAAATAATATTGAACAATCGCTTAATCGTTCAATTGATTTTGTCGCCCGTTGGGGCGGCGAAGAATTTTTTATATTGCTGCCAACCACGAATTTATCCGGCGCGTTGAAGACTGCCGAAAATATTCGGCAGAATGTTGAAAATACCCCCATTCCCTATATCAACGACAAAATTACCAAAGTGACCATAAGCGCGGGTGTAAATACCATTACACCATTACGGGACGATTCTGCCCGGGATTTTATTGACAGAGCCGATCAGGCAGTGTATACCGCAAAAAAAACAGGCCGAAACAGGGTCTGCGCATATGACGGTATAATCAATGGTGACGTTCCATGAGTTATTGGGTTATTGCCGCGATTATACTTGGTATTGTGGTGTTAGTAGCCTTTATATTCGCTTATGGCAGATATATACAATCCCGTCAGAAGTTATTCAAAAAAACGGCATTGTTTAACAACATGGAAAAACTGCTGCAATCCATGGATACCCTGATTGTCATAACGGAGATTGAGACCGATAATATCATTTTTGTGAATGAAAAAATGAAAATGGATTTTGGTTTTACGGACGACGTTATCGGAGAAAAATGCTGGAAGGCCTTTGTCAAAGACGGTACAGAACGGTGCAAACACTGTCCTAAATATGATCCTGATTTTATCTCCGGCAAACCTGTTGTCTGGGAAAATCACAGTCCGATAACAAACCGGTATTACCGAATCATCAGCAGGTTTATTGACTGGCCGGACGGAACAACCGTTTTTCTTGAACAATGCGATGACATAACCGAGCTGAAAGAATCAGCCGCCAATATGCTTGAGACGGATGAGTATACCCATCTTTTGTTTGACGCAATGCCGATGAGCTGCACGTTATGGGATAAAAATTTAAAAATCATAAATTGCAACAAGGCAGCGTTGAATCTGTTCGGGGTAAAAGACAAGGAAGAATTTAACGAACGATTTGCGGATTTATCGCCGGAGTTCCAGCCGAATGGGGAAAACAGCATTGAACTGGCTTTCACGACGATCAGGGAAACATTTGAACATAAATATTTTTGCGTGGAGTGGATGCACCAGCTTCTTAACGGAGAGCCTTTACCCTGCGAAGTTACGCTTGTCCGTCTGAAACACAAGGGCGAATACCTTGTTGCCGGTTATACCAGAGACCTTAGAAAGCATAAAGCGTATCTTGATGAAATAAACAAGGCGCATGAGAATTTGCGTCTTGCGCGGGATGCCGCAGAAGCCGCCAATCAGGCCAAGTCTATCTTTATGGCCAATATGAGTCATGAGATCAGGACTCCCATGAACAGCATCATAGGATTTTCGGAGCTTGCGCAGGATGACGATATTTCTCCCAAAACCAAAAAATACCTTAGTAATATATCCGAAAGCGCGGAATGGCTGCTCCAGATTATAAACGATATTCTGGATATTTCCAAAATTGAAGCCGGTAAAATGGAATTGGAGCGTATTCCTTTTGATCTGCATGACATCTTTGCGCATTGTCAACTGGAAATTATGCCAAAAACAATGGAAAAAGGCATAATTCTGTATTGTTATGCCGAACCGTCCATCGGGAAAAAAATGCTGGGCGATCCGCTCAGACTGCGTCAGACGCTTCTTAATCTTCTTTCCAACGCCGTAAAATTTACCAACATTGGCGCCGTTAAACTGCTGGCATCGGTTAAAAAAACCGACAGCGGCAGTGTGACCATACATTTTGAAGTAAAAGACAGCGGCATTGGCATGAGTCCCGATCAAATTGAAAAAATATTTGAGCCGTTTATACAGGCGGATGACAGTATTACGCGCAGATATGGCGGTACAGGGCTGGGGCTTACCATAACCAGAAATATTATTAGTATGATGGGCGGTACGCTTCAGGTGGAAAGCGCATTTGGAGTTGGCAGCAAGTTTAGTTTTGAGCTGACCTTTGATATCATTGATGATGATTCTGATATACCGTCTCCCAAAACCTCGTTTAAGGATATGGAACAACCTCGTTTTAAGGGCGAGGTGCTTGTTTGCGATGATAACAGTATGAATCAACAGGTAATTTGTGAACATCTTGAAAAAGTGGGTTTACAAACGGTCATAGCGGAGAATGGCAAAGTAGGCGTTGACATTGTTGCAGGGCGTATGCAAAACGGCGAAAAACCGTTTGATTTGATTTTCATGGATATCCATATGCCGGTGATGGATGGGTTGGAGGCTGCGTCCAAAATTACCGAACTGGGATTGAAAACGCCCATTGTGGCAGTAACCGCAAATATAATGGCAAACGACCTGGAGCTTTATAGGGTAAGCGGAATAGCCGACTTTATTGGCAAACCGTTTACATCGCAGGAACTATGGAAATGCCTTGTTACGTATTTTTCGCCAGTGTCTTTTTCCATCATTGATACACACCGTCAGGCTATAGATAACGAAAACCTGCAAAAGCATCTGAAAGCGCATTTTGTCAAAAATAATCAGACTACCTATAGTCACATTACAAAGGCTATTGCCGCCGGTGATATCAGACTGGCGCACCGGTTGGCCCATACGCTAAAGACCAATGCGGGGCAAATTGATGAAAAACGGCTGCAGAAAGCCGCCGCCACCGTTGAGGGTATGCTTTCGACCGGGAAAAACCTGCTGACAGAAGCGCAAAGCAGAATCCTTGAAACCGAGCTGCAATCGGTTCTTGAGAAATTGGCAGTGTTTTCCAAAGCTAACGCGCCAGACAGCCCCAAAACCCTTGATGACGAAAAGGCGCGCGAGCTGCTTGTACAATTGGAGCATATGCTTATAAACAGAAATCCTGAGTGCATCCATTTACTCGACGATATCCGCGCAATACCAAAAGCGGAAGAACTTGCGTGTTTAATAGAAGACTATGAATTTAAACAGGCAATTATCACGCTTTCCGGCCTTAAAGCAAGATTTGGCGTCCATTAGGGTAAACCGCATAGCTTGACGGTATTCACTGTCTATTGTATAATTACCGCACACAGGAGGTACTCCTTTAATGATTAAAGTTGTTGCAAAACTTGTTGTCGCACTGAATGGCAATATCAAAAAGACCCAGATTGCGGCAGGCATAGCCTGGGGGCTATTGCTCGGCTTGATTCCGGTAGGCAATTTTTTCTGGATTGTTCTTTTACTGGTTTCATTCTTTTTTAACCATCATCATGGGCTCATGATCGGGTTCATGCTTTTGTTCAAGCTGCTTTCGCCGCTGTTTGCGCCTGCGTTGGACTTGCTGGGCTGGGAAATTCTGCATATTGAAGCGTTGCAGCCCCTGTTTACCAGTATGTACAATATGCCCTTTGTGCCGTTTACCAAGTTCAATAATACGCTGGTTACCGGCGGCCTGATTGCGGGTATTGTGTTGTTTGTTCCCACTTATTTTGTGCTTTTACCGATTATCAATGTGTATCGGAATACACTGGCGCCAAAAATTCGGAACCTGAAAATTGTCAAGACTATTACCAAATTTCCGCTTTTCTCGGTAATAGACAAGGCAATAACCAGCATGGGCGAGTAGGAGGAGGACAGCATGAACGATCAACAGCCAAAAATTGAAAAACCGGCAAAGGTGCCGGGAAAATTCAGAAAGCCCATTAAGGAAAAAGTTTTTCAAAAGCGGTATCTGAAATTACTTGAGCAGCGTGATGACAGGGAATGGTTTGAATCACAATTTGAACTGCAGGAAGGTAAATATTGTATACGCGCAGGGGTAGATAAAAACGGCGCAAAACGGCTTAAGAAATTGTATGGTGTCATACAAAAGAACCGCAAAGGTTCGATTCGAATGGCTCCGCTTGTCCTGACCGGTATTGTTATCGGCGGCATTGTTCTTTTCTTTGCGGTGTTTGCCAATCCCCTGCTGACCTTTGCCCTGGAAAAGGGTCTTGAAGCAGCCTTTGAAGCAAAGGCGGATGTAAACCGCTTGCGCCTGAGCGCCATTAAATTTGAGATAGCCATTGAAAGTATTACGGTGGCAAACCGCGACAAACCCATGACGAATTTGTTTGAGATGGGAAAAACCCGCATCAAACTGAAACCGGAAGCGGTGTTGATGGGGAAAGTCTACATAGAAGAAATCCGGGCGGATTCTTTGCGCTTTGGCACACCCAGAACCGTTTCGGGAGCCATACCGCGGCGTCCTCCCAAACCGCCAAAGGAAAAACCGCCCAAGAGCGATTCGCCGCCCTTTATTGACTTGCAGAATTTTGACGCAATGGCCCTGTTGAATCAGGAATTTGAAAAACTCAATACGCCCAAGCTGTACGATAACGCCATTAATGCGTATAACGAAACTGCGGAAAAATGGAAGGGACAGGTTGATTCGGCGATGGGAAAAGCTGATGAACTTAAAGCTACGGCGCAGCCCCTTTTGGGTTTCAATGTTAATAGTATTAATGTTAATGTCCGCGATCCCGCTTCCATTCAGGCAACGGTTAGTGAAATTCAAACAATGGTTAATGATGTGAACGCAATGGTAAGCACCGTACAGACTGCCGCCGATGAAGCGGCCGGTATGGTAAAAGGCATTGAAGCTGATATTAATATGGCGCGGAGTCTGGAACAGAATGCCCGGAATGCCATTACCGGTGATGTTAATTACCTGAAATCCCTTATCGATCTTGACGGCGGCGCGGCATTTGCAATCCTTGAACCGATCATTCGGGATATGCTTTCCGATACCGCTGAAATGTACCTTGATTACGGTCTTATGGCCCTTGAGGTTTTTGAAAAACTCAGGGCAGAAGCGGCCGCCAAGCCAAAGACGGAAAAACCGGTAAAAGAACCTAAAGTGGTATTTAAGGGCAGGGATGTTGTTTTCCCGACAAAGGCATATCCTGCATTCTATCTTGGCAGGTTGGAATCTGATTTTACCATCCAGGACTGGAACTGGGATTTTAATCTGGAGAACATAAGCTCCAATCCGGATTATGTAAATCATAGACCGTTGGTCAGCAATACGAACAAGCAGCCTGTTAATCCCAATAATCCTATTCTGTTTACGCTTGGCGTTACCGAAGAAACCGGTCTGCAACGGCAGATTGCCTTTAACGGAAATGCCGATTTCAAAACAGCCGCTGCTGACCGGTTTAACGCGAGAGTGGATGGCAGTGGATTCCCGCTCAGTTTGGGCGATGCCCTTTCATCAATAGGGATCGGCGGTCTGTATGGCGAAACAGCGTTTGATGTGAACTTTATCGGGAAAACCGATGGCGGTATTTCTGGCGGCGGCAGTATGAAAATACTGGAGGCAACATTAGCCAATCCGCAGGGAACCGTCGCCGAAGCGCTTGATATCGCGGTTCGGGAAGCGGGAAATGTCAATCTGGGTGTACAATACACCCACCATCCTGACGCAAGAGATGAGTTTAAAATAACCAGTAATATTGCCGAGTTAATGGCTCAGGCGCTTAAACGCCTTGCCGGAGTCTATGCGGAAAAGGCAATGGACGAGATCGAACGGGCGCTGCGGGAGCGGATAAGCCAGTACATTGATGGCAAGTTTGTTGCTCAGGAAGATTTGGACAACTTGCTGAAACTGGCGCGGGGTGATTTGGCTGCTCTGGATGATCTAAAGGGTACTCTCAACAACAAGCGATCCGAACTGGAAGGAAAGGCGAGGGGAGTTACCGATCAGGCAAAAGCAATTGCGGAACAGGCGGCACAGCAAGCGAAGGATGAATTAGCGCGGCAAGGCCAACAGGCGGCTCAAGACCTCATGCAGGGACAAACGCCCTCACTGCAGGCTCCTACTCCCAATATACCTACACCAAGCGCACCACCCACACCAAGTGTACCAAGAATACCAGGCCGCTAACAAAAAGGGCCAAAGCAAAAAAAAGGGCAGCGTTTTTATCCGCTGCCCTTTTTTTATCTTTGTGAAAATTCTCCAGAAACCCTAAAGCCCAAAGCCGAATGGATACAAAACGTCACCGTTTATGGTTTTGCGCCAGGTATACGGTGTCCGGCCAATAAAATCACGCTTGCCGAATAATACATCCGCAATGCCGCCGCCTTCGGTGCCGGGGAGCCATGCGGCAATAAAAGCATCCCATTTTTCATATTCATCGCCAATAGTCATGGGCCGGCCTGATACCATAATAACAATTACCGGGCAGCCATAAGAGTAGGCGTGCTGCAGCATTTTCATGTCTACGTCACGAATATTAATATTGTCGGAACGGTCACCATCTGTTTCTGCATAAGGGTCTTCTCCAATCACGGCGATGATCGCATCAAAGGTTCCTTCTGCCTTTCCGCCTGAGGCATAGGTAACATTCGCCTTGCCTTTGGTCGCTGCCTGTATGCCTTCCAGAATGGTAGTGCCTTTGGTGATGGGGCCGTGGCTGCCTTGCCAGGTGATAGTCCAGCCGCCGCATTGCATACCTATATTGTGAGCGCCTTGTCCGGTTACCAGAATACGCTTATATGACGGCAATTTTGAGATAACATCGTTTTCATTCCGCAGCAATGTCAGCGAGTCCGCAGCCATTTCGCGCGCCGCATTTCGATTTGCTTTTGAACCAACGGCACCCGCTTTTTTGGTCAGCTGTGTATCAAACAGGCCGATACTTTGCTTGAACCGGAGTATGCGCAGCACCGCATCGTCAATGCGTTCCATCGAAACGATTCCTTCTTCAACCAGTTCCTGTAAATACTGCACATACTGCAGCCAGTTTTCGCGCTTTCCGGTGGCCATGACCATGTCAACGCCGGCATTAATTGCCTGCCCAATTTGTTCCTTATAACTGCCGCCGGATAATTGCTGAATTGCGTCCCAGTCGGAAATAATAAATCCTTCAAAACCCATTTCGTCTTTAAGCAGATCAGTCAGCAGTTCTTTGTGCTCGTGCATTTTAATCCCGTTGACACTGGAGAATGAAGGCATGAGCGACATTGCCCCTGCGTCAATGGCTGCCCGGTACGGCGGCAGAATACGCTCAATGCCGTCCCTGTCCAGTACCGCGTCGCCCTTGTTAAGACCGTCTGTTGTCTGTCCCTCGCCCAGAAAATGTTTCATACACGCGCCAACTCCGCCGTCTTGCAAACCTTTGACGGCGCTTACGCCCATCGCGGTAACAATAGCAATGTCCTCGCTGAAACATTCATACGTCCGGCCCCAGCGCACATCTTCCGCATTGCCCAATACCGGCGCAAATGTCCAGCGTATACCGGTTGCCAGCATTTCCTGCGCAGTAAGACGACCCGCCGTGTACGCCGCTTCCGTACCTCGCTCCATATTACCCGCCGCTATTGCGCCCAACCCCACATTATGCGGGAAAATAGTCGCGTCTAACACATTGGAATTTCCATGTACGGCGTCAATCCCATACAGTAACGGAATGCCCAAACGTGTTTGCAGGGATTCTTTCATAAACCCGTTAGTCATGGCAACCCAGCCCTTTGGCGTATTTACTTCCGGGGTTGAACCGCCGCCGCTTAAAATCGAACCCAATGCGTATTGTTCGATCTCGGTCTTGAATACGTCCTTTCGTTCAGCCTGTGTCATCTGGCCAACTTTTTCGGCCAGAGTCATTGATGCTACCAGCTCTTCCAGCGTATTCCAGTCGTAGGTTTTTTTTGCCGAAGCGCCGCTGGTACATGTTGTGTGCGTGAACAACAGCAGACTTATCAAGACCAATGCTGCAAAATGTTTCCTCATATATTCCTCCATAAAATAATAGAAAATATTATACTATAATATGCCGTTGATTCATAGCCATTGTTTTGGTATGATGAAGTGAATGATGAGCTTTTTGGAGTTACCGCTACTTATGCTGATCAGCTTCCATTTAACTCAAATGGAAAGAAAACTGAAAGGACTCTTCACCGGAATTGGTGGAGGAAGCAGCAGGAAAGGGCCAAGGCAAAAAAACAAGGTGTCGGCATATTTGCAAAAGACTATACCAATGTACCAAGAGGAAGAATATTTCAAAGCCAGGACGGAACATTTGAATTGATGTGCGGCAGTTGGATTAACGAACATATAGTCGAACTTGTCAAAGACGAATTCAATCTTCAGAATGTTCCGCTGGAAGTGAGGGTAGACACCCATTGGGAACTTGGCCACGGTTGGAGTGAGGAATTTGTTTGAGGGCTTGTCTAACAGGCAAAAATGGGGTATTCTACCAAGCAGGATGAAGGAGTTTTTGTGTTAAAACCGCGTATTTTTGACCCCATTTTACCCCCCCCCCCCCCATATATAGCGTACTTTTTAGCATAATAGCGAAAACCACGCTATATATAGCGTTGGTCGGTTTTGCTCATAGTCTGCTTTTTGCGGAAGAACCGGAAGGTTTTGCCCTGGATATTGACCGCTACTATATGTCTGTCACCCCTAAAATCCTGGAGGATGGGGTACAGACCGACCTTTTGTTTGGCATGTTCTATACAGATGCCATGAAAATGGCATGGGAAATAAGGCTCCGTTCTGTGAATGGAGCGGCAAACGATACCATAAACGATATTGAGGATTCTCTTCTTGCCCGTGAGCGGCAGGTGTATGAAGTGTTTTTTCTGCCGTTAGATTATCACTTTTTAAGAAAATCAGGTTTTACCCTTCGGGCAGGAGCAGGGGGGTATTATAACTATAATAAACTGTACGAGAATGGATTTTTTAACGACCGCGATTTATATTACCCTGCCTATACTGAGGATCATTACAGCGCTTATACCAATGATTTTACCGGCCATGCGGCAGGCCCTTTGCTGGATATTGGCCTTGCCTACAGCGGTAAATATATCAGCAGTTCCTTCTCTTTTGGCTGCGTGCCGTTTTATTATTTGAAACGAGACCAGTTATTGAAAATCACGCCATATATGAATCCCACTCCTGTATATACTGTTTCAAGCGAGAGTACCAGCAGTCCCTATCTGTACCAGATTTTGGATGTGGCGGTTAATCTAAAATATGTCTCTTTGTTTTTTTCCTTGATCAATGAATACAGCAGGCTGCAATATACGGCTGCGGAGATATCCGGCGCAACCGGAGAATGGACAAATCTTGAGGTGGAAAAAATTAATAAAACTTTTGCCCTGGAAATATCATTGCTTGTTAATTTGGGGAAAAGCGGTTTTATGCCGCAACTTGGTTATGGAAGGATATTTGACGAAGTAAGCGGCGGCGGCAATTATATGTTGTTTGGTGTGAAAAAATTATTATTTTAGGAGTACAAAATGAAAAACAAAGTGTTAATTGTTTGTAGTGTATTGGCAGCACTGAGTGTGGGCGCTTGTATTATGTCTGTGGATGATACAAAACCCGCTGCCGGCGAAACAATACGATATGCCGCTGAATTCCGCGGTGAATGGATACGCATGGATACCGGCGACCGCTGGTACATCAGCGGGAGTTCGATAAACGTAAACGGCGCAGCTTTATCTCTGGATGTAACGCTGCAAAGAACATCCGAGAATGTAGTAACAGCGCAGGCGGGCTCCAATAAATATACTCTTTTTGCGGCACGAGTTGCCAATGCCAGTTTCAATGCAAAGATAGAATATATTGACGGAAACGGCGCCGCTCAAAACAGGGTAAGCCGCGATTTAATTGGTACTGACGGGCAGCGGTTTATAGTAAAGCCTCGAAACCAACCGGATTTGGAGCAAATCGTGGAACCCGATCCTGTTACCGGTGAAATAAAAGTTGAAGGCATAATCCCCTGTGATACGGTAGATATAATTCCGGTTGATCCTGACTGGAACGATGTAACTGTAGGGCTTACTCCCGGTTTTGGCGAAGATCAAAATATGGGCGTTATTCCGCTTACGCATGGGGATAATTTCAAAGTATCGCTTATTGCGGATTATGCTGTTTCTGATATCTATGCGGATGGTACTTCCCGTACCTATACATTTGAACTTGAAAATATCGGGACAACTGTTTGCGGAGAAACACGTCTGGAAGTATCCTGGGACAGTGATGATTTTTCTTTTATTGGCGGTTCGGTCAGAGAAGATTATACCAATATCATTCCCGGAGAAAAAAAACAACTTACTTTAACCCTTGCTTCATTACCGATTGAAACTGAAACAAAAAACAAGGAATTTGAAATTAAAATCAGAAATTATGATTCCGTATCAATGAACATTAGAGAATGGGATGATGTGGTTTCGGTCAATTTTTATAATGCTTCGGTACCATTCCATTTTAGATCAGAAAAACAGGTTCAGGGCGTTATTAAAGCAAAGAATGGCAGGAGTTATTATTTTAAGACACAGGGTTCGGCAGGTAATTATACTGCTATAATAAATGTACCCTGGTCAAAAGACGAATATACCATAGCATTTTTGGGTGCAACAATAGAATCTGGTTCCGCTACCAAGTATTCATTTGCAGTAGATGATCTGCCGCCATCGGATTGGAGTATGGTGGATATGTGGGAATTTTTAGGTGCCTATAAACCTGCTAATGCGTATGAATATTCAGCGCCTGTTCTGAACCTTGTTTCAGGCGAACGATCATTTATGGGTTATCTTGCCGGTGACAGTATTGATTATTACAAGGTTAAACTGGGTACACTGTCTGAAATGCGGCAGCGTACGGTTACTTTTCACGCCAATGGCGCTGACGGAGCAGCTCCGGCGGCTGTTACCAGGGAATATGGCACTGATATACAGCTTCCCGGTCAGGGTGTTATGGCAAAAAGCGGATATCTTTTTGCCGGTTGGAATAGCAGTAGTTCCGGCGCCGGTATACACTATGATGCTGATTCTTTTTACACCATTAGCGGCGACGTTATCCTGTATGCGCAATGGGGTATTTCCTGCACGGTAATGTTTGACGCCGATGGGGGAATCGGCATAGTCCCGATGCCCATAACTGTTGTTTCAGGTACCGGCATACAACTGCCCGATCAAGGTGAGCTGACAAAAGATGGGTATGTTTTTACCGGCTGGAGTTCCGGTACCCATCACAACGCCGGTTCCATTTACATAATTACCGGTAACGTTACTCTCTATGCGGTATGGTTACCTGTTTACGCTGTTGTGTACGATGCCAATGGCGGTAGCGGGACAATGGCAAATACCCATTTTATTGCCGGCGAATCGCAAAACCTGCGGGAAAACGCCTTTACCCGCACTGGTTATACCTTTATGGGCTGGGCTGTTTCTGATTCCGGTCTGGTTACATACACAAACGGACAGAGTGTCAGTAATCTGACCACTACGGCGGGAGCTGCAATAACGCTGTATGCAGTGTGGAACGCCAATATTTACATGGTGGTCTACCATGCCAATGGCGGCAGCGGGTCTATGGGAAATTCCAGCTTTATCTACGATATATCGCAAAACCTGCGACCCAATACTTTTACCAATGCCGATTATATATTTGTGGGTTGGGCGGATTCCTCTGCCGGAATGGTGGTATACTCAGACGAAGAGAGCGTCAACAATCTGACCGCTGCGGCGGGAGGTACGGTAACACTGTACGCGGTATGGACTGTCAGAACATTCTTGGTAGCTTACGATCCCAATGGCGGTAGCGGCAGCATGGAAAATTCCAGCTTTACCTACGGCACGCCGCAAAACCTTCAGGCAAACACCTTTACCCGTATCGGTTATTTTTTCGCCGGTTGGGCGACATCCGCAGCCGGACCAATGGTATATACAAATGAGCAGAGTGTGAGTAATCTGACAGCGGCCGCAGGAGGCACTGTAACACTGTATGCAGTATGGACCGGCAATGCCTATATGGTTGCCTACAATGCCAATGGTGGCACAGGAAATATGGAAAACTCCAATTTAACTTACGGCACACCGCAAAATCTGCGCATGAACACCTTAACCTGTACGAATTTTGTTTTTGCCGGCTGGGCAACTGATCCTGCCGGAACAGTAGTATACGTAAACGGAGAAAGTGTCAGCAATCTCACAACTACGGCAGGAGCGACAATTGCGTTGTATGCAATATGGACTCCTGTCTACACCGTGGCTTACAATGCCAATGGCGGCACCGGGAGTATGAGCAATTCCAATTTTACCTATGGCGTACCGCAAAATCTTAGGACAAACACCTTTACCCGAACTAATTACATCTTCATGGGCTGGGCAGAATCCGCTTTTGGTCAGGTGGTATATACAGATGGAGAAAGTGTCAGCAACTTGACGGCGGCGGCAGGAGTAACGGTAACATTGTTTGCAGTGTGGGTGCAAAGCTACACAGTAGTTTACCATGCTAACGGCGGAAGCGGTTCTATGGGAAATTCTATTTTTCCTTACGGCATATCCCGGAATCTGCGTGCAAACACCTTTACGTACCCCGGTTACTCATTCGCAGGTTGGACAACATCTGAATCCGGTACTGTGGTATATACAGATGCAGAGAGTGTCAGCGATCTGACAGCTATGGCAGGAGGCATTGTAACATTGTATGCGGTTTGGACTGGTAATCCCTATACTGTTACTTACAATGCCAACGGCGGAAATGGTTCTATGGAAACTTCCGGTTTTACCTATGGCGTATTACAAAATCTGCCGGAAAATACTTTTTCACTTACCAACTATAGGTTCATTGGCTGGGCTGTTTCTCCTTCCGGCACTGTCGTATACACAGACGGACAGAATGTCAGCAATCTGACTACAGAGGCCGCAGTAACGCTGTACGCGGTTTGGGCTCCTGTCTACATAGTGGCGTATGATGCCAATGGCGGCAGCGGTTCTATGGAAAATTCCAGCTTTGCATACGGAGTACCGGGAAATTTGCGGGCAAACACCTTTACGCTTACAAACTATGCCCTGGTGGGCTGGGCTGCTTCTGCTGCCGGTCCGGTTGTATATACGGATATGCAAAGCATAAGCAACCTGACTGCTGTACCGGGGGCTGTGATAACTATATATGCAGTATGGTCTCCTGCTTACACAGTCGTATACAATGCTAACGGCGGAATTGGTTTTATGGAAGATTCCAGCTTTACCTACGGTGTCCCAGGAAATCTGCAGGTTAATACTTATACCCGCACAGACTTTGCCTTCAGGGGTTGGGCTGTTTCCGATTCTGATCCGGTTGTGTACACAGACGCGCAAAGTATTATGAACCTGACAGATACACCGGGGGATGTGATAACGTTATACGCGGTATGGCTTCCGATTGTTCCCGGCAGCACTCTTGCCGAAAAATTGGCCTGGTTACAAACAAATGCCGAAAGTAATGTTGATTATCTCATTGAAGTAACCGCTAACGAAAGCATTACTTCCCATACCCTTTTCTACAGCGGAAGAACCAATATAGGAATTATTCTGAGAAGTGCTGCGGCGCGTACCATTAGTTTGTCATCCAATGGATCATTGTTTACCATAAGTAGCGGAGCAACGCTTACTTTGGAAGATAATATTACTTTTAATGGAAGAAGCAATAATAATGATTCATTAATTCGTATAAGTGGAGGCGGAAGATTCATCATGAACGGAGGCAATATCTCCGGAAATACAAACTATCACAATGCCAACTCAGCTGTCTCCGTTAACGCCCACGGCAGTGGAGTGTATGTAAACACCGGCGGAACCTTCATCATGAATGGCGGAAATATTTCCAATAATGTGGCTTCCACCCGCTCTATCTACAGCAATAGCTATGCTACCTCTTATGGTGGCGGGGTGTATGTAAACACCAACGGAACCTTTATAATGAACAGCGGCGAAATCTCCGGCAATAATAGAGCTACTTCCGAAGTTACAGCCTTCAGCTATGCTACCTCTTATGGCGGCGGTGTATATGTAACTGGCGGAACCTTCATCATGAACGGTGGGAGAATCTCTGGTAATAGAGTTGCTTCCAACGCTACCTCCTCAACACAGGCAGGCCGTTCTATTGCCTACGGCGGCGGAGTATATGCAACCGGTGGAACCTTCACTATGAATGGCGGGACCATCTCCGGTACGGCATCCTCCGATAATGCTAATACCAATAGATGGGATTACCATGCTTCCTATGGCGGCGGCGTGTATACCAGTGGCGGAACTTTCAGAATAACCAACGGAACAATCTCAGGATCATCCATCGGAGCCGGCTCTAATTATGGCGCAGCACTGTATGGCAGTGCTCAATACGGCACATTTAACGGCGACACATGGCGCAGTAATGGCGGTCTGAACACAACCAACAACACCATCCGGGTGGTGAATGGGGTGTTGCAGTAAAAAAGTGACGGTTGCCATCTATATCTGCGGCCATTGTTTTGGTATACTGACAGGCAGATGATGCATACGCAAGCCCTTATTGCCATGTCTGGCGGGGTGGACAGTTCTGTTGCCGCTGCGCTCATGCTTGCACAAGGCTATGAGTGTATCGGCATAACGCTCAAGCTGCAGCCGTTTGCGGCCGGAGACGCAGATGATGCACAGTCGGTTGCGTCCGATTTGGGTATACCGCATCACATAGTTGATTTTTCCGCTGATTTTGACCGGCAGGTAATGCAATATTTTATCAAAACCTATGAACAGGGAGAAACACCCAATCCCTGTATCGTCTGTAACCGTTACATTAAATTCGGCGCGCTTATGACACAGGCGCAGCAGCTTAACTGTGACTGCCTTGCGACCGGCCACTATGCCCGCATTGCACATGACCCCGTCAGTAAACGGTTTTTGCTGCAGAAATCCGTTGATGCCAAAAAAGATCAAAGTTATGTATTGTACTGCCTGAGTCAGGAGCAGCTTGGGCGTGCCCGGTTTCCTCTGGGGGAACTTTCCAAACAGCAGGTGCGTGCCATTGCCGAGCAAAAACAGTTCGTCAATAACGCAAAGGCGGAAAGCCAGGACATCTGTTTTGTTCCCGATGGCGACTATGCCGGTTTTATTGAATCGTATACCGGCAAAACCTGGCCGCCGGGAGATATTATCGATCTTGAAGGAAAAACGCTGGGCAGGCATAAAGGTATAATCCGCTACACCATCGGCCAGCGCCGGGGACTGGGAGTTGCGGTTAATACGCCGCTGTATGTTGCCGCAAAATCAGTTGCGAATAACACCGTTACCCTTGGCCCGGATTCAAGCCTGTACCGCAAAAGCCTCATTGCCAGAGACATTAACCTGATTGCCTGTGCCCGCATTGACAAGCAATTGCGCATAACGGTTAAAACCCGCTACCTTCAGGCAGAACAACCGGCCATTGCCGAACAAACCGGCGAAGATGAGTTGTGTATCACTTTTGATTCTCCCCAGCGGGCCATTACGCCGGGACAGGCTGCGGTAATGTACGACGGAGACATTGTCATAGGCGGCGGAACCATTATGTAGCACAGGGGCCTTCCTTTTTGCTTGATTAAAGTGTATAATGGCCTGATAATGATGGAAGCCGCAATGTATGAAAAATACCTCATTTTTTCCATTTTGGGCCGGCAATATACCTTTCCATCACGGTTTATCGGCGAAATTGCCCTGTTCGATGCCGTATATCCCTTGCCGCTCGTACCCGCTTATGTACTGGGAGTTATCAACCGGTATTCAATTCCGTATGCGTTGTTTGATATGAGCCTGATGCTGTTCAATACCCCAGGCCCGCGTAACAAGGTATTGGTTCTAAAAGATGATATTGATAGGATTGCATTTCTGATTGACGATGTCAGCGATATTGCTGATGTGCCGCAGGAGGAATTGTTTGCGGTAGAACAAAACGCGGAAATGGTTTCAGCCGCATTTAGCTGGAACGGTGATGATGTGTTTGTTCTTGATATCCAGCGTATTTTGAGCCAGATTACTGTGGAGGAGGAAATATTATGATAAAAACATTGATAGTCGATGATAGTCCGCTGGTACGGACGATCATCAGGGATTTTCTTGAAAGTGACGGTTCCTTTCACATTGTTGGCGAGGCGGAAAACGGTCTGGATGGCGTAAACAAGGCGCAGCAGCTTAATCCCGATCTGATTACCATGGATATTGAAATGCCGGTAATGAATGGATTGGAAGCTATCGAAAATATTAAAAAAAGTATGTCTGCCGCCATTGTTGTTATTACTACCGTTGATACGGCAAAGATGGCCTACGAGGCTACAGTGAAGGGCGCTCTTGAATTTTATCCCAAAGATTTATTTACCTCGCAGATGAGTGAACAGAAACAGCAGGAAATACTTGATACCCTCAAGCATATAGCAAGTATCAAGGGAAAAGATTCTGCGCAGCAGGATTCCGAATCGGAAGTGCGTATCGCATCGCGCCAGATCAATTGCGTTGTTATTGCCTCATCAACAGGAGGGCCGCAGGCGATAAGCCAGTTGTGTACGTTCCTTCCACGGGAATTTCCCGTTCCTGTTGTGCTGGTACAGCACAATACATCAGGGTTCGACCGTGGTTTTGTGCAATGGCTTGACGGGTGTACCAATTTTCGGGTGCATCTTGTAGAAGAACATATGGTTCCTGTTAAAGGGATGTTGTATGTTGCGCCTACTGACAAACATCTTCTGATGAGTGCAACAGGTTTTTTGTTTGACAACGGAGAGCCGGTTCATAACCAAAAGCCCGCGGCGGATGTGTTGTTCAAAAGCGCGGCTGACTTGTACGGAGAATCGCTGGTGTCGGTGGTTCTTACCGGTATGGGATGCGATGGCGCGGAAGGAACGCAGTATGTCAGGCAGGCCGGCGGTATAACCATCGCTCAGGACGAAGCTACGTCAATGATTTACGGTATGCCTCAGGCTGCCGCCGAAACCGGCTGTGTTGATATGGTGCTGTCACTGGAAGACATTGCAAATCAGTTGATATCGCTGACTAAAGGAAATAATGAAATATGAGGATGCGGAACATAATTCCCGCTGAAATAATCGCAAGCCCTGTATTGATATTTCTCTATCACCGGATTGAACAAATACTTGGCATAAAGGCGACAGGCGAATCTCTGGTCAAACTGAATGAATATCTTGAAAGAAACAGCGAGTACTCCTTTGTCGAAAATCCCGCAGCTTATACCCATGCGCTTAATTCCCGGGAGCATGTTTTTGAAATTTCAAAATTTTTTACCGTCAATGAAACGTACTTTTTCAGGGAAGAATCGCATTTTGATGTACTGGCGCGTCACTTTTTACCTCAATTGGTTAAGCTGAACCGTCCCATACAAATTTGTTCCGCCGCGACTTCAATCGGCTGTGAAGCGTACAGTATCGCCATGCTGTTGGATTATCACGCAAAAAACGGATGCCGCTTTGATTTTGAGATAGATGCGTTTGACATTAATGTCGATGCAATCAAAATGGCAAAAGATGGGCGTTATACCGCAAATACGCTGCGCGCCGATGGAGCCAGCTGGAAATATATTCTGGATTCATACCTTGTTTCTAACGGTGCTGAATATATTGTTTCGCCGGATATCCGCAGAAAAGTGCATTTTTATCCCCACAATATTATGCGCGGTCTTGATAAACAGTATGATGTTATTTTCTTCAGAAATGCGCTGATTTATTTTTCATACAAAAACAGGCGCGTCATCATAAACGATATTGCCGAATCTCTTGCTGATAATGGAGTGCTTTTTCTGGGAATTTCAGAAACATCATCGGTAAGCCATCCATCGCTTGTCAGTCATCATTTGTCCGATGTTTTTTTCTTTCAAAAAATGCTGGACGGCGAAAAGCAGCGCGGCGAATCTGTGCGTATGGAAATCCCGCAGCCTGTTAAAAAAACTGAACCTCAGAAACGGATGGATTTACCGATACACTGCGGGGAAGTAACGGCAATACTTGAAACGGAAGAAGGACAGCCAAACGCGAAAAAAATTCTGGAAACTCTGACTCAGGGAAAAAATCCGGCCGGCAGCGAACTTGCTGCCGCGGTGATGTACTTTTTGGGCATCCAGGATTTTAATTCCGCCGATATGGTGTTGTCGTATCTGGAACAATACAACAGCGGAGCGGTTACCCTGTTTTTGCGGGGCGAGTATTATTTGCTGCGGGGTGAAACCAAAAACGCTGAGCAATGTTTTGTGTCAGCGGCGGGTAAAGACCGGGCATTTTGGCCTGCGTTTTATCGCATAGCTTCGCTTGCTGCCGAAGGAAATACAACCAGATATAAATACAAAATAAAAAAAGCCATTGAAAGCATTGAGCTTTCACAGGATTATGAATGTTTTATGGGTGGATTTTCTCCCGATTATTTTAAGCGGGTTCTCACTAAGGAACGTGTATGCCAGGCAAAAACCTGAAGATAACGACAAAATTAACTATCTGTGCCGCGGTCTTTCTGCTGCCGTTGGGAATAATGCTTTTTTCGATAATTTCGGTTTCTCTTGCCTCAATACAGAAAGGACGGGAAGAATTAAAGGGGATGGCTGTTTTGCAGCCTGCGGTATTGCTTATGCAGATCGTTCCGCAGTACATCAGATTTTATTTTGATAATGTGTCCGGCGATAAAGAGCATACCGATCAATATATTGAGAATTTAATTGTTGAACTTGAAGACAGATATTGGGCGCATTTTGGCAGGGAGAATGCTGTTGCTGTGCCCCAATTTTTCAGCGAAACGAATCAGACGCTGGAGGTGTACACGCAATTTGTCACCGATCTGTGTCAATTGATAGCGTACATTGGAGATATTTCCGGTCTTGTTACCGATAGCGAATTGAGGAATGCGTATCTGGTTGCGGCTGTTATTCATGATATGCCCCAGACGCAGGAAAGAATGGTTATAATCAGTAATTTATTGAGGTCCATAGGAAACAGCGCGTTGAATAGAGAGCAAAGAGACGAGCTTGAACGGCATCTTGGTATTCTGGTTTATTCCGATAATGTGCGAATACAAAACAGGTTTAATTCCCTGGAAGCGCTCAATAAACGGGATGCTCATTCAGAAACACCGGCAATATTTTCCTATCTTTTGAAAAATTGCTATAATGCCGTTGCGTTTTTTGGGAATGCCGTGGAATATGTTCTTAATGAGCCGGTTGTGGAAATGCAGGAGGTAGTAGCGCTTGGTGAACTTGCCGGCCGCGCAAATGACGCCGCATACCGGCTGCAGGAAGCTGCGCTTGAACACCTGAAAATGCTGATAAACAGCAAAATTCGGTCAAATCAGCAGCGCTTTACGCTGTCGCTTGTGTTTGCCCTTGGCGCGGCTTTGGCGGCCTTTGCGATTACCATTGTTACCATAATACATATTCGCAGTTCTACGCAGGCAATCAATCGTGTTTTCAGCAGTCTGGAAAAAAACGATTTATCGATACAAATTGAAGTTTTGTCCCGGGATGAGCTTGGTGAACTGATAATGGATCTGGGCGACTTTCTTGCAAAGCTGCAATCGGCTTTTAACCTGTTCAGGCAGAATGCTTCCATAGTTTCAACCGCCGTACACGACCTTTCCGCATCGGCAAAGGAAATTACCGCCACCGCCAACGAGCAATCATCCAGCGTGGCAAAAATTGTCAGTACCATGGAAAACAATAAAACCCTTTCCGGGCAGGTTGCGGCAAAAACCCTTGAAGTGGCGGAATTGGCGGCGCAAACCGAAAACTTGAGTCAGCATGGCGCCAGTTTGCATAATGCCAATGAAGACATGATGGCGGATATACGGGATCAAAATGCCAAAATTATTGATGAAATCAGGAATTTGACCGATGTGCTTTCCCGTATTGACGAATCGGTGCAGCTTATTGATACTTTTGCCGACCGGACAAAGCTCATTGCGTTTAACGCGGCTCTTGAGGCGTCATCGTCAGGCGAAGCTGGCTTGCGCTTTGCGGTGGTAGCCGCCGAGATACGGCGTTTTGCGGATAACGTGGTGGAATCGGTGACTGAAATAAAGGAACGAATTGTAGAGCTGCAGAATGTTTCCGGAGCGCTTATATCCGAAGCAAATATTGGCACGCGGGCAATTGATTCGGGTTATAACAGAATGGTTGAGCAGAAAAAGGTGTTTAGTAACATTGTAAATGTTTCCCAAAATGTGGCAGTCCGTTCACAGCAAATATCCGGTTTAAGCAAACAGCAGGAACTTGCTGTTGCGCAGGTTTTTCTCGCATTAAAGGAAATTTCCACAGGGGTCAAACAGTTTGTTATCGCCACGGCTTCGACATCGGCAACGGCGGATAATCTTAATAAAATATCAGGTGAGTTAAAGAATACTCTTGAAAAATATCGAACCGCAAAACACGGGGGATCACATGACAATGAGCGAAATTAATGATCGGCTGAGAATAGACGAACACGGGGGAGAAAAGATCATAAGCAATATAAGGCTTGTGCTTTCTCTTATTTTTGTTATCGCCGTACCGGTTGTTTCTATACTCAGATATGTTGAAGGCGATGGTTTTTTTCCGGGACGTTCCAATATTGGGCCTGTTACCTTTTTCCTGTATTCTGTTTTTTTGTTTTTTTATATACGTAAAACGAAAACGCTCCACCAGTTCTTCAAATATATCTGTGTTTTTTTTGATATGCTCATTCTGAGCGCGACTATCTGGATTGGGTGTACATATGTAGAGATATCCCCGCCGCTTCCTTTTCTTTCCGTTCAATCAATGTTCTTCAGTCTTTTAATTCTTGCAGGTTCTTTCAGATATAGCGTCCGTTGCGCGTATTTTTCCGGTATTTTCGCAGGTATTACGTACATGATAATCGTTCTTGTAAACAAAAATGTACTGGATTTACCGTACAGTTTTATTTTTGAAAACAAAGCCATAAGCGTGAGTTTTCCAATATATAATGAATTATTTCGCGTTATGGGAATGATAGTAACCGGATGGATTACCGGCATATCCTGCAAGCGCCGCCTTGTGCTTTTTGACAGCATGATCGCATCCGAAAGCACCGCTGCCAAAGCCGCTTCAAAAACCGTGGAACAAACCCGCAGTATGGCAAAGACAATCCGAAAATCAACCGATGAAATATTTCTGTCATCAAAAGATATTTTTTCCACCGCGAACAGTCAGGCTGCGAGCGTTCAGGAAATCGAGAGTACCATAAATGAAAATGCGAAAATAGCCGGCGAAATTGCCGAAAAAACCGGCAATGTTGCCAATATTGCTTCGAAAATGGAAAATGATGTTAACAACGGGTTTTCTGTTCTTGAACGGAATGTCGGCCAGATGGAAGCCATCAAGGAAAAAAATGACAGGGTTATTTCCGGTATTATTGCGCTGGGAAACAAAATCACCCGTATTCGTGAAATAATCAGGACGATTAATACGATTACCGATCAGACAAAAGTTATTGCGTTTAACGCCGAGCTTGAGGCGGCGAGCGCCGGCGATCAGGGAAAACGGTTTTCGGTGGTGGCAAACGAAGTGAATCGTCTTGCCGACGACATTGCGGCGCTGACCAGGCAAATACGGGAGCAGGTGGAGGAAATACAGAATTCATCGTCATCGCTGATTGTTTCCAGCGAGGAAAGCGCTGACAAGATAACCGAAGGGAACAATCTTATCAGGGAGCTTGAGGATATATTCGGCGATATTCGTTCTGGGGCGGAAATAACGGCGAATCAGGCGCAGACGATAACGGTTTCAACCCAAAAACAGCGAAAATCCATTGAGCAAATCAATATTGCCATTACCGATATATCCGGAGGATTAAGTCATTTTCTGCTGTCAACTCAAATTGCGACATCTTCTGCTGAAGAACTTACGCAGATGATTGAGGAACTGGGCGATTTGTTGAATATAAAAAATAACTCCGAAGGTGAATCCAGAGAATAAATTGTATGCCAATAGACAGGGAAAAGTACATCGTAAAATATATTGACGAAGGACTTGAAAACATCACTCTGGTTGAAGGTCTTGTCTTTGCTGTTAAGGATGGCGCCTCGGTTGAAGGCGACCTGGCAACTTTGCTGCGCGCGCTGCATACCCTGAAAGGTTTGTCGCGTATGCTGGAGTTTAAGCGTATCGAAGCATTGACCCACGCTCTGGAAAGTGTTTTTATCGCCCTTAGGGAACAGCGCATTAGCCTGACTGAAAACGCGGTAAAACTTATCCTTGCCGTGCTGGCCCTGATCAAGCTGGGGATTGGTCTTGTACAGCGCACCAAAGACGATGCGATTGAAGTTCAGGAATATGTTGCGCAATTAAACGCTTTGGCGGCAAACGAGGTGTTTACGGAAAAAATCGCTGAAAAGACAACCGTAAAGATAACCGTAAAACAGCATAAAGAAGCAAAATCGGAAAGCATACGTCTGTCTCTTGAAAAAATTGATAACATCATTAAAAGTATTGCTTCTTTGCAGTCTCTTGAAATTGCCGCAAAGGCCATTTCTCTGGAAAGTGATGCGCTGAACAGTCTTATTAAAGAAAAAAGCCATAGTTTCAAAGGGGACAACAAAATGGAACGGCTGAGCGCAAGGATTAATTCAGCGCTGAAAAATTATGCGGTGGATGCGGGTAATCACATTCGGAGCGCGTATGATACTGTAATCTCGCTGCGCACCCTGCCGATTTCTACCATTCTTGACAACTATCCGCGTTATGTGTTTCAGCTTGCAGACGAAATGGAAAAAAAGGTGCAGGTTACCATCGAAGGAAAAGAAAATGAGATAGATAAAAATATTATTGAGTCCCTTTCAGACGTATTGATGCACATGGTCCGTAACGCAATAGACCATGGAATAGAAACACCGGAAGAACGGATTGCTGCGGGGAAAAGCGAAACCGGAAAAATTGCGATTGTCTGTTCCCGGGAAAGCGGCAATATGAAAATTATTATTGCCGATGATGGAAAGGGCATTGATCATGAAAAGATCAGGCAAAAAGCGCTGCAGGAAGGTTTGGTGACTGAATCCGCCGCCGCATCGCTTTCAAACGATGCATTGACCAGATTTATTTTTCAAAGCGGATTTTCTACATCCGGCAAAGTGAGTAATGTTTCCGGCAGGGGCGTGGGAATGGATGTCGTGCGTGAAAGTATTGAAAGCCTGAAAGGAAGCATTATTGTGGATAGTGTTTCGGGAAATGGCACCGTCTTTACCATTATTGTTCCCCTTTCAATCGCCGCGCTGATGGGATTCCCGGTAGTTTCAGGCGGGATGAAATTTATTATTCCCGCGAATTTTGTAGATACCATACTGTTGCTTAACAGTGATGACATTATTGCCATGGCCGACCAGCCGGAAATACAATACAATGACCGGATCATAAAACTGTATTATCTTAGCCAGGTTTTGCAGATAAAAACCGGTTCTGCCGCTCCTTCCGATGTTGTCTTTGTAATTATTATCCGCGCTTACGATGATATAGCCGCTCTGGCGGTGGACAATATCAACAGTATGCGATCGGTTATTCTTAAAACCATGCCGGCTTTTATAAAAAATATGCCGGTATTTTCCGGTATTGTGCTTAACGAAGATTATGAAATGGTAAGTGTTCTGCACATACCCACCATAATAAAAATGGCAAAGCGCGTTAAAACAATAGACCTGAAAAAACGGAATGCGGAATTTGAACAACTTCGCAAGTCCATTCTGGTTGTTGATGATTCACGCCCAACCCGTGAGATCGAAAAGGACATTCTTTCCGCAGAAGGATATCTTGTGGATATGGCAGCGGATGGGGCAGAAGCGTTGAAAGCCGCAAACGCCAAACGCTATGATCTGATCTGCACCGATATTAATATGCCGGTTATGGACGGTTTTATGCTTACCGAAAACCTGAAAAAAAATGAGGCGCTTTCACACATACCCATTATTGTTATTTCATCAATGGCAAGCGAAGAGCATCAACAACGCGCCGCAATGCTTGGCGCGTCACGGTATATTGTAAAAAATTCGTTTAATAATCATAATCTGCTTGAGGCGGTAAAAGACCTCATTGGAGAATAAGGAGACATTTATGGAAAAATATACTTTTCCCGGCGATTTTGTGTGGGGATCAGCAACGGCAAGTTATCAGGTAGAAGGCGCCATTCGTGAAGGCGGCCGGGGTGAAAGTATCTGGGATACCTTTGCCCGTAAACCGGGGGCGGTATATGCCGGAGAAAACGGAGATGTTGCCTGCGACCATTATCACCGGTATGCGGAAGATATTGCATTGATGGCGGAAATAGGTTTAAAAAGTTATCGTTTTTCCATTGCCTGGCCCAGAATTATACCGGATGGAACCGGCAAGGTGAACCCGGAAGGCATTGCTTTTTACCGCAAGCTCTGCGAAGAACTGCGAAAGTACAATATTGCAGCCTGCGCTACTTTGTACCATTGGGATTTGCCCCAGCCATTGGAAGATGCAGGCGGCTGGGCGGACCGGTCCATATTGAGCGCGTTTGAAACATACGCAAAAGTGTGTTTTCAGGAGTTAGGCGACATGGTTGATACATGGATTACGATCAACGAGCCGTACTGTATCGCCTATCATGGCTACCTCCGCGGCTTTCATGCGCCTGGCCACCGTGATACGAACAAGGCGCTGGCTGCGGTGCATCATTTAAATATGGCGCATGGCATCGCGGTCAGGGAATACCGCAAGCTGGGATTACAAGCCCCTATTGGAATCACCTGGAATCTTGTAACGCCGCGGCCGGCTACGGCAAGTGCAGCGGACGCAAAGGCCGTAACGTATGCAATGGCATTTGACACCGATGTGTTTACTTTACCCTGTCTGGGCAGGGGATACCCGGAATTGGTTACCAAAGATTTACAATATTCATTCCCTGTTAAAGACGGCGATTTTGAGGCCATTGCCCAGCCCATTGATTTTATCGGCATTAATTACTACGCCGAATCGCCGGTTGCCGCCGATGACAGCGCACCGCACAAATTTACCTACAAACCGTCCTGGCATGAAGTTACCGCAATGGGCTGGCCCATTGTTCCCGGCGGCCTTGAACGCCAGCTTATCTGGCTGGCCGATCTTACCAAAGGCGCTTTTGGCAAAGCTGAAATTCCAATCTATATTACCGAAAACGGCTGCGCCTACAACGACGAAGTCAGCGCCGACGGCAAAGTCCATGACCGAAAACGGATTGAATACCTGCAGCAGCATCTTGCAGTCTGCGCCAACGTGATACAGAAGGGAATTCCGCTGAAAGGATATTATGTCTGGTCATTGCTTGATAATTTTGAATGGTCATACGGTTACACCAAACGCTTCGGCATTATTCATGTCGATTACAAAACCCAAAAGCGCACTCCCAAAGACAGCGCCTACTTCCTGCGTGACGTCATCGCCGGCTTTGCCGAGTGGTGAGGGTGGTCTTTCCCCAAACTACCCTTCCCGCCGGCCGCCCGAACCAGGCGCCATGGGCAGTACCTGTTCATCCTTGTCGATGAGTACCTCAATGACGGCGGGTTTGCCGGCGGCGTTATGTACTATGCTTTTTTTCAGTGCGTCAAGGAATGATGGTTCGTCAATGGCGCGGAAGGCGTTGACGTTATAGGCGTCGGCGAGTTTTATAAAATCGGGGCCGCGGCCGTCCAGATCGGTTTCGGAATAACGGCCGTCGTAAAAAAAGCGCTGCCACTGCCGTACCATTCCCAGACTGCGGTTATTGAAAATAATGATCAGCGCGGGAATGTTGTACTGTACCAGCGTTGCCATTTCGGTACAGCTCATTCTGAAACAGCCGTCGCCGGAAAAAAGCGCCACGGGGCGGTTGGGGTTTGCCATTTTTGCGCCCAGCGCTGCGCCCATGCCAAAGCCCATGGTGCCCATGCCGCCGGAACTGATAAAAGAACGGGGGCGGTTAAACGGAAAAAATTGCGCGGTCCAAATTTGATGCTGTCCCACATCGGTAACGGCTATCGCCTCTTTGCCCAGCGCTTTTGCGGTTTCCTGAATCACAAAACAGGGGTGCAGCGCCGTTTCACGGCGGCGCGCTGTTGGCGCTGCTGCTTTCCATGTTTCAATGATATCATCCCATTCGCTTGCCACTTTTTGAGGGAGCGCTTTGATAAGGCGGGTGAGCGCTTCTTTGAGATCGCCCACGATAAAAGCGTCGGCTTTCATATTTTTGTTTATCTCCGCCGGATCAATATCAATGTGCAGAATTTGTGCGCCGCGGGCAAGTGTTACATGGCTGGTCACGCGGTCGGAGAATCGCGCCCCCAGTGCGATTAACAGGTCTGCTTTTTGCACTGCCTTGTTTGAAGCGGCGGTGCCGTGCATTCCAATCAATCCGGTGCAGAGCCGGTGATCGTGGGGGAAGGCCCCCATGCCCATCAGGCTTAACACCACCGGGGCGTTCAGCCGCTCGGCAATGGTTCGCAGTTCAGCCGCTGCGCCGGAATGGATGACCCCGCCGCCGGCATACAACACCGGCCGTTTTGCCGATGCAAGCAGGGCAGCGGCATTTGCAATGGCGGCATCGGTAACCGTTTCCCGCCTGCCTCTATTGGCAAGCCGTTCCGCGCGGCCTTCTGCCACCGAAGCGGAATCCGGCGATTGTTTCCAGCTGCAAAGCGCAGTCGTAACATCTCTGGGAATGTCGATTAACACCGGACCGGGTCTGCCGGAAGCAGCGACAATGAATGCCTCGCGGATTACTTCGGCAAGGTCTTTCACGTCTTTGACAATCCAGTTGTGCTTGACTATGGGCATGGTGACTCCGGCAATGTCCACTTCCTGAAAGCTGTCCTTGCCAAGCAGGGGAACGCTTATGTTGCCGGTAATGGCAATAATGGGAATCGAATCGATGGCAGCAGTGGCAATGCCGGTTACCAGGTTCGTTGCTCCCGGACCGGATGTCGCAAGACAAACTCCCACCTTGCCGCTTGAACGGGCATAACCGTCAGCCGCATGGGCGGCATATTGTTCATGGCTTACCAGAATATGCCGAATCCGTTCACTTTGTTGGTATAGCTCATCATATATATGCAGAACCGCCGCCCCCGGATACCCAAAGACCGTATCCACCCCCTGTTCGATAAGAGACTCAATGAGTATCCTCGCCCCGGTATATTGCATTGTTTCTTTCGTCATTTTTTCACTTTTCACTTTTCTTTTCCGTTAATAGCATATATTCAATTGAATCCACCAGGGCGGCGCGGCTTGCGTCGATGATGTCCGTCGAAACCCCCACAGTATTCCAGCTTTGCTGGCCGTCAGTCGATTCAATTAACACCCGCACTTGTGCGGCAGTTGCATCTTTGCCGTCAATGACCCGTACCTTGTAATCTTCCAGCCTGATCTTTGCCAGGCTTGGAAAAAAGCGAGTCAATGCCAGCCGGAGCGCGCTGTCCAGCGCATTTACCGGCCCATCCCCCTCGGCGGCGGCGATCTCATGCTGGCCGTCAACCAGTACCTTTACCCAGGCCTGGGAACAGGCAATGGCAGCGCCGGCAGGGTGTTCGCTCATCACGCGATACGCCTCAATGGTGAACAGCGGCTTGTATAAACCCAGTTCCTGCCGTACCAGAATTTCAAAGCTGGCGTCTGCGCCCTCAAATGCCCAGCCTTTTGCCTCAAGCAGCTTTAGTTTTTCAGCTAACGCAATGGTTACCGGATGATCTTTGGTAATTGCCGGATCAACCTTTTTTGCCCGCTCGGCAATGGCCGAACGCCCGCCAACCTCGCTTACCAAAAAATGCCGTTCGTTGCCCACTGCCGCAGGATCAATATGCTCGAATGATTGTTTTATTTTGATAATACCATCGGCGTGCATTCCGGCCTTGTGCGAAAATGCATGCCCCCCCACATACGGCATATCATCGCTTATGCCCACATTGGCAATTTCCGCTATGCGGCGCGTTAGCTCGCTGATTCGGGCAAGGTTTCCTTCCGGCAGACAGCGCAGTTTCATTTTGAGTTCCAGGTTGGGAATCAACGCCGCCAGCGCCGTATTGCCGCAGCGTTCCCCAAAACCAACCAGCGTTCCCTGCACATGGGTACAGCCCGCCTGCACGGCGCCAATGGTGTTTGCCAGCGCAAGGCCGGTGTCGTTATGTGCATGGATTCCAAGCGGCACATGGGGAATATTGTTTTTTACCGCCTGCACTCCGGCAATAACGGCATCGGGAAAGGTTCCGCCATTGGTGTCGCATAACACAATGCGATCAGCGCCTGCGTCCATTGCCGCCTGTACCGTGGCAAGAGCGTAAGCGGGATTTGCTGCCCAGCCGTCAAAAAAATGTTCGGCATCGTACATGACCATGCGGCCTTTGGCTTTCAAAAAGGCAATGGTTTCGGCAATCATGGCAATATTTTCTTCGGGACTGACTCGCAGCACCTCGTGTACATGGAGGTCCCAGCTTTTGCCAAAGATCACCACCGCTTTGGTTTCTGCATCAAGTAGCGAGCGCAGTTGCTCATCATCCGCCGCCTTTATACCTTTTTTGCGGGTTGAACCAAAAGCGCATATCTGTGCGTTTTTCAAATTAAGGGAAGAAACAGTTCTGAAAAATTCCAAGTCCTTGGGATTACTCCCCGGATTCCCCGCCTCAATCCATTCCACCCCCAGTTCATCAAGCGCCTCCGTTACCGCAAGTTTATCACGCAAAGAAAACACAATCCCCTCACCCTGCGCCCCATCCCGCAACGTCGTATCAAGAATCTCTATATCAAACCTAAACTCATTCCTCATTTCTCATCCCTCATTCCCCCCCTAGTCTTTCCACGGGAAAATAAAATTGCGGAATGTTCTGGTTCCGGTTTTATCCCGTTCTTCAATCAATAACACATCCCAGGGGATAACCGGTCGTTTGGAAGCAGCCACCGCTTCCGGGTTTGCTTCCAGCCAGTCGTATTTTAAAAGGCGCAAGCGCATCGCTTCGTCAAGGAAAAGGAGCATCCCTGCCGGACCTGGAAGGAGCAATGCAAGCATTATTGACAGTATCAATGTTGCAATGGTATACAAAAAAGAAAAAAAGGAAAATCCCGCATTGTCAAAAAAAATGATAAAACATTTCTTTATTATTTTGAACGATTTGGTATCCAGACGGGCGCGAATTGCAAAGAAGAATTGAAAGGAAATCAGGGACAGTATCAATGTCCAGAATATTACCCCGCCCAGTATCAATCCGATAATGGAATTCATGCTCAGATAAAAAGGTATGGCGAACCGGGCCATGATAAAAAGCGCGCACGCTATCAGACTCATGATAATACCTGCCGGCAGGCCTGCCTTAATGTTTCTGAAAAAATCGGCAAAACCAAACATCCCATAGTCTGACAGAGCCTTTACCGAAAGGGCTGTAGCGGCAAGATATACAAAACACCACACAACCCCCATTACGGCAACCGCAATGGAAAGGGCGGGAACGGGAATAATACCGGGAATCAGTACCGGAATGGTCAGCGATACAATAAATCCCAGGTTAACCAGGACAATACGGAGCATATTATCCCACAGATCAAAAAATGTCTTCTTAATAAGAAACCCAATCATGCGTGCCTCTTCCTCCATAATAGGAAAAAATCGGTATATCGTCTATTGCTTTTTAGGAAGCATTGTGCTATACTGCCAGCATGAAGTATCACATTTTTATCGGCTCAACGCTGGATGATTTGAAAAATGAACGCAGGGAGCTCCCCCGTATCGTGATGGAGCTCGGTCATATTCCGGTTATGGCAGACTATCTTGACGAAACAGTCAGGAACACCCCCAAGCTGCTGCAAAAGGCCATAGAGGACTGTGATTACTTTATTGCCCTGGTGGCCCACAAATATTCCACCGGAGGCACAGACGGGACAGTGTTGCCGCTGATTGCGGAATATACAATCGCCGCAAAAAAGGGTATACCGGTGCTTTCTTTGATTATTGATGATAAAGCCCGCAGTAAACCGGCAAAAAAGGAAAAAAGCACCATATTTGTCTCAAAATTGAACAATTTTAAGGAAAAACTCCGGGCCGGCCCCTGTGAAACCTGGGTAAATGTCCCCGATTTGTGCCTTAAAGCGCAGACCCTGTTATTGCAGGAACTGAATATCAATGCCAGACCTGGCTGGGTACGGGCGGACAAGCTCATCGATCCAACCGTTGCCAATGAACTTTCCCGGCTGAGCAGTGAAAATGACGCGCTTCGCCGCCAAATTCGCCTTGAGGATAGCGCGGCAATTGCCAAGCTGCAAGACAAGCAAAAGCATGACCTCAAGGTGCTTGCCCTGAATAAAGTGCCATTAAGTTTCTATTATACCTCCGGCGATAATTGGGAAAACAGCCGCCAGTTCCGGTATATTCGTATTTTCAAGATATTGGTCCCCGAATTGGCCATTGGAAAAACCACCGCCGAAATTGCCCGGTTCCTGGGCACGGTGCTTAACCCCGATCTGGACAAAACGGTTCGTAAAGACTATCCCACACCGTCCAATACCATCAGAAAAATTATGGCGGATCTGTCCATGTTCAAGCTGGTTAAATGTGTCAATGAAGGGGAAGTAAAAGTAGGCGATGAGATATGGGAAATTTCCGAGTACGGAAAAGAACTCTTTTCGGCATATCGTATGCGCCAGCTTGAAAAGGCCATCGTTAAAAAATCCGAAGAATAGTGTTCAGGCATTGATTTCTAGCTCCGACTCCTCATTCTTCATTCCTCATTCCTCATTCTCCTCGCTGCATACCCATACCGTTTTTTGTGATGGTAAAGATGATGTAGAAACCATGTGCCGCATAGCCTTTGACAAAGGCCTTGCTGCCATCGGATTCAGCGCCCATGCCCCGCTCGAAAAAGCCGGGCTGGAAACATTCTGGAACATGAAAAATGAACGAATGGGAGACTATATCAACGAGGTCAACGCTGCCCGCCGCCGCTGGGAGGGAAAACTTGCCGTGTATCTGGGACTGGAACTTGATTACATCAAAGGCTTGCGCTCGGCATGGGACAGCGACATTCGGGAATGTAATTTTGACTATATCATCGGCTCGGTGCATTTTGTGGTACCGCCGGAAGGCGCGCCCAATGGCGCGCCGTTTACCATTGACGGTTCGGCAGCGGAGCTGGAAAAAGGAATCGCAGAAGGCTTTGCCGGCGATGGTGCGGCAATGATGCAGGCGTACTGGGATGCAATGGCAGAAATGATAGCCCTTGGCGGCATTGACATTGTTGGCCATTTGGATCTGGTCAAGAAAAACCATGCCGCCCGGCCCTGGCTCGCCATGGATCGTATCGATGGCATTGCCCGCGCCATTGCGGCCGCCGGCCTGGTCGTCGAAGTGAACACCGGCATCATTAACCGCGGCTACCTGAGCGAACCCTGCCCTTCGCCGGCAATCCTGCGCCTGTTACGGCAGCACAATGTCCCCGTCACCATCACCGCCGACGCCCACCGCGCCGAGCATCTTGACGGCAATTACCCCATCGCCTGCCAAACCCTGCTCGACGCCGGCTACACCAGCCACGTTACCTTCGCCGGCAGAAAAAACAACAAACCCACCTGGTATGAACAGAAATTATTCCCATTTTAACACGCCAAGGCGCAAAGGCGCAAAGCTCGCCAAGATTAAGAAAGGTGGGTTACGGCGTATTAAGCAATAACGCGGCTCTCCACTTTTTTTCTTCACTTGGCGTCCTTTGTGATCTTTGCGCCTTGGCGTGAAAAAATTTGGAAAAAAATCAATCAACCTTCAGCTGCATTGCCTGGGCCATTTTGAAAAACAACTCGGTGTTGTCGTAATAGCCGCCAAAAAGCGCCTGCTGTGCGCCGCTGGCAAAAACGGGAAGCGGAACGCCGGTATGGGAATAACTGGTCCAGCCAATGCCCGCAGTCTGATTCAAAATTTGGGTAAGCGTTACCGTGAGCGGCTCATACCAGCCGTACAGCAAATACCGGTCTTCGGCAAAAGGACGTGTGTGTGTTATGCCCATTGATCGCTGAAATGCCCATTCAATTGCCTGTTTTTGGACATCGCTCAGCGAGTTAAAATCAATGCCAAATGATTCATTTATGGCGGGCAGCAGATCGGCAAGGCGTGCGTTATTCGCGGCGGTATGTGCCTTGTAGGGATTCAGCACCTCATCATTAAAGGCAACGAATGATCGTGTTTGCAGGGCAATTTTGTCAAAAGCAGTGTCAGTGTGTGTGCCGGCAAACCCAATGGACATTCCGCCAGTCTCATGATCGCCGGTTACCACGATAAGGGTTTCTTTGGGATATTTTTTGGCGAATTCAATCGCCACGCGAACCGCCGCATCCAGAGCAAGTACATCATGAATCACCGCGCCCGCATCATTGGCATGGCTTGCCCAGTCAATCTTTCCGCCTTCAACCATCATAAAAAAGCCCTTGGGGTTTTCCAAAAGCTCAATGCCTTTTCTGGTAAAATCGGCAAGAGACAACTCACCCGGCTTGCGATCAATGTCGTATTTCATCGCGCCCCCATCCTGCAGCACAGGGTTTATCGCAATAACCTTCCCGGCGCCGCGCTTAAGCGCATTAAAACCTTCGATAGTATCAATGTAGGTAAAGCCGTTTGCCGTTGCAATTTCTGCCGCATCCAACTGGTCATTATTTCTGCCGCGCCGCTGGTCAATGGAACCACCGCCAAAATAATCAAAAGGACTGGTGGCAAGCTGAACGGCAATATCGTAATAATCATTCCGCGACGGGCTTTGCGCGTAGAAACAGGCTGGCGTTGCATGATTCAAAGTTACCGTGGACACAATGCCCACTTTCATTCCCGCTTCATGGGCATATTCGGCAATACTTTTAAATTTTTCGGTTTTGCCAACATCCATGTTAATAACGCCGTTCAGCGTTTTTCTGCCTGTCGCAATAGCCGTTCCCGCCGAAGCCGAATCGGTAATAAATGAACCCGCATCATGCGTGGTGGTCAGCCCCGTTACCGGAAACGCACTAAAGTCCAGGTGCGTCACCGTAATCTCCGATGAACTGCGGGCAGTGGCAAACACTTCCGCGGCGTTAATCTGGGCCATTCCCATACCATCACCGATAAAAAGAAACAGATATTTTACCTGCCCATCCCGGTTGCTATTGCAGCAGCCTGCAAACAAAAACAGAAACCCAATAACGCACACCAAAACAATAAAACGATTTTTCATGGCAATACTCCTTTGCACCATTATACTATACTTTCCCTTTGCGATCTTTACGCCTTTGCCTTTAAAAAACAGTGATTGACACCTTTTCCAGCGAGTTCCCCTCCGTGCCTTAGTGTGATACCCCTCGGGTAAAATTCGTATCAAAATGACCCACAATATACCCCCAAAAGACCGACTGAGTCATTTTGACCCATTTTTAGCATCATTGAGCCGCTTTTACCCAAAAATGACCTGTTTTCTAATGAAACCTCCCCTATATTCACCCGTAAATTACCCCCTTCTTCGCTTTTTTGCATATAATCATTACTAATTTTGTCAGGAAATGCCTTGCTTGGCACGGTTCTTGCTGCATTGTAGGTGAAACAACAAGGAGGCATTTATGACAGCGACCAAAGGAAGAAAGAGAACAAGGACAACAAAAGCCAATGCGGATGAAAATGTATTGAGGATATACCTCAAGGAAATCAACCGTATTGCCCTGTTAACCAGGGAAGAGGAAGCGCAGATTGCCAGAATAGCCGCACGAGGTGATACTGCCGCCCGTAACAGACTGGTAAGCGCAAACCTGCGTTTTGTGGTCAGCGTGGCAAAAAAGTATCAGGGACATGGAATATCCCTGGCCGATCTCATCAGCGAAGGCAACATAGGCCTCATCCTTGCGATAGAACGATTTAACGCTGATCGGGGTTATCGCTTCATATCGTATGCAGTATGGTGGATACGCCAGTCCATCATCAAAGCCCTGTACGAAAAGTCCAGACTTATCCGTTTACCCGCTAACCGGGCAAGTGACCTTGTCCAGATGGAAAAAGCCCGAAAAATGCTTTCCGGTAATGGCAACGCCGAAAGCGAAATACGTGAAATTGCCCAAATGCTTGATGTAGGCGAGAATTACGTCGCAGATACAATGGCTATTTCCCGGGAAGTATTGTCACTGGAAAAGCTGCTCGATTCCGAAAAAGGAGCCGCATCGTTAGGGAACTGCGTGGTGGACAATCGCTATGATGCCCCCGAACAGGCAGCAATGCAAAAATTCCTTGAGAATGATATCGAAGAGATACTGGGCACCCTTAATTTCAAGGAAGCGGAAATAATCCGCCTGCGTTTTGGCCTGGGAAAACGAGAACCCCTGTCTCTCCAGGAAATAGGCGATCGTTTCAACCTGACCAAAGAACGCATCCGTCAAATAGAAGAAAAAGCGCTGCTCCGCCTGCAGCACCGCAGCCGCAGCATCAAGCTGGAAGATTATGTTGCATAAATGTATGTATGGGAAAAAGGGGACAAATTCTTGTTTTTTTTGATGTGCAGTATTGACACTGTTTGAAAAAAAAGCTACAGTATAAGAACCCTTGGGGGTGTAGTGAAGTTGGTTATCACGCTGGCCTGTCAAGCCGGAAATCGCGGGTTCAAGTCCCGTCACTCCCGTTATAAAACAAATGCCCTTGGCTAACCACTTGGGTTTTTTCACGGGCAGTAGCGCAGATGGTAGCGCGCTTGGTTCGGGACCAAGAGGTCGCCGGTTCAACTCCGGCCTGCCCGATTGTCCACCTGTACAGGTGCCGCCCAGACGAGGTGGTTGTGCTATTTTTGAAAAAAATACACTTTTTTTCAAAAAACACTTGACAAAAAAGAAGTAATTCAGTAACTTTTAATAGATACTGTTAAAGTAGTATTGATATTGGATAGAGGGGCTTTGCGGGTAAATCCTTGCAAAGCATAACATAGCGTAGTTTTTGGGACATTTTTACCAAAAATCTCAAGCATAATCAGCGTAGACCGATAATTGATAAGCAATTTCGGCTATAGCCTGTATATGCGAATTTTACAATTTTTGCGTCCAGGCACTTGACAAAGTGAGGACAAAAAAGATAATTTTGTAAAATCGGGCTTTAATGTCCGTGCGGCGTACAGCCGTGTGCGATGAATAATCGCGCTTGATAATTGGCAAAAAGCCGGTACCGCAAGGTGCTGGCGAAAGGGAAGGGGAGAGAGAATTAGGAAGGAGCCACCGGCCTCTGAGAAGGGGCCGGCTGCGAAGTTTTGAGGGGGCTGACTGGGGA
>WQXQ01000010.1 GCA_009784775.1 Treponema sp.
AGAATAATCTATATCGCTCATACTATATATATGGCGAAAATATGCGTTTTGCTTGATTGTTATTTATTTTTTTTCCCGCAGTTGCCGCACAAAGGCTGCTTTATCCTGAGCGTTAAAAAATGCGGAACCGGTTACCAGCACATCGGCGCCGGCGGCAATGGCAGCGGGGGCGCTTTGTTCGTGTATGCCGCCGTCAACGGCAATCAGGTAGGCAAGCCCCCGTTTTTGCCGCGCATCCGCCAAAAAGCGGACTTTGTCCAGACATTCGGGGATAATGTCCTGGCCACCAAAGCCAGGGTTTACCGTCATTACCAGAACCAGGTCTGTATAGGGCAGTAAATCGCCCAGCATAGCGACAGGGGTGGAAGGGACAATGCTGATACCAGCCTTTTTGCCCAGACCCCGGATTGTCTGCAGGAGCCGGTGGGCGTGAACCGTTGCTTCCAGGTGAAAGGTAATAGCGTCCGCCCCGGCAGCGGCAAAGGCAGGAGCCAGTAATTCCGGCGTTTCAACCATCAGGTGTGCATCAAAAAAAGCGGAACTGAGACGCCTCAAATCCTCTACCAGCTTGGGACCAAAGGTCAAATTCGGCACAAATTGCCCGTCCATTACGTCCAAATGAACCCAATCCGCGCCCGAATCCGCAATACTGGCAAGCGCCCCGCCAAAATCGGCAAAATCTGCCGAAAGAACCGAGGGCGCAACAATGGTTTTTTCCATACTATCCAGCATAACCCCGAAAGATACTATTGTCAAACCACAAAAAAATAGAGTATACTTAATAGTATACCCAAAGAAAAAAGATGTACACAGAACAATCGGTAGCGGGGCTTATTCAGGAAGCCTATAACAAGCTGAAAGCCTCAGACGCCGAAGGTGCGGCAGCGCTGTTAGACAAAGCGCTGCAGATTGACTTTGATCACGCGGAAACCAAACACGCCCTAAAGTCCGTCAACTGGTGGATTGAGCATATTGCGCCAATCAAAAAAATAGAAAATGAATATGAAAAGGGAGGATTTATCCTTTCCCAGCTCAGGCAGTACCACATCTTTCTTGACAGTCTTGGCAGTAATTATGATGTGTGCCAGTACGCGATACGGCGTTTTGTGTTTTCCAGCGCGTTACGTTATTTCAGGGATTTACTGGGAGACGGCATAAACCAGCACGATCCCGGCCTATTGCTGTTGGTAGGACGCTGCTACAAGGGCGTCGGTACTTATGATGAGGCGATGAAGTACCTTGAGCAGGCAATACGATTCAGGCGGGAGGATGGAGAAACACTGGCTGAGCTGGCAGATATACATGCCCTGCGGGGCGATGATAAATCGGCCAAAGCCCTGTTTCGCGAGGCCTTTTTTCTGAATCCCGAAAAGATCGACTTGCAGGCAATGGAATCGGAAATGCTGATTCGCTTGCGGGACAGACTGACCAGAGAAAAAAACTGCCGGGAAGAGGAACTGCGTGAATGGCTGCCGGTATACGGCAGATTGTGGGGCGTATTCAACATAAAACGGGAACTTACCCCCCTTGAGTTCGGCAGACTCAAGCAGTCAATCTTTAATCTGGAAGCAGAGCGCCGAAGCAATCCGGACAAAAGCGACATTCTAAAACCCCGGCTGCTCAACCGGTACTTTTGGCTGATAGACTATTATGCAAGCAAACGGGAAGACCCTGAACTTATTGAAGAGGTCAAATTGAAAATAAAAATTACCGATCCGGAAATTTACGACCGGTACATAGGATGACAAGGAGAATACAATGACAGAGACAGAAGGAACAGGACAACCAGAAAGCAGCTTACCGGCAGAATCTACCGCTCCGGAATCATTACCGCTGCTCAAAAATGTGCGGGAAATGCTGAATGAAGAAAAGTGGACCAGAGCCGCTTTAAGCAACTACTCAACCAATCAGTTCAAGGACTTTGATGCCCTGTTGAAAGAGGCAAAAGAGCTGCGCGTTATTGATGAAATGAAAAAAGATTGTGATGAGCATCTTTCCCATTCCAAGAACAGCATTATTGCCCTGTACCTGTCCGGCATGGTGGCACTTTCCCGTCAAATCATTGATGATTCCGCAATGATCAATCTGGTAACGCTTTTTGCGGACAACCACAAATGGACCATCGTAAAATACCTTTGCGAACGTATCCTGGACTATGGTGAATCAAAATTCGCCCTGAGAACCCTCATTGACTGCTACAAGAACGAAAACAACGAAGAAGTCATGCACAGCATTTGGGAGCGTCTGGTAAAAGTCGATTACGAGGAAGCGGATCTTGCCAAGGCTCTTGCGGAATATTACGAGAAGCAGGGAAATACGGAAGCGGCCATTGATTATTTCAAAAAGGCGCTGCATCGCTATATTAAAAAGACAAGTTTTGCCAACGTTAAAGAAATATGGGAAAAACTCCTGGTGTATTGCCCGGAAGACATCGACTTTTTCCTGCATATACAGAAAAAAGTCGCAAAAGACATTAGCGAAGAAAAGGCAATCGATCTGCTTAAACTGGTGTATACATTCTACAAAAATGAGAATGTACATACGGCCATCGTCATTCTTAAAATCGTTTTACAGTATGATGAAAAAGACTACCCTGCCCGAAAAGAAATAATCGAGTGTTTCAGAAAAAAATACGCCGATCACAGCCAGCTGGAAGATTACATACGCGTTTCCAATCTTTCCCAGAGCTACCGCAATGTCCACGAAGCCATTACCGACTTTGAAAAACACATCGCCTTTGACAAGGGGAATTTTGTGTTCCACCGCACCTGGGGAGTGGGAAAAATATCAGGCATTGAGGGCGATGAAATCGGGATTAATTTTGCCAAAAAACAGGGCCACACCATGTCGCTTAAAATGGCGGTAGAAGCATTGCAAACCCTGTCCAAAGACCACATATGGGTACTCAGGGCAATATGGAAAAAAGAAAAATTGCTGGAAAAGGTAAAAGGGGATATTCCCTGGACATTGCGCACCATAATAAAGAGCTTTGGCAATTCCTGCGACACCAAACGGATAAAGGCTGAACTGTGCCCCGGCATACTGTCAGAAAAAGAATGGTCTTCATGGAACACCAAAGCAAGGGATATTCTCAAATCGGATCCGGTTTTCGGCATAAGCCCGGACAATATTGACGTCTACACCGTACGCGATCGCCCCATAAGCATATCGGAAAAACTCTACAACCAGTTCAAGGCTGAACGGAATTTCTTTGATCGCGCCGCCACCATCCGCAGTTTTTGCAGCCAGAAAAATGCCGAACTTGATTCGGAATACTTTGCGGAAATGTTTTCGTACATCTGTTCTTTCCTTAAAACTTCCAGCCATATGGGCGAGCAGGCAATTGCCGCTTACCTCCTGATTAAGGAACTGGCAGGCAAACACCCTCACCTGGGCGTGAATATTCCGATCAACTTTATTGACCTTTTCAAGGGGATCAACGATATTCCCGGCCTGTTTTTCAGCCTGAAAGACAGCCGGTTCAGAGAGGAATTTCTGCGGCACATTCAAATGTTTGTCCCTGAGTGGGCGGATATTTTTGTGCAGCTATTCCCCCGCACCATGAACACTGCCATTATTGACCAGCTTGAAAAAGAAGGCCACAATGAAAAACTTACCGCCATGACGGTGGATTGTTTCGAGCGCTTCAAGGATTGCCGTGAAGCAGCAGTATGGCTGATAAAAAATGCCGCCAATAAAAACTGGTTCAAGGCGGCAAATATTAATCCTGAACGGCAGCTTATTGTACTGATTCATATTCTTGATCTAACCTATCGGGATATTGAAAATCAACGGGAAACTGCCGAGGCCCGCAAAATCAACAAACAGGTATACACCATCCTCTTTAAGGACGGCGTTCTTGGCTCGTTTATCGAAAGCGCCGATACCGATACCATTACCCACATCTACACCTTCGTGAACGATGTAAAGAACCTTGACCCGCAAGACAAGATCAATTTAAGAAGTAAAATACAGGATCGGCACCCGAACTTTAAATTCTTTGATAACATCGAAAAGAAAACTTCTCAGGGTCTTGTCGTTACCAAATCCAAATTTGAGGAAAAGCAAAAACAGCTTGTCCATATCATGGATGTTGAAGTTCCCGCCAATTCCAGAGAAATTGAGGCTGCCAGACTGCACGGCGATCTAAAGGAAAATGCCGAATACATCGCGGCAAAAGAAAAGCAGGTTTTACTGAATACAGCGGCGGAAAGACTCAAAGAAGATATCGACCGCGCCCAAATATTCGATCCGGCGACAATCGACACCTCCAGAGTATCCTTTGGAACCGTTATTGTTTTATACAACGAAAGCAAAAACAGAACGGAAGAATACACCATACTTGGCCCCTGGGAGTCAGAGCCTGAGCGCAATATTATTTCCTATCAAACGCCGTTTGGAAAGGCGATACTGAGCAAAACCATAGGGGAAGATTTCAGCTTCCTGAGCGATGGCGAGAAAAATCAGTATACGATAAAGGAAATAAAAGCGGCGACTATACTGTAGACTGCGGTTTCTATTGAATCCCCAGCTTCTCCAGCGTTCTTCGGGCCCTGCGAGCAAGGCCTTCGTTTTTGTCTTCGGCAATGACTCTTATTTCATCGGCAAGGCCAACAAGGTTATTGTTGGCAGCTATGTCCAGCCCGGTTGATTTTTCCACAACGCCCCTGTCCTGCATCAGCCGGCGGGCAATGGGCTCAATGTTGGGGCTTTTAACAGTGCCAATAATTTTAATAAGACCGTTGTACAGGGCGGTCTGTCTTTTTTGCTTTGCCTCATCCAGTTCTTTCACAAAGCTGTCAAGAAATTTGCCGGGATCAATTTGCATAATCATTTCACCGGCAATAATACGCACACGCTCGCTGTTCTTTCGCTCGGTAAAAAGATCTTCCAGTATTTTAATGGCATCGCTGTTTGCTATTGCCCCCAGAGCGCGGATGGCATCATCCCGTACAGCGGGAACCTCATCGCGCTCGGCGCGGAATTTCAGGTAAGGTACGGCAGCGGCAAGTTTTCGCTGGCGGCTTGCCTGAGCAGCTGCAACACGGGTGCGGAAAAATGAATCCCGAAATGCGTCAAGTATTGCCGCGTCAACGGCTTCGCCGGAAAAAGGTCCCAGAGCGGTAACGGCAGCGGAACGAATATTGGGATCCTTGGCGGAAACACAGGTTAATACCGCATCAAGACCGGACGGATCGCCGATTTTGGCAAGCGATTCAAGGGCAGATATGCGCAGGGGTATTCGTTCTTCGCTATCAGTGGCAATACCCGCCAAAAATTCCACCGCCTTAACTGAACCAGTATTACCCAGCGCAATGATCACTTCACGGCGATTACCATCGCCCGGATCACGGTTTTCGTAATAATCAACAAGATACTCCGCAATATCATCGGCGATTTCGCCTGATCCGCCAACCCGGCCAAGAGCGCGGAAGGCCGCATTCATAAACCGGGGCTCCCCTCTCTCAAGCAGTTCCCGCAGAAAAGAATCCGCATTTCCGGCCTTGATTTTGCCAAGGTAGTCAATCGCCGCAAGCACTGTTTCATTTGCCTCATCGTCCCGTTCCTCTATGGCGCGAATAGCCCGGTCTGCAAGGTCGTTTTTTTCTCTCTCGCCAAAAAAAGCAAGAGCTCCGGCAAGTATTTTTTGATTGCGGGTATGCTCTACCAGAGCAATAATTTCCTCGTCAAGGTAGTCGGCTTCCTCGGTTCTGAGTGTTTGTATAAGGGCGGCAATTTCCGTCTCGGTCCCAAACTTTATGGTATTAAGCTGCACTTCTTCAAGATCAGGCTGGGCAAATAACAAAGCAGCAGAAAATAATATAAATCCCAAATACATCACGCAGAGGCGCAGAGGCGCAGAGGACACGGAGGAAGAAAAAAGGCGGAAATCCGCGTTGTTTTTTAATACGCCGCTCCCCACTTTTCTTAATCTCTGCGTTCTCTGCGTCCCTGCGTCTCCGCGAGAAAAAAAACCGAATAAATTCTTTTTTTTCATTCCTCTCTGCTCCTGTATTTTTTTAGAAATTCTTTTTTGAAGGCGGTGAAGCGGTTTGCTTCGATGGCGCGGCGGGCGTCCAGGACCAATTGGTGCAGGAAATATAAATTGTGGTAACTTGCAAGCATGGAACAGAGTATCTCCTGGGTCTTAAATAAATGGCGGAGATATGCCCGGCTGTACTGCCGGCATACTTTACAACCACACTCTTTATCTATCGGCATAAAATCCATCGTGTTTTCGCTCTTTTTAAGGGCAAAGGGGCCGTTTCGGGTATATACTCTGCCATTTCGCCCTTCCCTTGTGGGCAATACGCAGTCAAACATATCTATACCGTTTTCAATGGCTTCCAGAATATATTCCGGCGTTCCAATGCCCATCACATACCGGGGTTTTTCATCAGGCAACAGAGCAGCGGTAAGGGTTAGGGTTTCGATAAATGCTTCATACGGTTCACCCACCGAAAGCCCTCCGATTGCGATACCGGGAGTACCGGCGGCAGCGCAGGCTTCGGCGCTGCGTTTGCGTAAATCGGGAAAAAAGTTCCCCTGAACTATACTGAATAATTGTCCTGTATAGCCCTCCTCCCGTTTTTGCTCCCAGGCATTTTTTGCCCGTATCATCCATTCGGTGGTTATGACCAGCGCTTCTTCGGAATCCTTGCGGCTGCTGCCCCAGGCGCTGCATACATCAAGCTGCATCTGAATATCGCTGTTTATGACGCACTGTATCTCCACCGTCTTTTCCGGACTTAAAAAATGCCGTGAGCCGTCAATGTGTGACTGGAATGTAACGCCTTCAGCACAGACCTTGCGCAGGGCCGAAAGTGAAAAAACCTGAAAGCCGCCAGAGTCGGTTAATATATTCCGGTCCCAGTGCATAAAACGGTGCAGCCCTCCCGCGCCTGCCATCACTTCCATGCCGGGCCGAAGATACAGGTGGTAGGTGTTGGAAAGAATAATCTCAAAACCAATTTCTTGTAAGTCTTCAACAGCTACTGCCTTGACGGTACCATTGGTTCCCACCGGCATAAACACCGGCGTTGCCAGTTTTCCGTGGGGAAGCTGCAGGACACCAGTCCGGGCGGATGATGCCGAATCGCGGCAAACAACGGAAAAAGCCATTTACGTTTTAGCCCATTTCAGCAGCAAGAGACCTATGATGATAAAAACGACCACGGGAAACCATGCTCCCACAAGGGTTGGGATATAGCCCAGTTTTGCCATCATCATGGTTATCATTTCCATAACATAAAAAACGACCGCCGCCGAAAGGCTTGCCAAAAGACTCATCAAAAGAATATTTTTCCGGAATCTGCCGCCCATTGAAATGGAAAGAATCATTACTATAAATGAAACAGTAGAAAAAGAAAATCGATGGTAATAATCCGCCTGCGCTTCGATATACGGCAGCCCTGCAGCCTGCAAATCCTGTATCAAAAATTTTGCTTCCCTGACCGGAAGTTCTTCATGTTTAACCGCATGGCGCCTGAAAGTGTCCGGCTGTTCCTGATAGGCATCAGTCGGCGGAAGCACCTGATACCGCAATAGACCATCTTCCCATTGGTATATAACCGGATTAACAAATTCCCAGTACTCGCCGTTCCATGTCGCCCGCTGCGCGCGTATCAGCGAAACAAATGCCCCCTGCGAATTCTGTTCGACAATGCTTACCCCATTCAGTATCTGCGCGGCATGATCATAATAATCAATCGAATAGATAAGCTGTCCCTGCCTTGCCTTAATCACAATATCGGAATTATTTTCGGAGGTTTGGTGACGCAGGGCAATCCGCGCAAGCTCATTTTTCACCCGGAGCGTGGGAATGACCACCACATCATCAAAAAAAAATGAAAAAATCGTAGCCATAAAACCAATGATCACCAGAGACAGGCTAAACCGCCAGAATGGAATCCCCGAAGAAAAAATCGCCGTAAGTTCATTACGGGCATACAGATCCCCCAGAATATAGGCCGAGGCAAACAGCAGCGATATGGGCAAAGCATACGAAACACTTTTGGGCAAATAGAACAGGCTTATCTTTAGAATCTGGGAAAAGGGAACTTCATAATTAAGATACCGCACCAAATTCGCAAACAAATCAATTAACGAAAGAACGAACGCAAACATACCTATAGCTACGATAAAAATGGGCAGAAACTGGCGTACCAGATAGCGATCCAGAATCATTTCATCACCTTAATAATAGCCAATACACTTCCTACCGATAGCGCCAGAATATTAGGCAGCCACATTGACCAGAAAGGATTTGTATTCATCCTTATACCCATAGTCTGCCCGCCCAGAAGCAATGCCCAATACACAACTGATATAATAAGCCCAAAAATAAAACCAACAGTCTGCCCGCTTTTTTTTGCCATAAGCCCCAGTGAAACCGCAAGAAAAATAAATGAAAAAGCTCCAAATGGTATGGAGAATTTTTTGTAAAACTCAAGCCAATACAGCGAAAGGGTACGATCATTGCGTATATTATTAAAAGCCTGCACATCCCGCTGGAATGCGGTAATCTGATTATTTCTGCGGTTCCACCCTGCCGCAGTAGGCCCTCCGCGAAAGGTTTCTTCAAGAGCAAAGGCCGAGGTGGTTATTCTGTTTTGCCTTTCGTTCAGGCGGTTATTCAGCTCAACGGTTTGTTTTCGTATTTCCTTGAACACGTCAATGGAGCTCATTTCACGGGGGCTTACCGAAGACATTGCCTGAATCAGATCCTCCTGCGGCACCCAATACCGAAGAGAACCGGCGATCGCATAATCGTAGTCATCCCGCGCAATTTCCTTGGAAGACTGCACAAACGCCCGATCAAGATCCAGACTCAATCCGCTTTTGCCCGCATCCTTTAACTCGGCATTATTGGCCATAATAACACGGCGTTCGCCATCACTGGTACGATCCAGTATCAATACATTGTCAATGGCGTTGCCGGTTACATTGCCGGTAACAATCACCGTATCTTTAAATTTCTTAACCGAATTGGCAGACAGTTCCAGCGCCGGAGTTGAAACCAGTATGCGCCGGTACAAGCGGGCAAACTGTAACGTTCCCGCAGGAAGCAATACATCATTCGCCATAAAGGAAAGCAGGGAAATAACCACGCCAACGGTAATGGCGGGGATAAACACATTGCGAAATGAAAGCCCGGATGACAACATCACTAAAATTTCATTGTCACTGGAAAGCCGCCCAACAGTCATTAATGTCCCGACAAGAGAGGCAAAGGGAGCCGACATTGCAATAACCCCCGGCAGGGAAAAAAGCACCAACATGGCAACCTGTCCAAAGGGGACCTGCTTGGTCAAAATTTCCTGCGCCATAAGAAGGAGCTGATTCACAAAAAAAATAAAGAAGAAAAAAAGAAATGCGATTAAAAAAGAAAAAAACGCCTCGCTCAAAATATACCGGTAAATGGTAAAAGACATGGAACGGGGGCTTTCCCCGTCCGGCGTTTGCAAAAAAGATAACTGTCTCATATATCACATCCCGGTAGAACCAAAACCGCCGGAACCCCGCCCGGTTACGGAAAGTTCAGTTGCTTCTATGAGGTCAACACGGGAAACCGGGGCTATTACCAATTGCGCAATACGATCGCCGTTTTGTACGGTAAACGTTTCCGCGCCAAGGTTTACCAGAATAACGTCTACATCGCCCCGGTAATCTGAATCGATGGTACCGGGCGAGTTAAGTACCGTTATGCCATTTTTAATTGCCAGACCGGAACGGGGCCGTACTTGCGCTTCAAAACCTTTGGGAATTTCCATTCGTAAACCTGTGGGAACTCTGACCCGCCCCATCGGAGGGATGAGCAGATCCGCTGCCAGAAAGGCTCGCAAGTCCATTCCGGCAGCGCCATCGCTTTCATACTGAGGCAATGGGACACCAGGATCGATTCTCGATATTCTCAGCGTTAGCCGTCCCGCAGTCATTGCTTACTCGTTAACGCCGGGGCCGATCCTTACCGTGACCATTGCCTGCATCAGCGCCGCTGGGGGCACCATCAGGGTCTATGGCATCTATGTACGAAAGGTTCAGCCTGCCCATTTTGTCAATCTCGGTTAGTTTAACGGGGATTTCCTGGCCTTCCTTTAACACATCGGTAACCTGGGCTATACGCTGGCGGGAAAGTTTGCTGATATGTACCAGCCCTTCCTTACCCGGCAGAATTTCCACAAAAGCACCAAAGTCCATTATCCGCTTTACCGTACCATTATACACTCTGCCCACTTCCGGATCAGAGGCAATGCCCATAACGGCAATTTTTGCCTCCTCCGCATCCTTGGTGTTTTTGCCAAAGATCGTCACAGTCCCGTCATCTTCGGTATTGATTTTGACGCTGTACTGCTCGCAGAGGGCTTTGATATTTTTACCGCCGGGACCAATGAGCGCCCCGATTTTATCAATATCGATCCGCATGGTTAAAATCTTCGGCGCATATTCGCTGATATGATCTGCCGGGCGGCTGAGTGTCTGGTTCATGACCGAGAGTATATGCAGTCTGCCGCGTTTCGCCTGATCCAGCGCCTTGCGCATAATTTCCGGGCTTACCCCGGCGATTTTAATATCCATTTGGAAACCGGTAATGCCGTCCTGGGTTCCCGCAACCTTAAAGTCCATGTCACCCAGATGATCTTCATCACCCAGAATGTCAGATAACACCGCATAACGGTCGCCGGGGCCGCCGGCTCCTTCGGTGATAAGGCCCATAGCGATACCGGCCACGGGCTTTTTCATGGGTACTCCGGCATGGAGCATGGCAAGCGTTCCGCCGCAGACCGAAGCCATTGACGATGAGCCGTTTGACTCCATTATTTCGGAAACCACCCTTACCGTATACGGGAACTCATCCTTTGAAGGAACCATTGGTTCCAGTGAACGGCGGGCCAGGTTACCATGGCCTATTTCGCGGCGGCCTGTTCCCATTCTGCCTACTTCACCCACCGAATAGGGGGGGAAATTGTAGTGCAGCATGAAATGTTCCCGCTTGTCGCCTTCAATGTCATCGTATACTTGTTCGTCAAACACCGTACCCAGGGTTGTCACACACAGGGCCTGTGTTTCACCGCGGGTAAACAGCGCCGATCCGTGCGTACGGGCCAGTATGTCAACCTCGCAGGTGATATTGCGGATATCTTCGGTGCCGCGCCCGTCAACTCTTTTGCCTTTATCCAAAATTGATGAGCGAAGAATGTCATACTGCATATCCTCGAACAATGCATTGAATAATTTTTTCTGTTTTTCGTCTTCAAGCTGGGCGGCATACTGTTCGGCAAATTCTGTTTTTACCGCTTTAATACCATCGTGCCGTTCATGCTTGCTTCCCAGGAAGCAGGCCTTTTCCAGTTTTGGATAGGCGGCGCTCCGTATAACATCCTTGTTTTCAAGGGAATACGAAGGCACAAGCAGGGGCAGCTTGGACTTGCCGGCAAGCTCGCGGAATTTTTCCTGCAGCGTACACAGCTCAATGATCATACGATGGGCTTTTTCCAGCGCTTCGATCATCAGATCTTCGCTGACTTCTTTTGCCCCGCCTTCAACCATGGTTATGCCGTCTTTGGTTCCGGCAACCACAATTTCCATGGTAGATTTTTCAATCTGCTCATAGGTGGGGTTCAGTACCAATTCGCCATTGACCTGACAAACCCGCACCCCGCCAACGGGGCCGTTAAACGGAATGTCGGAAATATGCACTGCAGCCGATGCGGCAATAATTGCCAGCATATCCGGCGGGTTCACCTGATCGGTTGAAAGCGTGGTGGGGATAAGCTGTATCTCCCTGCCAAAACTCTTTTCAAACAGGGGACGCATGGGGCGGTCGATAAGACGGCTCACCAAAATTTCTTTATCCTTGGGCCGGCTCTCCCGTTTGATAAAACCGCCGGGGATTTTTCCCGCAGCATAATATTTTTCGTTGTAATCAACCGTAAGGGGGACATAATCCAGTCCTTCCACCGGTTCCGAAGATGAACAGACAGTGGCGAGTACTGCTGATCCGCCGTATTGGGCAAATACCGAGCCGCTCGTCTGTTTTGCGATTCTGCCAGTCTCAAGAATAAGATCTTTGCCGGCAATTTGGAGTGTTACTTTTTGTACCATAATTATTTGCGGAGACCTAATTCCTTAATAAGTTTGCGGTATCCTTCGAGGTTGGTATTCTGAATGTATTTCAGTAACCGCCGTCGTTTACCAACGAGGATCAAAAGCCCCCGCTGACCGGATTTGTCTTTTTTGAATTGTTTGCAGTGACCTGTCAACTGATTAATACGCTCAGTGAGCAGGGCAATCTGAACTTCCGTTGCGCCAGTATCTTTCTCGCTTTTACCGAACTTGGTAACGATGGATGCTACGCTTTCTTTTGCTAATGCCATTCTGTTTCTCCTATCTCCTATTTGGGAACATGGTTATTATAGCTGTTTAACAGCTCAGGGAGCGGCCCAAAAGCCGTTCTGCCTCTGCCTTTTGTCCGGCGGCCAATGCCTGCCTGATACGGCTTGAGCTTACCGGCTGCCCTCCGTCCATAACCGGCGGCGCAACCCAGACTGCTACTCCCCGCGCTTTGGCAAAGCGCCGTATCTCGTCAGCACCGGTATCCAGCCGCTGCCCACAGCGAAAATCCGGCCCCAGCACAAGCAGTTCTACCGGCTGGCTGCCCAGCAGTAGATCAATAAAATCCCTGCCGTTTATTTTACTGAATTTTTCAGAAAAGTCAATAAGTATGGTCAATTTCACTCCCAATTCCTGTAAAACAGCAAGTTTTTGTTCCAGCGGAAGAATATCTCCGGTAAAAGCCTGTGGATTCAGCACCTGGAGAGGGTTTTGGGTGAAAGTCACGACCGTGGGGGTAGGGGGAGAATGAGGTACGCAGTTGCCGAAGGCTTTGAGGAATGAGGAATGAGGGGGGGAGGATGGGGACTGGGGACTGGGGGAAGAGGGATGAGGGGACTGGGGACTGGGGACTGGGGACTGGGGTTTGGGGTTTGGGAATTGGGGGTTGGACAACAAAGGTTGGGGAGAGGTACATATCTTGCGTATCAAGGCTTGGTGGCCTAAATGGACGCCGTCGAAGACACCTACGGTTACGGCTAAGGGACTAGGGACTAGGGATTGGGGACTGGGGGTATTAGTCTGTAAGCACAACGGGTTACCAACACGCTTGGATTGCGGACAACTATCCCTAGTCCCTAGTCCCCGAGGCCTTCGGCAACTGCGTACCCCAGTCCCTTTAATGTATTCTTCCCAGCTAATTATGTGCATAGACATAGCCATATTTCCATTTGTTATTTGAATACTCTATTATAGCAATAAAGGTATCGCCAGAGAAAAGAGCGGTGGCGGCGTTTGCCCCGGACGGAGGGGTGTTGCCCACAATTGGGCCCAAAGACTTGCCATGAAAGACATTTGTGGCATCTTGTGGGCTGATTTCAAGGCAGGGAATACCCAGTTTTTCAAAGACAGATTTGTTTATGGGGACTGGGGACTGGGGACTGGGGATATTAGTCTGCAAGTGCAATGGGTTGCCAACACGCTCAGATTGCGAACAACTATCCCTAGTCCCTAGTCCCCAGTCCCCAGTCCCCTCTTCCTCATTCCTCATTTCTAATTCCTCATTAACTGAAAACTCTGCCACTCTCATGCGCAATAAACGAACCAAATGTGCCCGGCTGCTGGCTGCGAGCGCTATGTCCCGCGCCAGTGAGCGGATGTAGGTGCCGCTGGAGCAGTGGACGAATATTTGGGCAAAGGGCGGTTCCCAGGACAGGAGTTCCAGGCGGTAAATGGTTATGGGGCGTTTTTGCATCTCGGGGGTCTCGCCGCGGCGGGCCAGCGTTGAGGCGCGTTCGCCGTCAATGTGAATGGCGGAATAGGCTGGAGGGGCCTGCTCAATGGCACCGCGGAATTGGGAAAGGGCTTGTTCCACTGCCTCGCGGGAAGGCAGGGGGGCGCTGGCAATAACGGCACCTTCGGGATCAAGGGTTTCGGTTTCGGTGCCAAAACAAATGGTGCCTTCGTATTGTTTGTCGCAGTGGGTAAACCAGCGGCTCAGTTTGAGCGCCTTGCCGGTGAGTACCAGCAACAGGCCTTCGGCAAATTTGTCCAGGGTGCCGGTGTGGCCAGCCTTGCCGGTACCCAGCGCGCGTTTAATGTCGCGTAACGAGTCAAAGGAAGTAATGCCCGGCGGTTTGTGCAAAAGAATTAAGCCAGAGGGAGCGGGTTTCATGTTGGTATCAAGCCTCTCCCATGATATTACCAATTGCATATAACGGATAAATGGCGATATCACCGGATTGTCCAAAGTTTTCAAGGGATGTCCGTATACCATTTTGAATATTTTTTTCTTTCATAAAAAGCCGGAGACTTTGCATACTGCCCTGGGTTCCCGATTTAACTTCTATGGGAATAATGCGGCTGCCCCTTTGCACAAGAAAATCAACTTGAGCGTTGCCATGCGAAGAATGGGGATTAGCCGAACGCTGCCAGCAGAATAACTCCTGGGGTTTATAACAGGAAGCATTTTTTAATAATTCCAGACCGGTAAAAATTTCCGCCAGAGAACCGCGATTAACAGCAGAAAAATCGGAAACGGGTAAAATTTCCGAACGGAGGCCGAGAATCTGGAGGAAGATGCCGGTATCGCAGGGAATTATCCGCCGGAATTTTATATTCTTTTCTGCGCCAAGAGGAATACCGTTGGCGGCAGTATGCGTTACCGAATGAACCAACCCTGCCATGACAAGAAGATCGAGCGCTTGCCTTACCGCTGCGGTTGGAGTTCCCGGAACAGCGCGTTCATAGACAAATTTTCCTTCGGTTTGATGCATAACCGATTCAAACACTTCATTAATGAGTAATAATGGCGCTTTTTTTTGGTATTTGGCAAAATCTGTTTTAAGTACCGTTATAAGGTCGTTCAAAACAAGTTCACCATAGAGCAAATCGCTTTTGCGCACATATTGAGAAACCGCTTCGGGCATTCCGCCGCAAATCATAAAAAATTTCAGCCTTATCAAAAGCTGTTGATGAATAGGCTCGGCAAGCGGTTTTTCGGGAGATGCTTCCTTAATAGCTTCACCAAGCGATTCCTCATTCATAGCAGTCAGAAATTCATTAAAAGAAAAAGGATACATAAAGACAGACCGAATACGCCCCACGCCAAATGTTGGTATCTCTTCAAGTGCGAATTCCAAAAGAGAACCGGCAGCAACTACATGAAGCTCGGCATATTTTTCATAAAAAAACCTGAGCTTTTCCAACGCTGCGGGACAGCTTTGAATCTCATCAAAAAAAAGCAGTGTTTCCCCGGGAATTATGGGCACATGGTAATAAAGCGAAAGCTGCTCACAAATTTTCTGAGGAGACAAAGAAGTGTCAAAAAAGCTTTTTACCTCTTTGTTTTCATCAAAGTTTATCTCGATAAAGTACTTAAACTGTTTCCCTAATTGCCTTAGAGCGGAGGATTTACCGACCTGCCTTGCCCCGCGTAAAAGCAACGGTTTCCTGTCAGGCGGCCTTTCCCGGCTCCATTCAAAGAGCGTTTTATCGACATTTCGCTTGAAATAGTGATCTTCCATATATTATTATTCAAAAATAATGTATTTTTAAATAAATTTCAACCCTAAAAAAGGCCAATATTTAAGAAAATGAAGGGCAAAAAAGGGGTGAATTTTGAGAAAATGAAGGGCAAAGTGACCTTTCACTCTGCCCACAGGCCTTCAAAGGTGATTTCCAGTCCCGGCAAAACAGCAACGGGAATACGAACATCTTCTGTGTAGATGGTGCTGATGTAACGCCCATTTTCGTAAATATGCACCTGCACTTTTTTTGATTCCGGGTCAATTATCCAGTATTCTCGTACTCCGGCTTCAAGGTAATACTGGAATTTGCGGAATAGTTCACTATGGGAATTGGAAGGGGACACAATCTCAAGCACCAGATCAGGAGGGCCGTTCACCGAGCCCTTGCTCAGTTTATTTTTATCGCACACCACCAGCAAATCGGGCTGCACTACTGTTTTGTCAGAATTATCCTTTTTGGGAAACAAACGGACATCCAGCGGAGCGGCAAACACCTGACATGGCTTTCCGCGAAGCCAGTTGCCAAATTGTAATGACAACTCCATTAAAAGCGATTGGTGCGTAACTGACGGGGAGGCCATTTGAAAAACCTCGCCGTTAAGAAGCTGGAACCGTTCGGGACCTTCCCACTCCAGATAATCGGCGTAGGTATAACTGCGTTTTTCTGTAAATTCGTCATCGATTCTTAAGGCGTCAGACATTGGTATTCTCCTGCACCTCAGTATAAACCATTGTGTGATTATTCGCAAGAAGAAAACGGCTTAACCAAGCTGCTTGTAAATGTCGGCCATTTCCATGGCAGAGAGCATGGCGTCCCAGCCTTTGTTTCCCACTTTTGTACCGGCCCTTTCAATGGCTTGCTCGATGGTATCGGTTGTCAGGACACCGAAAATGACCGGCAGTCCTGTTTTGAAGGCCGCCTGAGCGATACCTTTGGCAGCTTCGGAAGCCACATAGTCAAAGTGCGGAGTTGATCCGCGGATAACGGCGCCCAGACAAATGATGCCGTCATATTTTTTACTTTCGGCAAGTTTTAATGCGATGAGGGGGATCTCAAATGAACCGGGTACTCTGACAATAGTCAGGTTTTCCTTTTTTCCGCCGTGACGTTCAAAGCAGTCCAATGCGCCTTCGAGCAAGCGTTCGGTGATCATGCTGTTAAAGCGTCCCACTACCAAAGCAAAGCGTCTGTCTTCGCCTTTCAGATTTCCGTTGATTTCAGTGTACATATACGCTCCTTCAAAAATATGATGAGCCGGAATTAGAGCCGGCACTTATACCCATTCCAGTTTGTGCCCAAAGCGTTTTTTCTTTGCGGCAAGGTAATCCCGGCTTTCTGCCTGGGGCTTTATTTCAATGCGCACCTGTTCCTTTATGCCGATTCCCGCCTGCAGAAGCGCCTGGCTTTTGCAGGGGTTATTCGTCATGAGCCTGACACCGGATATGCGCAAATCTTTTAGTATGGCTGCGGCAACGGCGTAATCCCGCTCATCGCCTTCATGGCCCAATTTGATGTTGGCGTCAACGGTATCCAGGCCTTCGTCCTGCAGGGCGTATGCGCGTATCTTTTGCGTAAGGCCGATGCCCCGCCCTTCCTGGCGAAGATAGACCAGAACCCCGCCTTCGGCGCTGATGCGATCCATGGCCATGGAAAGCTGGGCGGCACAATCGCAGCGCAGCGAAGCAAGAACTTCCCCCGTTAAACATTCGGAATGGAGTCTGACCAGAGCGTTACACGGATCAAACGATTTTTCCGAAACAAGCGCCAAATGAGGCTGGTCGGGTTTGCCGTGGTTTTCGTAACTGATTATCGTAAAGCCGCCCGCGCGGGTGGGAAGCCTGCTTTGGGCAAGCCGTTTCAGCGGAACCGGCGCACCGGTTTCTGCGGACACGGACGAATCGTGCATTTTCCGCCAGGCGGCCAGTTTTTCCACGGTTAATATTTTCAGGCCATGTTCCAGCGCCATTTTTTCAAGGCGGGGAATCCGCGCCATGGTGCCATCGTCGTCAAGAATTTCGCAGAGTATACCTGATGGAGCAAGACCCGCAAGCCGTGCCAAATCCACTGCGGTTTCGGTGTGGCCCGCTCTGGCAAGAACGCCTCCGGGTGCGGCAATGAGGGGAAAGACATGACCGGGACGGCACAGATCGCCGGGACGGGTTGCCGGATCGATCAAGGCCTTGATGGTAACCGCGCGATCAAAAGCGGAAATTCCGGTGGTGGTTCCTTCCTTTGCATCAACGCTAATCGTAAAAGCCGTGCCATGAGCGGAAGTATTTTTCTGCACCATAAGCGGAAGGTCCAGTTCCGCCGCCCGCTCCGAAGTAATGGCCTGACAGAGCAGCCCCCGCGCATGGATGGCAATAAAGTTCACGGCTTCCGGGCTGGCTTTTTCGGCAGCCATAACCAGATCTCCCTCATTTTCCCTGTCTGCATTATCAGTGACAATGATCATTCTGCCGCGGCGTATTTCGTCGAAGGCTTCTGCAACTTCCAGATATAGTTCTTTAATAGCCCAATTCATGCAGTCTCTCCATCGTAAGGGAATTTTTTGAAACGAATGGCGCCAAAAATCGTTCAACATAACGTCCGATAATATCGGTTTCCAAATTCATTGTATCGCCCACTTTTTTGTACGATAAACTTGTACCCTCAAAGGTTACGGGAATAATATTGACGGTAACAATAGTGCCGGCAATTTTTGCAACCGTAAGGCTTATTCCGTCCAGGGCAACAGAACCTTCGGGAACGCACAGGCGAATCAATGCCTCGGGGACTTCCACCGAAAGATATACATTGCCGTTTGTTCTGGAAAGCTCCCGTATTGGCACGGCAGCGCTGATATGCCCCTGCACCATGTGGCCGCCCATGCGAGAGTGAGGTGTAAGCGCCCGTTCAAGATTAACTTTGCTCCCCACCTTAAGTTCTCCAAGGGTGGTTTTTTTAAGACTCTCCGCAAGGGTGAAAACCGCAAAGCTGCCATCCAAAAGTTCCGCCACCGTTTGGCAAACACCATCAATGGCAATCGAGTCGCCGTACTTTGTTCCCTCAAGCGTTTTTTTTGCCCGTATCACCAGACGCGCCCTGCCCGCTTCCCGGTTAAGCGCCGTGACGGTTCCCACTTCTTCAATTATGCCGGTAAACATTACAGACTCCTTGCCTCAAACATTATCTGAGAACCAATGCGGCGAAAAACACCGTTTTTGAATCGCAGAACCTGATCCATAGAATCAATACCCAAGCCAGAAACAGCGTTAAGGCCGCCGCCCAGCATTATCGGAGCAATGATAATCGAAAGCCGATCCCAAAGGCCCTCCCGCAAAAAGGAAGCAAAGATCCCCGCCCCCCCTTCAACAAGTATGGACTGTATACCCCTTTCCCCCAACGCTGCTAACACTTCCTGGAGGGGTAAAGCTTGAGAAGAACTCTCGCAGAGGCGCGGGGACGCAGAGAACGCAGAGGAAGAGGGAAGGTAGATAGCCGCGTTATTTCTTAATACGCCGCCACCCACTTTTCTTCCCCTTTGCGTTCTCTGCGCCTCTGCGCCTTGGCGTGAAATAATCGGAATGAGCTCTACGCCGAGGGAGTGGAGGTTGGCTGCTTTGCGGGGGTTGGCGTTGTGGCTGTGGACGATGATGGTTTTTTCCGGGTCTGGTAAAGAAAACAGTTTTGCGGTCTCAGGAATGGCGAGACGGGAATCGAGGATAACGCGGCGGGGGTTGCGGCCTTTTACCAGCCTGACTGTCAGCTCGGGATCATCGGCAAGCGCGGTGCCCCGGCCAATTAACACGGCGTCATACTCGCTGCGAAGGCGATGCACCATACGCCGCGCCGCTTCGTCGCTGATCCAGCGGGCGCTGCCGTTAGGCGCAGCAATCCTGCCATCCAGGGTTTGAGCCATTTTAAGGTGGACAAAGGGGCGCCCCGCACGGTGAAAGGTAAAAAAAGCGCGGTTCAGTTCTTCTCCCGCTTCAGCGCAAAGCCCGGACACCACTGTGATGCCCGCCTTTTCAAGTATGGTTATGCCTTTTCCGCTCACCCTGGGATTGGGATCGAGGTTTGCGATGTACACTCTTTTGATTTTGTTTTTGATGATGAGTGTTGTGCAGGGGGGCTGATGCTTGCCCGGCGCGTCAAAGCAGCAGGGTTCAAGGGTGCAGTACAAATCAGCGCCGGCGGGGGAAAGCCCTGCCGCCAGGGCCGCCTGTACCGCTTCTGCCTCGGCGTGGAGGCCGCCATAATAGCGATGCCAGCCTTCGCCAATGATGCGGCCTTTTTTGACCAGCACTGCGCCCACCATTGGGTTGGGGGCGGTTTTTCCCATGCCCCGCCCGGCAAGGGCAAAGGCCCGCTTCATGTATGTACTGTTGACTGTATTTGATACTTCCATATTTTCTTCCATCCGGACTATACCGTCGGCATCGGAATTTCACCGATTCAGTCTGGGTTTTACTCAAACCCAAAGTCGCGGGCTTTACCGCCGGTCGGGAATTACACCCCGCCCTGAAAATCTTGTATACAGGCTATCAAAATACGGCCTGATTGTCAATATGCATTAATGTACTTATCCAATAAATTTATCTCCATTGAAATGGATCATGTGTGTTGCATTATCGGCTATCCACACTTCTGTTTCCCATGCAATATCTTGGCTATACTTGGTAAAAGTTTGCTTATTTGGAAAAGCAGAAACATATATCTTTTTAAGACTTGTATCAAACAATTTATCCAATTCAAGTTGCCTTTTGCTATCTACTGGCCCGTGACTGGTAACAGCTTCTACTAGAATAAGCCACTTTTTTGTTGCGTTAAAGAATATAACGTCTGGCATTTTTCCATGTTCATCAAATGAAAGCCCGATTTTATTAAATGTTTTTTCGTCAAAAAACCCCCATTTATTACCTGTATCACCAACATACAAAAGCATTGAACCTGCAAGAAACCGTGACGCAAATTCTTCAATGATTTCTTTAATCAATTGACTGTGTTTACCAGGACTAAGAGTAATTTTTTCATCTTTACAAATTTGAACAGGTATCATTTTCATTTTTCGTTCTTGTTGATATTTTTCAACAAGAGAACCTGTCTCCAATTTGAATTTTTCTAACGATAGTTGGAGCATAATTTTTTTCATAATGTTCTTTTGCGAATTGCATCATTGGAGTAATTCCAATAAGTGGTGTTTCAGAATTCACCCATTTAGTTCTAGGTCTTATATTAAGCAGAGCAAGCAAACACAAGGCAGTTCGCTCATTTTGCTGCCCCTTAGGAACATCGAAATCTATCAGGATTTGCAACGCTTCTTTTATTTTACTTTGCATAGTTCAACACCAACTTTTCAAATATTTGATCATATTCTTCAATTCTTTTTCTTTTAACTAAGCGGGCGAATTCAGCCAGAGTATCAGAGGTAGGATATTTCATGTTTCGTAAATCGGTAGCATTAACCTGTGTATGACCACTAAAGTTTCTGAATAAATTATCACAGTATGCAGTATTTAAATATGCTGTTAACCCTGTTGCTATATCTTTAGTAAGACTTTTGCGTTTATAATGAATTATGTTTAAATGATTTTCTACAGTAAAATAATCAGCAGGTAAACTGTCTGGTGTAAGTAATGTAGCATACAGTCTGCGTTTTTCTTCTTTGGAGGAGAAACGTTTAACTAAAACATAATACCCTTTTGGGAAAGCAATTTTTTTTTGTTCCATTTCATTAAGCATTATGGCATTTGGTTTCTTTGATTGAATAGGCCAATTTACCTCTTGATTACGGATATGGACAGGATAAAGCAGAGGTATAGCAGCATCACGATTGTTATCATTTGGTTCATCAAAGATTAATTTTTCTTTTAGCCTAAAATCAACCACTGGTCCAGTTGAAATATCAAAATATAAATCGCCATTGCTGCATGAAAGAATATTTTTAGATGCAGGAATTGGTTTCGTAGGGATAAAAATGTATTTATGCTCGTCATCAGGTATAATAATGTCAGAGTATGGAACATGGTTTTCAGTATAGTTTGAAAACAATTTATCGGTTGAATGGCTGATAGTTATATGAGTTTGTTTTCTTTTCGTCTTTTTTAAAACTATTATTACGTTTTCCTGCAAAACATTTTCATCTCGGAAGGCGTTATCTCTTGACTCAAATAAATGGATATGAAGTATTGAAGTATTATCCAATAAAAATTTCCTAAAAGGCAAAAAATAAAGTCCATTGCAAAAACTGCGTGGAACAATAGCAGTAAGTATTCCATTATCTGCCATTAATTTTATTGCAAGTGCCATGAATGCACTGTATGTATTAACTGTTTCTATTCCAATATTTCGCAATGCATTACGGTAAACTGAATCAGAATTTATTTTTTTATATGGTGGATTCATTATAACAAAGTCATATTGCTTTGAAGCATTAAAATATATATCGTGTGTTATACTGGTAATGAAATCATTCTGTTGAATTGTATAATTTAAATTAGACTTTTCCAAATTTTGGAAAGTTTTGGAAAGTTCTGGAATAATGCTTTTGTCCATTTCCCATGCATCTATTGACAGCGTTAAATCGGAGTTTTTCTTCAATAATTCATTTATTAGGCAGTAAGAAAGTATGCCTGTACCTGCACCGGGGTCAATAATTGAAGCAAAATTTGCTTTTTTCCAATATTTTATACTTAGCTTGGTCATAAAACGAGCAATCTCTATAGGGGTTAGATATTGAGCAAATTTTTCCTTATGAACGGTGGTAACTGTTGAGATACGTCTTTTTCTTGCGGTAGCAATGTCTTTTATAGCAAGCATAGATATACGATATCATAATTAGTTAAAATACTTCAAGAGGATTACATCTTGTATATTGGCTATACGTCACTCCAAAATGCCGCGATGGGAACCGCAATCATACCATCGCCAAATGACAATATATCCTCGCCTGAATACAAAACAATTCCTTTATATGGCATCTTATCTTTAATAATATTATCCCTGAACCAAATTTGCGGAGCAAAATCCTCTTTGGATACGCTGCGGCTGGCTTTAACCTCAAATCCCGCCACTCCTTCACCTTCCTTCTCTACAATAAAATCTATCTCGCGTTTTTTTGCATCCCGATACTGATAGAGCGAATAATCGCTGTCTAAATCAATCTGCGCTGCCAATTCCTGAAACACAAATGTTTCCATAAGTTTTCCGCTTCTGTCTGCATTGAGCACAACATCTTCTCTCTTCCAGCCTAATAATGATGCCATCAAACCAGTATCAGTTATATAGATTTTTGACCTCTTTCCGGCTAAATCGTAATCAGTTTTAAGCCATGGAACAACCCGCTCAAAGATAAACAAGGCTTCCAGCGCATTGGAATAAGCCTCTAATGTCGGCCTTGATACCTCAAGCGCGGCGCTTATTTGGGACTTATCCATGTATTTGCCAGACCAACCAGCAAGGATTTTAACCAAGTCTCTCACTGTATCAAGACGGCGAATTTTTTCAAGATCGTTTAAGTCCTTTTTTATCAGACTATCCACATAATCCCTATGCCACTCCTTGCGTTCTTTTGGATTGTTGATACGCAGGGCTTCTGGATAACCGCCGCAAAACGCCAGATCAAAAATGGCATCTTTATCATACCCTTTTATCTGGACAGGAAACGTGCCGGCAAAAACCCGCTGCAGAAACGTTGGCTTTTTACCCAGAATTTCCCCAACCGCTAAAGGCCGGAGCCGAATATGTTTAATGCGCCCTGCCAGGCTGTCATTAATATGTGCAATTGTTTGCAGATTAGCAGAACCGGTTATCAGATATTGCCCAGGCCGGTTGTCTTTATCAACTGCAAGTTTAATTTCTGACATAAGTTCAGGGACTTTCTGAATCTCGTCAATAACCATTGTGCCGGAAGACGAATTTTTTACAAATTCATTTGGATCATCACTTGCGGCCTGTAAAAGGGCGGCACTATCCAAAGAACGAAATGTGCCATTATGTACGATAACTTGCCTGGTCAGTGTTGTCTTACCAGTCTGCCTTGCGCCAGATATAGCGACAACTCGCCGGTTTTTTAACGCTTTTTGGGCACTTTCCGCCTGCCACCGTGTATATCCCTGAATCATATCCTTAGTATATCATATTTAGTCGAATTTGTAAAGTAGAAATAGTCGAATTTGTAAAGTAGAAATAGTCGAATTTGTAAAGTAGAAATAGTCGAATTTGTAAAATACGCGTAAAAAAAGGCGGTCCCATACGGAACCGCCTTTTGTACCAAGCGTTATTGCCGGTTATGGATTATTCGCTACCAGCCTTCCAATATCCACGCCGGAGTCGGCTATCCGGTATGTGGGGCTTATTGGCTGGGTGTTGTCGGAGGTTGACAGAAACATCCCTAACGACAGTATCTTTGCCACATCACCAGTGGTAAGAGTGTAACCGGAAGCTGCTTTCAATACTTCTTCACCTTCCCAGCTGGCAATAACACTATTTATATCTGCGGTACCTCTTCGCAGGTTAAGCGTACCAATATTACCTGTCCAGCCTGCATTGATAGTTACTGATGGATAATAAGGACTCATAAAATTCAATACAACATCATCAACAATGGCATTGCCGGATACAATAAATGTACCGATTAGACCCTCCATACTAGAAGCAACAAATACTCCGTCAGCGTAAGAAGTAGCAGTATTGCCGGTAATACTTCCTCCCAACATAATAAAATGACAGCCATTCTCTACACGTACACCGCTTGCGATGTTAGTAGTATTTCCGGTAATTTTTGATCCGTTAAGCATAGTCAGTCTGGCACCGTTTTGCAATCTAACCACTGATGAAGCGTCGCTATTGCCGCTGCGCCCCACCAGGGTAATATTGTCCCCAAGAGTCAGCGAAGCAGTACTATGCGAAACATTAAACATTATTCCATTGGAATCCAGATTGATACTCCGCTCCCTGCCAGTACCAACAAGAGTGATGTGCATATTGACTGCGTCGATTGTCCACGGCGCAAGGGACTGGTCTCCACTTATCGTAACCGTATAGTCTCCGGCGATGATGATTGCGCCTAATGCGGCAGTCAGTGTGGGATAAGCTGTTTCCGCGCCGCCATTCCTGCTAACCATGACTGGGGGAATGACCAGTCTTCCAATATCCGCGCCAGAGTTGGCAATATGGTACGTGGAACTTATGGCCTGGGTGGCGCTGTCGGCTGCTGAGGTAATAAAGTTACCCAGGGTAACTTTTGCTACATCGGCGGCAGTAAGGGTGTAGTCGGCAGCGGCGCGTAGTACTATTATGTTTTCCCAATAGCTAATGGTTGTTACCATATTCGTATTGTTACCATACAGGTTAAGCGTGCCAATATGCCCGTCCCAGTCGGAAGCAATGGTTAGCGAGGCATTTGAAGTTGCATTCGCAACTAAGGTAATGGTCCCAATTTCCGCATCTCCGGATACCGTAAAAGAGGCAACAGTTTGCGTTACAAACACATCATTATTCACACCGGTATTTCCAGTAATACTGCCCCCTTCAATGATCGCAGAAGCACCGGGAGCCGCTACATATAAACCGCCTGTGATAGAACTATTTCCGGTAGTTGGCGCGCTGTTCCCGGTGATTGCTCCGCCCCTCATGATAAAAGCAGAGTTAGTAGCTATAGAAACTGCATTAAATGTGCCGGCGGCAGTACCAGTAGATGTATTTCCGGTAACTTTTGAATCATCAAGCATGGTAAAACTGGCGCCGTTATCCACATATACCACACAGTTATTGTTATTCTGGTTACCATTACCGCCCACACTGCGTCCTACCAGAGTAATATTGTTCCCAAGAGTCAGTGAAACATTACTGCCCGAAACATAAAACATTCTCCCATTGGAGGACAGATTGATCTTTCGTTCCTCACTATTTCCAATAAGGGTGATGTGTACACCAGTTGTGTTGATTGTCCACGGCGCAAGGGACTGGTCTTCACTTATCGTAACCGTATAGTTACCGGCGGTGGTAATGGCGTTTAGTGCGGCAGCCAGTGTGGGATAAGCTGTTTCCGCGCCGCCATTCCTGTTGACCATGGCTGGGGGAAGAAGAGGCAGCGGGAATACTGCGGTAATTATGCCTGAGCCGGCGGCATTTGTTACCGATTCTGCATTTGTAACCGTGAAGAAGTTTGCTGCGACACCCTCCACGGTGAAACCGTTTATCGCCGTCAGTGTAATGGTGGCGGTGTACGGTATTCCCGCTTCAAAAACAGGATCATTGGGCTCCCATGTGACCGTTCCGGTATATTGGTTTGTTTCGTTGATAAGCGTTACCGGAGCAAATCCTACCACTGGAACGGGTATACCTCGTATTGCGGCAATATTAATGTGGATCATCCCAAAATTAACCGCACCCGGTGCGCCCGGCCAGGCTCTTTTGTTTCCGTAGAAGTCAAAGATGGGGAAGTTTGCCAGATACGATGCGGGAAGCATCGTTGACAGACCGCTTACCGGCACAAAAGTAGTCGTATTAAACGGAATACCGCTAATGCCCAGTGCTGAGAATAACCTATCCGTAGGTGCCGCAACCCAACCGGCCTGAGAAGCGGCGGTACCAAACGCTATGTCTACCACATTGTAACCGCTGGCAGCGGCATTATACGTTCCGCCATTCATAGCTAACACCCTTGATCTGCCGGCATTGCCACTGGTACTGGTGTTCCCATAGAACAAATTCCCAATCATGGTAACGCTGCCTCCTGTATTATCAATCGCCCCGCCGCCCCAGCTTCCGGATGAATTATTATAGAAGGTACAACCCCTTACGATCAGGGTTCCAGCGCAAGAAATGGCGCCGCCTTGTGATCCAGTACCTACAGCCCGGTTGTCGCTGAATATACAGGATTCCAAGGTAAGAGTATTATTACTTCCATTGCGGATTCCTGCGCCATAATCACCAAATCTGCCGCCAGCAAAATGTACACCACTAATATGCACATTAATACCGGCAACGGTAGTCATGTCTACCAATCGCAAGTTGTTGATTGTAGGATTACGGATAGTGACGCCATTACCGCGAATGGTAAGGCTTTTGTTAATGGTTAAGCCGCTGGCAAGATTAATGGTTCCTACGCCGCTATCAATAACAATGGTACTTCCTGCCAGCACGGTGGGGGAATTTATGGCCTCCCGCAAGCTGCCTGCTCCGGTGTCTGCGTTGCTGGTTACAAAGTACACATTTGGATCAACAAAATTCCCATCAATAAATTGATTGTCGGTAAATACGATGGGGTCTACGGTATTGCCGTATTCGGTGGTTAACAAATTATATATGTGCACCACTTCAATTTTGCCGGCATCCTTACCGTCTTTGTGCAGATTGATAGTCAGCAGATAAAACCCTGCGGGTATTTCTTCTACCGTGCCGATAAAATCGGCAGAACCGGGAACGCCTAAATCGATGCTTGCCGTCAAATCCGGCAGTTTTTCCATGGTAATGACCGCAGCAGTTCCCTCTGGATACTGAATATTGAAACTGAATGTGCCCAGACCGTCCCCGGCCGGCGCTTCTTCAATAACAATGTCCACATCAACTGTGCCGCCGGAAACAAGCGTAAACGTTCCGGAACCGAATGCCGCCAGCTTGTCAGTATCTATTTCACCGGCATACACCGAGACATACACGGTCCAGGGTACACCTGATTCCAGCGTAAACGAGCCATCCGTATTCTGTGGAATAATTTCCAGCGGGCCGCCGTTGTTGCTAAAACTATAGTCATAGATCAGAATATCCTTGGCAGGGAATATCGTACGGAACGGATCCCCTACCATATTGAAGTTCACTCTTCCATACCCTGCCTCGACAGGCCGGTCAACTTTGTTCGGCGGATTAAAAATATCCGCACAACCCGCCAATACCAAACAACTCATAACCAATAACAAAGACCATTGTCCTATTTTCATTGTTCTTTTTTCCATTGTTCACTCCTTAATTGGTAACCGTAACGGTAAAGTTCATGTTGTAATACCTGCCGTCTTTGAAAACCAGCAAGCCAATATCATAATCCCCATTTGCCCTTCCAAAGCTGGAGAAAACAAAGGTTTCTCCGGTCTGACCGGTATTCACACCGTTAAGGTACCATATCTGGCCGGTATAGCCAGGGCCAATGGCGTCAATGATCAACGATTGTCCGATGCTTCTGGACAGCGTACTCGAGCTAATGGCCGCAATTTCCCCGTCACCCTGTTCATTGACCCAGTAATAGGCAAATTGCGCCGCAGGCGGGATCGGAATGAGTATCAGTCTCCCAATATCCATGCCGGAGTCGGCGATCAGGTGTGTATCATTGATGGCCTGGGTGTTGCTGCTGGTTGCTGAGGACATAAAGTTACCCAGAGTGAACTGTGCCACATCGTCAGCGGTAAGCGTGTAGCCGGCAGCGGCGCGCAGTACCGGCTGGTCTTCCCAGGCGCTAATGACATCAGCTATGGCGGTGACTGCCCTGCGCAGGTGCAGACTGGCAACACTGCCGGTCAACGGTCCGGCAATGGTTACGGCGTTTCTGGTAGTTGCGCCGCTTGCGAATAACTTAAGCGCGCCCACTGTCGCGCTGCCGGACATGGTGAATCTATCAGCGACCGTGATTATCACATACACGTCCGCCGGAATGGTGTTGTGGGTATTGCCGGTAATACTTCCCCCGCTCATGGTAATATAACCATCGTTCAGGCTTACGCCGCCGTTGGCCGCCGTACCGGTAGCCGCGGCAGTGGTACTGTTTCCGCTGATTTCGCCGCCTTCCATAATCAAACGAGCATTCAGTCCATTTACATAGATTGCGCCATTGGCGCTGCTGGTGGTATGCCGGGTAATTCTTGAACCTGTCTGCATAATCAGCCTGCCGTTGGTAATGTTTATCAGACTAGTGCTGCTGGCACTGGTTAAGCCCCTCAGGGTGATGTCATTCCCCAGGGTCAGGCTGGTATTGGTATTGCTAATGGTAAACATTATCTGACCAGCAGTACCGCTATGAGTGATCATCCGCTCTCCGTCTTCGCCGACAAAGGTAATATGCACATCGGCGGTATTGATTGTCCGCGGCGCAAGGAGCTGATCTTCTTTTACGGTAACCATATAGCTTCCGGCTGCGGTAATCGCGTCGAGCGCGGCAGTTAATGTTTCATACCCTGTTACCGCACCGCCATCTCTGCTCACCATGACTGTAGGAATAAAAGCCGCCGGGAACACTGCGGTAATGATGCCTGAGTTAGCGGCATTCGCTGCGGATTCTGCATTGGCAACCGTAAAGAAGTTTTCCGCAACACCCAACACGGTGAAACCGTCTTTCGCCGTCAGTGTAATGGTGGCGGTGTACGGTATTCCCGCTTCAAAAACAGTATGATCGGGATTCCATGTGACCGCTCCGGTATATTGGTCTGTTTCGTTGATAAGCGTTATCGGAGCAAATCCTACCACTGGAACGGTTATACCTTGTATTGCGGCAATGTCAATGGTATCGGGGGTATCATCAAAATTAACTGCGCCTGGCGCACCCGGCCAGATTCTGTCGTTTCCGTAGAAGTCTGTGTCCGGGAAGTTTGCCAACGGAGACCCAGGCAGCATATTGATAGCATTATTAAACGGCACGAAGGTAGCAGTCCTGAACGGAATACCGCTAATGCCCAGCGCTGAGAACAACCTGTCTGTAGATGCTGCAACCCAGCCGGCCTGAGCAGCGGCGGTACCAAACGCTATGTCTACCACATTGTAGCCGCTGCCGCTGGCATTATACGTTCCGCCATTCATAGCTAACACCCTTGATCTGCCGGCGGTGGTACTGGTACTGGTATTCCCATAGAATAGATTCCCCAGCATGGTAACGCTGCCTCCTGTATTATCAATCGCCCCGCCGCCCCAGGATCCGGATGAATTATTATAGAAGGTACAACCCCTTACGATCAGGGTTCCAGCACACGAAATGGCGCCGCCCTGCGAAGAGCCGCTTGTAGCGATATTGTTACTGAATATACAGGATTCCAGAAGCAGGGTTGAGCCATTTGCATTGTTGATTGCGGCGCCATAATCACTTACTCTGCCGCCGGTAAAATGCACATCACTAATGTGTACAGTAACAAGATCATTATTAACGGTGCGAGTTATCTGCAGCAATCGTACGGCAGTGGTGGCTATCGTTACACCATTACCGCGAATGGTAAGGCTTTTATTAATGGCTAAGCCGCTGGTAAGATTAATGGTTCCCACGCCGTCTTCAATAACAATAGTGCCCCCTGACGCCGCATCGGCTATGGCCTGCCGCAAGCTGCCTGCTCCGGAGTTTGCGTTGCTGGTTACATACAAAGGACAAACACAGGGATTTTCTCTGCAATCCAGACATTTGCCATCATTATAGGAGAAGGATATGTTATTGATGCTGCTGTTATATACTTCTATATGTCCAAGGTATGCTTCGTCGTATTCCCCTAATATTGTTTCGAATTCCAGATAGAAGTACAGATACATCGGCGTATGTAAAGGCACAATCGGCACTTGCCATGCACCGGTATCAACATCCATTGCCCAGGCACCTGCATAATCACCATTGTCCAGATATACATGTATATTGGCATAATCGAAGGGGTCCAGTATTACAAGATCGACCACACCGCTCAAGGTGATCGAGCCGCCGCCATGAATGGTTTGACCAAAGGTAAAGTGAATATTATCAATGTCATAATCATGTACCACCCACGTGCCAAGGAATCCCTCGTCTTCTTCCCCGGATACTGTTCGTACATAAATACCGAATTGCAGGAGCGTTGGCGTATTAAAAGTACTGACATACGTCTGCCATGCACCGGTGGCAATATTAATACTTGCAGAACCAACCCAAGAATTTTCCAGGAAAATACCTATTCCCGCTAATTCCAAAGGGACTCCTATATTCGCAAGATTGACGGTACCGCCCAGGAATATCTTTTCGACATCGCCCACGATATCATATTCGGTAAATACAAAATCGCCGACGGTTGGCATATTTGAGTAAATGTGGACCACTTCGCTTTTGGTTTTGGGTTTGCCCTCATCAGGATACACATAAACGGTCACAAAATAGTAACCCGGCAAAAGATACAGTCTGTCTTGATTACTATTATATACGTCGAAGTAACCACCATAACCATTCGAAAAGCCATAGATTTCCAGATATGCATAATTAATCAGGTCATGAGGAAAACTTACGGTATAATCGAAAAAGCCGTCATCAGCGCCAAAAGGTTCTGTTGCTTCCAGTATAATGGTCAGACCCTGAAAACTGCTGGAATTAACATTAATTTCATTATACCCTTCCGCCAGCGGCTCATCGTAAATAAATCCGGTGACATGAATGCCCCACAATCCGTTTACCAGATCGTCAATGAGCACCGATGTTTGGCCCTCATCCAGGATTTCATCGTCACGCTCCTGCGAACCCTGACCCAGCCACACAAACTGTATTTCAAAACGATCAAAGGTCGGGGTGGGCAGCAGTGTCCTTTGGGCAAGGCCGCCCAGATCAATGAGCAAGCCCCTTTGCTGCGGCGCGGCCGCGCTTTTCACATCGGCGTTAAATACGCCCTGACAAGCGGCCATCAGTACTATGCTTACGGCGATTATCGCGCTGTATGTTATTAATTTTTTCATCATGCTCCTCCTTTACCGCACAACCATGAAGGTCAATTCTTTGGAATAGGGTATGTCGCCCTTCCAGCAGACAATGGTCAGGGTGTACCTGTCATATACATATGATTCGGGCACTCCCATCGCATACACCAGAAAATAGTATATATCCCCAGCGGAAATACTAAAGGAATTATCTTCATCTCCATACAGATACATTCCGTCTATCCGCCATTCGAAATAATCAAAATCGCCATCTACGGTTATTTCAAGCGTATTATTGTTAAACACTGAAATAACGCTGCTGCTTTGGCTAATATCGATACGTTCATCGTGGGTCTGGAACCGTATATAAATGGTATTCGATTCGGGCGAAAGCGTTGTGCCTACCGCGCCCGGAGCGCCCGGCCATTCATTCCGTGTATTGCCGTAGAAATCAACCGCGGGGAAACCGCTCCCCACAACGGCCTGCGGCATTATACGCGTTGCGTATGCCGGCCTAAAGTTACTGGTATTAAAGGGATTGCCGTCAATGCCCAAGGCCTCAAAGGTGGTGTCTGTTGAATGTGCATACCAGCCGCATTCATCACTGTCGGATCCAAAATGCACGTCAGTCACATTATAGCCGGTGGACGTAATCTGCGTACCGCCTTCATTCCATATAATGGGATATCCATAACCAGTATCGGTATTGCCATAAAACAGATTGCCGGTAAGGGTTATAGATCCATTGTAGGTACCAATTGCTCCGGCCTGAGCAGCGCTGTTTGCGTAGAAGGTACAGCCCCTTAGAATTAAGTCACCCATTTCATTCCAAATGGCGCCGCCTGCATCATCCACGATATTATCGCTGAAGATACAGGATTCCAGAGTGAGTGCTCCGCCATCATTCATGATGGCTGCTCCCCAGTCATCGGACCTGCCGCCTTTGAAGTGGACACCGCTGATTGTTACAGCAGCACCCTCTATATACATCATCCGGAAAGCATTATTTGCCGTAATGGTAATGCCGTTTCCTTCGATGGTGATACCGACACGAATATCAGGCAATGCATTCTGCAATGTAATGGTTGAAACACCCGGTTGTACTCCCACAAACCTGACAATATCATCTTGCCGGGCATTTTCAAGCGCGCGGCGCAATGTGCCGGACTGATTTCCATCCTGAAAACTGGTAACAAGGAGGACATCGCCGCCGACTTTCACCATAAATACAGCCTCTATATACGTATGCTGGTTTATCGTAAAGGTATACGGATTGTTGGTAACCTGATTCCCGTTTACCAGCCAATGCGAGAACGACATATTCGCCCGCGCCGGAGTTGCCGTAAGGGTAATGGAGCCGGTATACAGTCCGTCTATATTGGAAACAGCGGAACTCTGTACGCTGCCGCCGAATGCATCGTAGTCAACGACAAGCATAAAGCCGCTTGCCATTGTCTGCACCGCACCGGCAGCAGGGTTGAATCTTGATATGGAGCTGCCGTAGAAATCCACTGTGGGATAATCAAACATACTGGGTATTTCATTAACTATATTGTCCGCTCCGCCGCCGTTAATCGGCCGGAATGTCGTTACAGAGATGACAGGAATGACAGGATCGTCAATATAGACATCACCATCTTCCTCGTACCAGCCGCAGTCCCAGTAATAATCTCCAAAGGGTGCATCAACCACATTCCAGCCATAAGAGTCTATACTTGCTCCCGTAGCCACCGGATAGTAATTGGCGGTATTTTCATAGAAGATATTACCGGCCAGCGCAAAATAGCCGTTGCCGCCAATGGCGCCGCCGGCATTGGCGCTATTCCCGTAGAAGGTACAGCCAACCACCACCGTACTACCGGCAAGATTAACAATAGCGCCGCCGGTGGTATTGGCGGTGTTGCCGCTGAAAATACAGGATTCCAGGATCAGCTGTCCGCCAATCATGTTTAGAATCGCACCGCCGGCAGCCGCATGGCCGTCTTTGAAGTGCACACGTTTGATATGGACCTGATTATTGCCATATACCCGTAACAGCGATGAGGTAATATCCACTGTATTCCACGAAGCATTGCGGGTTAAGGTAACGCCGTTGCCGTTAATGGTCAAAGGCTTATTAATCGGCGGCAGCGCTGAGGACAGCCGAATGACACTAACTCCCGGCGTTGCGGTAATATTGATAATGTCGTCATCTTCCGCCCGTGTCAGCGCATGGCGTAAAGAACCGGCTATATGAGCGCTGTTTGCGTTATCGTTCAGGTTACTGACGATATGCGTCACGCTGAATACGGCCTGTACGCGGGTATGCGCGGTTATGGTAAAGGTATAGGGGCTGTTGGTTACATCGGTCCCGTTCACCACCCAACGCGCGAATGTCGCATTCGCCGCCGGAGCTGCCGTGAGGGTAACCGAGCCGGAATACAACGCATCTGCGTTCGCAGCGCCGGAAATGGTTACGCCGCCCCGTTCGGCATTGTAGACCAACTCAAGCACATAACCACTGCCGCTGGCGATTTCCTGCACCGCGCCGGCAGAAGCGCCGGGAGTTGTCATGGCATTACCGTAAAAGTCTTCTACGGGATAGAAACCAAGTGATTCCGTTATAATACCTTCCGCTCCGGCGCCGGAAAGCAAGCGGAATGTTGCGGGAGAGAAGGTCAGTTCGTCAATAGAGACATCACCAATACCTGCATCCCAGCCGCACTCATCGTAACCCCATCCAAAGTCTACATCAACCACGTTAAAGCCATAGCCATATATAGTATCCCCTATGTATACCACCGGGTATCCATTCTGGGCGTTATTCCCGTAAAAAATATTGCCCACTATGGAAATGCCGCCCATACCAAGGTAGATCGCGCCGCCGTTACCGGACGCGCTGTTATCGTAGAAGGTACAACCATATACCTCAAGATGTCCCCCGTTTGCATTAATGGCGCCGCCATTACCCAGTGTGGCTCTGTTGTCGCTGAAAATACAGGACCTTACGATCAGGTCTGAGCCCTGGGCATTAATTGCCCCGCCATTGGCAGACCGGCCGCCCTTAAAGCGGACACGATTAATCTCTACTGTTGAATCATCAATATACAGCAGGTTGGTGGCCATAATTACCTCTGCCCAGGAAGGACTGCGGGTTATGGTTACGCCATTCCCTTCGATAACAAGGTTGTGGTCTCTCATTACCAGACGGCTTTCCAGATAAATGGTGCCGACATTGTCGTTAATATAAATGGAGTTTCCCCAACCGGCAGTATCAATGGCATTCCGTAAACTGCCCGGCCCCCGGTCATTGCCGTTGGTAACCACCAGGTCATAGACAAAATTTTCCGGCACAAACATGCACTCAAAATGACTGACCATATTCTGATACACGTGCAAATATTCTTCACGAACTACCGTGCGCGACCCGTTACTCAGATTGAATACCACCAGATAATAGCCGGTGTTCAATTCAAGGGGGTTCCATACGTTATTGGGATATTCTTCCATATTCCAATTGCGTACAAAATGTATGGTTTGCTCAGGACTTCCTGTTTCTACGTCCAGGGGCAATATGGTCATATTTACAGCCACCAAGCTCTCAGGAGAATAATAATACAGATATTCAATATCAAGATCCCAGCTAAAAAAACCGGTTCCATTTTCGACCATTGCCTTAAGTTCAATGTTGACAACGGTGTTGCTGCCGTTGGTTATGGCAATGCCCGTTCTGGTTCCGCGGGCGGCGGGGTATTGACCTGCCAACCCCATACAGGCGGTAACGGTCAAGCTCCAGGTTCCCGCGTCAAGGGTAACGGTTTGACTGTCAAAATCGGCATAGGTCCAGGTTCTGGTCACATCGGCCTTGCCGGCAGCGCTGAAAACCAGCGTATACGA
>WQXQ01000011.1 GCA_009784775.1 Treponema sp.
CATCGATACGAAAAGTATATTCGGTAAAATCGTCTTTTGTGCTTTGCATTCCAAAAAAAAGATATGCCAATCCTTCCAGAATGGCGCCTAATTCTTCAAGTGCTCGCTGAAAGTCCCCTTGTACAATTAAGGCCATAAGGGGAGGAATTTCATCCTGCAGTTTTTCTTTGCGGGTTTCGTCAGCTTTTTCAACCCAGGTTTTCTGTATCAGCAAATCAAGGTTATTTTGGAAGTGTCCCAGAAATTCACGCATTTGTTCGGTGTTTTGTTTCATTCCCAGAAGCCGCTGATATTCGGCGCCAATACCCAGCATTTCGGCAAAACGGGCTGCCGCCGCAGGTCCCTTTGTCGATGAAAAATCCTGTGGGAACAAGGCTTCCGCAGTTTTACGGTATTCTTTGGGAATGGTAAAATTACTGTTTGAAACGCTATGGCTCATACTCCTAAAATGACAAGTAATGGAAGAATAGTCAACTACCTTGTCATGGCAAGGTACTCTTGCACCGCCCGGCGGGTTGAATCAAAGGCAATGGTGTCAAAATCAATATCTTCTGGCTTTAGGAAGCGGATAGCGGTAATCTCGGCCTGTTCAGGAACCAGGTCTTGTTCCCTTAGGCCCGGCGCATGGATGTAAAAATAGGAGTCGCAGGTGTTGTAATTGATGTTTTTGTACGGGTAGACATTGGAAAATGAGGCAAACAGGGTGAAAATTTCGGTAAGCGGTTTTCCCGGGGGAGCAGGCGGCGACCAGCCGATTTCTTCCTGTAATTCACGGCACAGGCCCTCCAGGATGCCTTCGCCGGGATCGACAAAGCCGCCGGGCAGATCCAGTTTGCCTTTTGCCGGCTCCTTGCCCCGTACCAGGAACAGGATGCGCCCATCGGCCTCAATAATACAGCCGGTTGCGGCGGCGGTATTGTGATAATACACAAACCCGCAGTCCGGGCAATGGAACACCTTCCCCTCTGAAAAGGTGATTTTTTTCGATGCGCATATGGGGCAGAATGTAAACATGGGCAGTTCCATTATGGCATAAACGGCACTATTTGGTAAGTCATTACATATCACAGGATCTTGTATTTTTTGTTGATTGATGTTATTATAGGTATTAATTTTAGTCTTAAGGGGCATACTATGACAGAGCGTACTTCAATAAAACGCAGATTTTTTGTTTTTTCGGCAATTTTGTTTTTGGTAATTTTCATTATTGGCAGCATTGCTTTTGTTTTTGCCATGTGGCAGAACGCCAATGCCAATATAGGCCAGGAACTTGCGCAGTCGGTGGAAATAGAGCGGATCAAGCTGGAAGCATCGGTAAATGGCGAAATTGCCCTTGCGCTTAAAATGGCGGATTCGCCGTTGATAAAACGGCATTTTCTTAGCCCCGGCGAGCCTGCATTGAAAAGAATGGCTTTTGATGAAATTGTCGGTTACCAGCAGGCTTTTGCAAGTAAAATGGTTTTTTGGGCCAGTGACATTGATAAGGAATTCTACTTTGACGAACACAATCATTATACGGTTGATGCGGATGACCCTGACAATTACTGGTACAAGATGACACTGTACGAAACGGAAAAGTTTAATTTTAATATTAACTATAACCCGGAAATACAAAAAATCATGCTCTGGATTAATGCGCCGGTCTTTGATTCCGGGCGCAGGCCTATCGGTCTTGTGGGGACAGGTATCGACTTGTCAAACTTTGTTGATACCATTTACCGGAACTATACGGGTAATGCCGAACTATATTTCTTTAACGCTTTTAATGAAATTACCGGCGCGCGGGATATAAATCTTATTACCAATAAAGTAACGATTGACAAAAGATTTGGCAGTACGGGCGAGGAAATTCTTGCCAGAACGAAAAACCTGAAAGTCGGAGAGGTTAAATCCTTTAATACTTCCGAAGGTGAAGTTGCTTTAGGTCATGTGTCAGCTCTGGACTGGTATATTATCGCCGTTTATCCCTTGACCATGGTGGATGTTTTAAAAGGTTCCATGACCGTTCTCTTTGTGTCCATGATTGTGGTTATAGCGGCCATTTTTGTTACCTTCTACTTGTTTATCACTTGGCTGTTGAGTCCCCTGAACATAATGATAACAACCCTTGACAAAATTTCCACTGACTGGAATTTAACCCGGCGGCTGAAGATATTGCACAAGGACGAAACTGGCATTTTAGGGGAATTCTTCAACCTGACCTTTGAAAAAATTAGCGGGCTTCTCAAAAACATTAAAGGTAAGGCCTTCGCTCTTTCAGACACCGGGGAAGAACTCAGTATCACCATGAACGAAACGTCTCAAGCCATTACCAAAATTGATACCCATATCCAGGGGATGCGCGGAATGGTTCTGGCTCAGGCGGATGAGGTTAATACTTCAGCTGCGTCAATGGAACACATTATTACCGGACTGGACAAGCTCAACAATCATATTGTTGTTCAGGCGGATAGCGTTGCGCAATCCTCATCGGCCATTGAACAGATGCTGGCGAATATCCGCTCGGTTACGGATACTCTGGTTAAGAATACGGCAAATATTCATTCTTTGGCGGAATCCTCCGAAGCAGGCCGGGCGGATTTACAAAAAGTTTCCCAGGATATTCAGGAGATTGCCCGTGAATCAGAGGGACTTTTGGAAATTAACTCGGTAATGCAGAACATTGCCAGCCAAACAAACCTTCTTTCCATGAATGCCGCCATTGAAGCGGCCCATGCCGGGGAATCGGGGAGAGGCTTTGCCGTAGTAGCTGACGAAATCCGCAAGTTGGCGGAAAATGCCGGAAAGCAATCCAAGACCATCAGCGCCGTACTCAAGAAAATAAAAACTTCAATTGATACCATTACCAAATCCACCAGTGTTGTGCTGGAACGCTTTAATACCATGGGGCGGGAAGTAGAAACCGTTGCGAATCAGGAAACCCAGATTCGCAATGCGATGCAGGAACAGGAAAGCGGCAGTCAGCAAATCCTGAAAGCGGTTACCCGGCTTAACTCTGTAACCAGCGAGGTCCAGAGCGCTTCTGCCGATATGGCAGCGACAAGCAAGGAAGTATTGCAGCATAGCGGTAAACTCAAAAAGCTGAGCGGTGAGGTAGCGGGCGGAATGGATGATATGACGCAGAGCGCGGAAATGATCACCAGCGCGGTTACCAGAGTACTGGAGATAAGCCATGAAAACAAGGAAAATATCGGCAGCCTGAGCGCCGACATTGCCCGCTTTAAGGTAGAGTAACAGAAGAAAGTTTTTTTTCGAGTGTCTCGTAGGCCATGCGGGCGGCTTCCTGTTCGGCGCTTTTTTTGTTTCGGCCTGTGCCGGTTCCAAGGATTGCGCCGTCTATGTTGACCTCCATCCAGAACAGGCGTTCGTGGTCGGGGCCGGAGCGTTTAACCAGATTGTATTTGGGGTAGGTGCGGTAATGGCGCTGGCATAATTCCTGCAGTAATGATTTGTAATCACGGTGGTAATTGTTTTTGGTGACACGGTCAATTTCGGGAATAAAATACTGGCTGATAAAGGCGAAGGCGGCATTGTAACCGGAATCAAGGTACAATGCGCCAATCATGGCTTCAAGGGTATCGGCAAGAATCGTTTTTTTGGTTCTGCCTCCGGAAAGCTCTTCACCCTTGCCCAACAGCAGCATGGTGTCAATCTGCAGCTCCCTGGCAACTGCAGAAAGGACATCTTCGGAAACAGCTACAGATTTTATTTTTGCAAGCTCGCCTTCTGTTTTGTCGGTATACTTTTCGTATAACAGAGTGGCGCAAGCAGCCCCCAGAATGGAATCCCCCAAAAATTCAAGCCGCTCGTTGTTTAGACGGCAGCTTGTTTCATTGGATACCGATCGATGCATAAAAGACAGGTTCAAAAGCCCAAGGCTTTTGAACCTGAATCCGGCAGTCTTTTGAAAAGCTGCCAATTGCTTCTTTCTGTCCGGCTCCAGAGCCGGGAATTCTCCGCGGTTACTTCTGCTGAGATTTGATAAACTCGTAAGCGTCCTTGACCGTTTCGAATTCATTGGCCTTTTCATCAGGAATGGAAATGCCCATTTCTTCTTCAATGGCGTAGACCAGTTCGTACGTATCCAAACTGTCCGCGCCAAGGTCCTGCCGGAAAGATGCCTCCAGGGTGATCTTTCCCTCATCGACTTCGAGCTTCTCGGCGATGAGTTTTTTCATCTTCTCAAACAATTCGTCCATTTTTTCCTCTCTTAAACTTTGGAATCTGGAATGATTACCTGCTTTCCTCGGTAAAATCCGCACTTGGGGCAAATACGATGCGGAAGCGCCTTATTGCCACAAGTACCACATTCTACCATGTTGGGAGCGGTAAGCCTCATATTTATGGACTGCCGACGGCGAGTCCGCGCCTTTGATGTCTTATACTTAGGTACAGCCATATTAAAACCTCTCTATGTTGAAAATAACAAAAACCTGTATTTGTGTCAATATAGAATATCGGCAATTTTGCATTTTTGTCAAGTTGGGGGATATTTTTCCCTGAGGGCGGCGGCTACCAGGGGAGGGACCATTTCGCTGATATTACCCCGGAAAGAGGCAATTTCCTTGATGGATGAGGAGCGCAGGACGATGTATTGGGGGTCGGTGGTCAGAAAAATCGTTTCGATTGCCGGGTCCAGGGCCTTATACATCATGGAAACCTCAAATTCATAGGAAAAATCGTCCATTCCGCGCATTCCCCGGATAAGGAGCTTTATTCCCTGTTGTTGCAGAAAATCGACAATTAATGAGTCGCAAATCGCCACCGACACATTGCCCTGATCCGCGGTAAGCTGGCGGATCATTTCGACCCGTTCTTCGGCGGAAAAGAGGTATTTTTTTTGGCGGTTTTCCGCCACTACGACCAGCAGCTCGTCAAAAATGCCTGCCGCTCGCTGGATAATGTTAAGGTGTCCCAGGGTTGGGGGGTCAAATGAACCAGGAAATGCCGCTTTCAACATACAATAGCCTCATATTGAGCATAAAACGCCTGCTGCGCTTGGTCAAGATGGAATTGGTAAATACTTACGCAGTGTACCGAAAAATTCGTCCATATTAATTGGCTTGCCTATGTGGTCATTCATTCCGGCTTCAAGGCATTGCTCAATATCCTCGCGGAAAACGTTTGCGGTCATGGCGATAATAGGAACTTGCTTATGCACATTGCTCTGTTTCTCTATAGCCCGAATTCTGCGGGTGGCTTCGTAGCCGTCCATTTCCGGCATCTGGACGTCCATGAGAATTAAATCGCAGCTGTCGGGTGACTGCTCAAATAGGGCAACGGCTTTGGAGCCGTTTTCAGCGTAGGCTATTTCCAAAAGAGTCGGTTCAAGCAGCGCGGTTACAATTTCGCGGTTGATTTCAACATCTTCGGCCAATATGATTTTGTATCCCCTGAAAACATCGTTATTGTCGCTTTTTTCCTGTTCCGGCAGGTTGCGCGATCCAATGACCTCGGTTATCACATCTGCAATTGCTGACGGGAACAGGGGCTTTGACAGGAATTTGTCCACGCCGGCCTTTTTTGCCTTGTCCGCGATACTGCTCCATTCGGCTGCGGAAATCATAATGACAATAGTATGCTCCGGTGATTTGGATTGTGCTTTCAATTCTTTTGCCAGCATTATACCGTCCATATCCGGCATTTTCCAATCAACAAAATAAATATCGTACATACCATTGGTGCCAATAAGCGCCAGCGCGTCCTGACCGCTTAAAGCAGTATCACAGTCTGTGCCAAAACCCTGTAAAACATCCTTAAAATAATCGAGAATATCCTGATCGTCATCTACAGCCATTATGGAAACATTGCCCCAGTTGATGCCAATTTCAGATAACCCCAGCGATTTTTTGGTTCCGCGTTTTGCTTTAAAAGTAACCGTAAATGATGAACCTTTACCAAGTTCTGAACTAAGCTCAATACTGCCGCCCATAAGTTCGACAATATTTTTGGAAATAACAAGGCCAAGGCCTGTGCCGCCAAATTTGCGCGAGGTCTTTGAATCAGCCTGCTGGAAAGACTGGAACAGCTGCTGCTGTTGTTCCTGATCAATGCCTATTCCCGAATCCGTAACGGTAATTTGAATGATGTATAAATCATCTTCCTTGCCTAAAAACCGCGTGTCAAGTTTTATATAACCTTCTTCGGGTGTGAATTTTACCGCATTGCTCAGAAGGTTTGTGATTACCTGCGCCAGCCGCTGATCATCGCCGATTAACGATTTTGGTATTGATTTATCGATGTGTACGGAAAGCTTTTGCATTTTTTCATCGGCGCGGAATGCTATGATATTCACAACACGCTGCAGCATTTTTTCAAAATCAAACTCTTCATAGGATAATTCAAATTTATTCGCTTCGATTTTTGACATATCAAGAATATCATTAATAACGCCCAACAAATGCTGGGAAGCGTTTTCTATTTTTTCCAGACAATAATCTTTACGCGGAACATCATCGGCGGATTTTCCAATAACGGTCATGCCGATGATTGCATTCATGGGCGTGCGGATTTCGTGCGACATATTCGACAGGAAGTTACTTTTTGCCATCGAAGCGGCTTCCGCTTCCGCCCGCAATTTTTCGGTATTAAGCAAAATATTTTTTTCTTCGGTTATATCCATAATAGCGCCGGCGGTACGGATGGCATTGCCTTCATTATCGCGGATGGTTTCGCCGGAAGCGCGGCAATACAAATACTCCCCATTTTTCTTTTGCAGCCGGAATTCTATGTAATAAGGCGTCATTCCGGTTACGTCAAGCAAGTGCTTTGTTAAAGCGTCAACTGCTCTATCTTTATCATCGGGATGCAGCCGTTTACCCCAGCTTCCTATTATGTCGGGAAAATCCTCTTCGTTTGAATATCCCAGCATACGCCTTATATCGTCCGAATAATGTACCGTGTTTGCAAGATTAACCGGATCGCCTTTAACGACCTCCATATCCCATAAACCGATTTTTGTTGATGTGATAACTAAATTCAATTTGGTAAGCTGGAGTTCATTAAGCTCTTTTGCGCGCATGAGCTCTTCTTCCCGCTTGTTGATTTCGGTCAGGTCATACAAAAACCCAAGTCCTATAAATTCATCCTCGTCCTTAACACGCATCAGAGACAAATCACAAGGTACAGGAACACCCTCTTTTGTTTGATGCATCCATTCTGTTTTGACAACTTCACCTGCAATCGCGCGAATGGCAATATTATTCGCTTCCTCAATAAGAAGCCGGCCGTTCGGCAGATATTCGGGCGAAAAATCCTGAAAGTATCGTTCGGTAATTTCATGTTTTGGAGCCTTAAACATTTTTTCCAGTTTCTCGTTACAGTCGAAAACTCTTGGAGGATCACCATCAAAAATTATCATACCAACCGGCATATTTTCCAATATGGCCTGATTTATTTTACTTGCTTTGATAATTTCTTTTTCCATTTTTTTGATATTGCGTAAATCGTACAAAAACCCAAGCCCGATAAAGTCATCCTCGTCTTTAACGCGCGTTAGCGTAAGGTCGCACGGAATCGGCTCGCCGTCTGATGTTTGATGGAGCCGCTCGGTTCTTACCGTTTCTCCGGCCATTGCAATGCTCATAATGTCGGCAGCGTCATGGTTGGCAAGTCTTCCGTCTTTCAGATATTTGGGCGCAAAATCCGTAAAATAATGGTCAAGGATTTGTTGCTTGGGAGCATTGAACATTCTGGTAAGTTCTTCGTTACAGTCGACTACTGTTGGGGGATCGCCTTTGATAATGGTCATGCCAACAGGCATTGAATCTATTATTGCCCGGTTGAGTTTGGCTGTTTTGATAATCTCATTTTCCATTTTTTTAATGTTGCGCAAATCATATGCGAATGCCAATCCGGTAAAATTATCGTCCTGCATCATGCAGGTTACCGTAAGTTCGCACGGTATCTCTTCGCCGTCTTTACTTATATGCATCCATTCAGTTGTACTTGTTCCGCCGTTTTTCGCGTGTTTAATAAGATCAAAAGCCTTATCAGTGGATTTTTGACCGTTCGCCTGATATTCGGGAGAAAACGTAAAGAAATGGTCTTTATAATATTGCTTTGTGGTACCGCACATTTTCAGCATTTCATCATTACAATCAATAATTTTTACATTCTCATCAAAGATTGTAAGGCCAAACGGCGCGGATTTAAGTACGGTTTGATTGAGCTTGTTCACTGCATTTATTTCATGTTCCATTTCAGCGCGTATAACAGCGTTAGCGCACAAAAATGCCGCCGAACGCAGCATTTCGGCGCAGTCGTTGTCAAAATATCGTTCACTATGGTGGTCGCTAAACAGTAAAAAGCCCCAAAAATTCCCCTTGATAAAAATAGGCGTGACAAATACCGACAGAGCGCCGTGAGATCTCATGAGATCACCTTCATATCCGGGTATCAGCTTTACGGGGCTGTTGATCGATTCGCCGTTTTTAAACATCTTCTCCCAGTGCGGCGCGATTTGTGCATAAGAAACGCTCTTCAGTTCAGGCGTTGGTTCCGTAGTACCTCCCGATTTTCTGTTCCACCGGTAAATCTGCGATGCATAAAGGCCATCCGGCTTTGAATAGTTGCGCCATACGTTCAGTCTGTCCAGATCCGCCATGTCCGCGATCAAGCCCATGCCGGTTGTCATCATGTCCTCATTCGTTTCTTCGGTACTGCTTGAGAGGAAGATCGCAGCGGTCTTATTAAGCGCATCCGCCATTTTTTTACTGCGTTCCAGAGCCTTGAATGTTTCCATGAAATTGTTATCCATGTTTTACCTCAAATATAAATATGTTCCAGTCCGTGCAGTAGTTCCATTGCCTTGTCCTTGCATTGACCGCAGACCGTGCCGATTTTGGTGGCTTGTTGCAAGGCTTCCCAGGTTTTGGCGCCTCCGTGAAAGGCGGTTTCAATGTCTTTATCGGTGATGCTTAGGCAATGGCAAATTTCGGTGACCGGTTCCTGCAATATTCCCTGTCTGCCGGTTTTGGCAAGGTGATCGTCAATGGCGGCACGAAGCGCCTTGTCACCCAATACTGAACAGTGAATTTTATATTCCGGCAGGCCGCCCAGTTGGGTAACCAGATCTTCCGGCTTTATTTTGTAAGCGTCCTCTATTTTCATGCCCTTTATCATTGCAGAGAGCATACTGGTAGAAGCAATGGCGCTGGCGCAGCCGTATGTTTGCCAGCGTACATCAGTAATAACATCATTGTCAATTTTGAGGAGCATGAGCATTTGATCTCCGCATTTGATGTTGCCCGTTTGTCCTTTGGCATTGGCGGCAAAATCAGCCTCATCTTCTGAAAGAAAATTTTGGGGATTGGTAAAATGTTCCCTTACCGTATCCGAATATAACCAGTTAGTCATAATTATCTCCTACTTGAAAAAACTTGACGACATTGTTCGCAGCCGGGCGATTATCGGCGGCAGCGTTTTGATAATATAGTCAATGTTATCTGCGGTAATTCCCCAGCCCAGACTGAATCGGATTGAACCGTGGGCCAGTTCCGGTCCTACTCCGGTTGCCATAAGCACATGGGACGGTTCAAGACTCCCCGACGCGCAGGCCGATCCGGTTGATGCCTCTATTCCCATCATATCCATGTGCAGGAGTATTGCCTCTCCTTCCGCGCCGGGAAACGAAACATTCAGGGTGTTGGGCAGTATGTCGTTTGGATGCCCGTTGATTTGTATGTTGGGAATTGCTGCCGTTAAACCATCGCGCAGGCGATTGCGGAGAACGGCCATGTCCCTGCCGTATTGCGTTAGTTCTTTTGCGGCGCTTGCTGCCGCCCTGCCAAAGCCTATTATGCCGGTGGTATTGTAAGTTCCGGCCCTTAGCCCGTTTTCATGATTCCCGCCGCGGATGAGCGGAAACAGCGGCGCCCCTTTACGGACATACAAAGCGCCAATGCCCTTTGGCCCGTATATTTTGTGCGCTGATACAGTAAGGTAGTCCACTCCTAAATCATCAACATGAACCGGTATTTTGCCGATTGCCTGCACCGCATCGGTATGCATCCATGCTCCGGCGGTCTTTGCCAATGCGGCAATTGCCTGTATGTCCTGAATGGTGCCTATTTCGTTATTCGCCATCATTACCGACACCAAAAGGGTCTTTTCGCTTAATGCTTCCCTGAACGCATCAATATTGACTTTGCCGTATGCGTCAACCGGCAGGAATATTACTTTGAAACCGAGGCTTTCCAGATGTTTTGCCGAATTAAAGACGCAGGGATGCTCAATGGCGGTAGTTATACACTCACAGCGGCCTTCTTTCAGCGGGCGGCCATCAGCAGCGCAGGCAAGCTGCCGCATGGTGTGGAAGACGGTATTGTTTGATTCTGACCCGCCGGAGGTAAAAAAGACGGTTCCCGGCTGCTCAACGCCCAGTAATTGTTCCACGTGAGCCCTGGCTTCTTCTATCTGCGCATGGGCAAGCCGTCCCGATGTGTGCATACTGGAAGCGTTTCCAAAAATGTCCTGGTTTTGCGTCATTGCCGACTTTACTTCCGGCAGCAAAGGGGTTGTGGCATTATAATCTATATAAACGCGCTGTTCGGGTACCATGGTTCGTCTGTTATATTAACTATATTGAAAGCTTCAATGTTTTTCAAGTTCATGCCGATACTATAAGGGGGTATTGTCATTAAAAAACTGTTATTTATTTTTCTTTTGCCGTTTTGTACCTTGTATGCCCAGAGAGCGGCTACTTATGAGACAAATGTTGTTTTTCGGAATTTCCCCTGGGGAACCAGCGTGGAAGAAGTTACCAGTAAGATGGGAAGGCCCATATCGCGTGAAGAAATCAATGGGCTGGTATCTCTTGCCTGGGAGAATGTTGTTGTTAACGAATATCGTACGTATATGATTGCTTATTTTTCCAAGTCGGGATTGCAGGCAGGCACCTATTATTTTATTACAGACAATTTAGACCATCTGGGGCGCTGTTACAGCGCGCTGCGGAAGGAACTGCATGACCGTTATGGTCCCACTCAGCTTTTTTATCCCGGTGTTATCAGGGAATTGCGCCTGTATGAATGTTCCTGGAACCTTCCCGGCGGTTATGTGTACCTGAAAACAAATACCCGCCAGGGCGAGCCGGTCAGCTTGTGGTATTCTTCTCCCGAATTCACCAAACAATTTCTTTCGGATAAATGACGCTGCCAAATCTGATTGACATTGGCGTTAATGTATTGAATTCCGCATTTGATCATGATCGAGAGGAAGTGCTTGCGGCAGCATGGGCCGCCGGAGTACAGACGCTGATCATTACCGGCAGCAGTATTGCAGGCAGCGCTGCAGCGGCGGCATTTGCCCAAAGTATTGTGCCGCCTGCCCGCCCAAACTGTTTTGCAACTGCCGGGGTGCATCCCCATAATGCGAAGGACTGGGATGCGGCGGCACCGGCCCAATTGCGGGAACTGGTTCTATCAGCGCCTGCTGCAATTGTAGCCATTGGGGAATGCGGTCTTGATTACAACCGCAATTTTTCTCCGCCGGAAGCCCAGCGAACAAGTTTTGAGGAGCAGCTTGCGATTGCGGCGCAGCTGGGGAAGCCGGTGTTTCTTCACGAGCGGGATGCCTTTGACGATTTTAGCTCTATCCTGAAGCAGTACCGGACGAGTCTGCCCGGCGCGGTGGTTCACTGTTTTACCGGCGGGCAGGCGGAACTGGAAGCCTACCTTGCCATGGATTGTTACATTGGCATTACCGGCTGGGTCTGTGATGAACGGCGGGGCAGCCACCTTATTCCCCTATTGCGGCAAATTCCCGCCGACCGCCTGCTGCTGGAAACCGATGCCCCTTATCTATTGCCCCGTAATGTATCGCGTGCGGCGCGTGGAAAAAGCAGCCGGAACGAGCCGCGTTTTCTTCCCCACATTGCCGCCTTTGCCGCCGAAATTCTTGGTAAAGCGCCGGAGCAAACGGCGGCTGAAACCAGCGCCAATGCCGCGCGGCTTTTTGGGTTGCATTAATTTCGCTGGAGCGTTATAGTAGGACTTAATACAGGAGAGTGATATGAAAAAACAATTAATATTGTCCGGCGCGGTGAGTATACTATTGAGCACGCTATTGATGGTTAATTCCTGCGCGACAAACAATGCGGCAGACAACAGTGTTGTCATTAAGCGCGGCACCGGCGTCAACCTGGGCAGTGTTCATGCGACTGCCACTGTTTTGGAAAACAGAGTTACCGGTGAGACAACCGGCGATACTGGCAATTATGGTTATATTGATAAGGTCTCAAATGCGTTTGCCGACAGCCTGAATACCGGCGCCTATAAAAATGATGCAAATAAAAGTAACGCAAAAAATCAAATTCCGAATGGCGCCGCCAACAAAGCGTATGCAAATGCAGTGTATGATATTATTCAACAGATACATGCAAAAGGCGGTGACGGTCTGACCAATGTGCTTGTCGATCTTGAACGGAATTACGATCCCGATACCAGAACCGATGCTGCAACGGTAAGTATAAGCGCCCACGCCATCAAACTGGAATAAGCGCAGGCGTCACCGTTTACTTCAGCACTACTTCTGTTCTGCCAAAGCCGCCAAGTTCGGGATGGGAAAAATAGTAATCCGCAACCGCTTTTTCTTTTTTGAGCCAATCGTGTACGCCCTTTTGCAGAATGCCGTCTCCCTTGCCGTGTACCACGGAAAATGTCTTTAATCCATAGAGTATCGCCGCATCCACCTGACGGCGCAGGGCTTCTATCGCTTCGTCCATGCGCATGCCGCAAAGATTTATTTCGGGACTAACGCCGGAAACCGCAGAAAGATTAATCGATGCGGCGAGCGGTTTTTTGGGCAGCGGGGAAGCGGGTTCAAGTTCCCGTTCCGGGAAACGTATTTTAAGGGAACCAACTTCTACGATCCAGGTATTGCCGGCGGCGCTTTTTTTATCCAGACGAATCAATACGCCGCGTTTTCGCCCTTCAGGGCGCTGTGCCGTGCCGGCATATACATCCATACCGGGGGTGAATGGCGCTGCGGTTCCGGTTTTTACCGCCGTTTTTTCCATACGCTGCCGTTCTTCGGCGATGGTTCGCACTTCTGATTCCCGTGCGGCATTTTCCAGTGCAACTGCATCGGCAAGCTCATGCAAAAATGCTTTTACTTTAAGGGTTTTATCGCGGGTTATTTCGCCTTCCTTGAGTTCACGCACCAGATTTTCCAGGGTTTTTCGGCTTTCGTCTAACAGCAGGCGAAGTTTTCCGGTTAAACCTGATTTTAACTCCGCTTCTTTTTGCCGTAACTGTAATTCTTTCAGGTCAGCTTTGCGGCGTTCGTTTTTTAACCGGGTATCTTCCAGTTTTGCTTTTTCGGTAAGCGAATCAAGCTCGCGGTGTTTTTCTTTGAGCCCGCTGATAAGAGCGGAAACATCCGAGTGTCCGCTGTCCAGATATTCTCTGGCCTGTGCGACAATTTCCGGCGGCAGTCCGTTCCGTCCCGCTATGGCAATGGCATGACTTTCGCCCGGTAAACCGGTGATGACCCGGTAAGTGGGCGAGAGGGTATGCGCGTTAAATTCCACCGAGGCATTTTCCACCTCTGCCCGGGTGTAACCATAGTTTTTCAGAATACCGTGATGGGTGGTGATGATAAGCCGGGTATTTTTGTGGATAAGGCAATCCAGTATTGCCATGGCAATGGCGCTGCCTTCCTGCGGGTCGGTGCCGGAACCAAGTTCATCAAGCAGGGCCAGGGAATGGGCGGTTGAGTGAGTAATTATATTTGCAATGTTGGTAATATGGGCGGAAAAAGTTGAAAGCGACTGTCCAATGGATTGTTCGTCGCCGATGTCGGCAAAAATGCCGTCAAAGACCGGAAGGGTAGTGCCCTCGGCTGCGGGCAGTGCAAGGCCGATTTGGTTCATTGCGGCAAGCAGGCCGGTGGTTTTAAGCGATACGGTTTTACCGCCGGTATTTGGCCCGGTAATAATGATGGCCTGTATATTGTCGTCCATTACCAGATCGATGGGGATGGCGTTTTTTATGAACGGATGCCGGGCCTGTACCAGAGAAAGACACTGCGATGCCCCTCCGTCATGGGAAAAACATCCTCTGGTATCCAGCGAATACCGCGCCTTTGCCATTAACACTTCTGCGCTTAATATCATTGCGTGAAATACCGTTAATTTTTCGCTGTTATTGTTTATGCTATTGGTAACATTAAGCATAATGCGTTTTATTTCCGCGTCAAGGTTGCGTTTTTCAATGAGAATTTCGTTGTTTTTTTCAACCACATCTTCCGGTTCCAGAAAAAGGGTCTGCCCGCTGGATGAAAATTCGTGTACAATGCCCCGCAGCCGTCCGCCTTGCAGGCGGCCGCGGAAATTGGCCTTTACCGCCAGTACCGTTCTGCCGTCCCGCTGTGAAGGTATCGTTGATTGCAGCATACGTCTGGTATCTTCGTCGGAAATATAACGGGCAACGCTTGATTCCAGAGCGGCATTCAGGCTTTGGATGCGCCGTTTAATGGCCCGCAGTTCCGGCAGATCGCGAAGGTTACCATCCCTGTCCATAACGCGAAAAACAGCGGCGGCAATTTCTGCGCAGTCCGGCATATCGGCCAGCATTTCTGCCAATGCAGGCGCGCCCGCTAGCCATTTCCGCAGCTCTTCGCCGCGTTCAACAAAAAGGCCAATTGCGCAGGCTTCGTCAATTTCAAGGATGGTTCCTTCAACGCCAAGCATGGGAAGCAAAAAACCGATTGTCGGCAATTGCCGGTTTGGGGCGTTTTCTCCGGTATGCATGCGGGCAATTATTGCCTGTACCGTTTCTTTTATTTTTGCAACAGCGGCAAAATCGTTCAGCGGTTTTTCTGTGCGGATCATTGCCGCCGCTTCCTCGCTCATGGCATGAACGGCAAGGCGTTCCAGTATGCCGTCAAACTCCAGCAGGCGCAAGGTTTTTTGGATTAAGGTATCTTTTTCAATCAACATCGTTTTTGCCCGCAAGTTCGTCATGAATTCTCATAAAACTTTCGTACCGATCCTCGTGGATAATGCCGGCGGCTACCGCTTCCATAATTTTACAGCCGGGCTCAATACGGTGGGAACAGGAAAGGCCGTAGGTGCATTTTCCGGCAAGCGGGGCAAATTCCCGCATATGCAGCGCTACCTCTTGCGGGCCTATGCCGGCCGGCACAAAGCGGCGTATCCCCGGTGTGTCAATGATGTTGGTATCAGGCGCAACTTCCACCATAAATGCCAAAGTGGTTGTATGGTTTCCCCGGTCGTATTTTTCATTAATAGCCCCGGTTTTAATGTTCAGTTCCGGCAGCAGCGCGTTAATCAGGCTTGATTTACCTACTCCCGACTGTCCAACCAGAACAGCATATTTTCCGCTTATGGTTTTACGCAGTTCATCAATTCCCTTGCCGGTAACGGCGGAAAGCTCCAGTACGGTATATCCCAGACGCTTATAATCTTCCAGCCGCTCGTCAATATCCACATCGTTATTCGCAATGTCGACTTTGTTGCACACAATTACTGCCGGAATTCCGGCAATGTCCGCCTGCAGCAACACGCGGTCAAGAAAACGGGGCCGGAATGGCGGCGAAACGCGGGTTGTCATGCACAGAACCAGATCGACATTTGCCGCCAGCAATTGAGGGCAATTTCCTTTTTGATTAAACCGGCTGAAAAGATTTTTTCGTTCTTCCAGCGCGATAATCATGTCGGTTTCGAGCTTTACCCTGTCCCCCGGCGCAAGGGGATTATAAAAACCTTCTGCATCTTTAAGGATTTTCCCTTTTATCCGGCACTGGAGTTCATCCCCATTCCCCATTTGAACGGTGAAAATATTTCGCGAGCCGCGGAGTACCAGGCCGTTCATCAGGCCTTCTCCAGCAGCGAAAGACTAAAACCCAGATGTTCCGCCCATTCGATCCATGAAGGCTCAGGCGCCGCCGGGCCGGTGAGCAATAGGCGATTTTCAGCGCGCGGCGCATCGTTTGCTTTTGTATGTTGTTCTTCCAGTAATGATTCAACGCGTTTTGTTATCCCTCTGACCGATTCAAACACCGTAATGTCCGGGGCAGCTTCCTGGTGAAATTCTTCCTGTAAAAAAAGAAAGTGGGTGCAGCCCAGCACCAGTGAATCAACCCCGGCTGCGCGGAAACGGTTCAGATAGTCCCGCGCCATTGCCGTTCTTTGTTCCGGTGACGCGGTATTAAATTGAGTTTCAATAAATTCAACCAGTTCCGGCGCGGCAATGCCAATGACCTCGGCGCCGTTGCCATACTGGGCGGCAATTTCCCGGATAAACGGCTCCTTGATGGTAAGTTCTGTTCCCAGTACGCCGATTTTTCCGTTTTTTGACGCAAGAGTGGCGGGCTTGACAGCAGGTACTGTTCCCACCAGCGGCAGCATGGGAAAATGCTCCCTAAGCTGCGAAAGCCCCGCGATGGTGGCGGTGTTACAGGCCAATACGGCAATTTTTGGATTGGTAATATTGATGACCTGTTCGATAAGGCCGGTCAGAATTGCCGCGAGTTCTTTTTTTTCCCACTTGCCGTAGGGAAAATGCAGGCGGTCGGCAAGGTATACAATAGGTTCGCCGGGATTGCGCCGGTGAAAGTGGCGGCAATAAGGAATGCCGCCGATGCCTGAATCCAAAAAAAGTATAGGTTTCATCAACTAAACAGATTGTCGAATGCGGTTTTTGCCGCATTGGTTTTTTCCATATCTTTTTTGCAGCCGGATGTTTCGCCCCGGTATTTTTGGTCCAGGGAGAACCAGTCGCAAAAATTAGCCCGCTCTTTATCGGTTGCCGGTTCTGCGCTTGTTTCTGCGCAATCACCCCTTGCACCGGAACGGTAAAACCGGCAATTCCGGCATGAACGGAGATCTTTCCCGCACGTAACGCAACAAAGTGAACGGCCAAAAGGCTCCTGTTCAGTGACAGGTAAACCGCAGTACCAACACATAATGTATAATAACGCGGATAGGGCTTGTTTGCAAGCCAAAAAAATGCTAAAATCAATATTGAGTATGAGAAATCAATTATCGCTTAATATAGTTAAATTTCTAAAAGAAGCCTATATCATCCTTCTGGAAGACAGGCGAATCGCCGATCATTTTTTTATTATCCTTCAGGGAACGGTGCATATTACCAAAGAAGTACAGGTTGCAGGCGATGAACATAGTGATATTCTGGGTCCCGGTGATTTTTTTGGCGTTGTTTCAACCATGTCGGGGCATCGTCACATTGAAGCTGCCCAGGCCGTAACCGACGTTACATTAATTGTAGTACACCAGAACCAGTTCGGTCAGCTTATTCAGGATAATGCTCCGGTCGTCATAAAGATACTGCTTCAGTTTTCAAGGCGAATGCGTTATCTGAATGAATCCCTCACCATGCTTACCATCAAAAAAAATGTCAATTCCGATCTTGAAAATCTTTTTAATGTTGCTGCATATTACGTTAAACAGGGTCAGTATTATCAGGCCTATTATGCGTATCGCCAATATATCAAGTATTGTCCCAATGGAAAAAATGTGCAGTTGGCGCAGGAACATTTCAAGAAAATCACTCCGCATATAAAGCCTGAAAAGCTGGAATACAAAAACTTTGAAATGACCAGAACTTATCCCAAGGATACCATGATATTTGCCCAGGGTGAGCCCGGAGAAGATATTTTTATAATCAAGGATGGCTCGGTAAAAATAGTCGAAATAGCGGGAGACAGCGAGGTACTGCTGGCGATATTAAAGGCCGGAGATATTTTCGGTGAAATGGCCGTGCTGGAATCCAAGCCCCGCGGGGCAAGCGCGGTAGCGTATGAAGAATGTCAGCTTATGGTGGTAAACAAAATAAATTTTTATCACATGATTAAAACACAGCCCCAGCTTATTGCCCGCCTGACTACCATGCTGGCGGAACGGATATGGCTGCTCTACAGGCAACTTGCCAATCTCCGAATCAGCGATTCTTTGGGGCGTATGTACGATATGCTGCTGATACATCTTGAAAGGAAAAAGGTTAATTTTACCAGCAAACGGCATTTTATATTTGATTTTGGAATCAAGGAACTGATCAACATGGTTGGTCTTTCACAGGGCGATGGCAATGTGGCTTTGCAAAAACTAATGCAGATCAAGTGCGTTGATGTGATACAAAACAAAATATGCGTAACGGATGTGCTTGATTTTTCCAAACATGCGTTTTCTTATCGCAAAAGACTTGAAATTGAAAAAGTCCGCAGGGCAAGACCGCAGCTATATATCAGCGGGTAGGGGGCTGGATTATGTTTAGCGTAAGCCCCTGCGTGGCAGGCTGCGGACGGCCTGCAATAAGCGGTTCTCATATTTGCTTTGTGCATCAGGCAAATCAGGAACAGGAGATTAAGCGGATTGTTTCGTATGTTGCCAAAAATAAAACGATAAAAGATTTAAGCGTTACCGGTATGAATTTTGTGAATGTAGATTTCTCTGAACATGAATTTTATGGATGCAATTTTAGGGAAGCGACTTTTTTGAACTGTGTGTTTTCAGGATCCTTAATGCGAATGTGTTTTTTTGATTTTGCGGAATTCAAGGACTGTAATTTTTCCAAAACCGATCTGCAGTTTATGTCATTTGCCGGCACGCGCATTTTTGGGAGTTGTTTTGAAGGCTCGGAACTGATTCATTTAAACTTTTTGGGGTCGATTATTTCGGGAACTTCTTTCAGCAATTCCAATTTGTATAACAGCCGATTCATCAATGCTACTCTGGAAGATATACGGTTTGTTGACTGTAATCTGAAACGGACCTATTTTGTTGATGCCCGCCAGAAAGATGTGTATTTCAAATCGTCCAATACTGCGGAAGCGATATTTGAAATGGGAGGGCTATGAATTTATATTTTCATTATTGCTCCCGTTTTAGCAACTGTTATGTGCTGAGTACAAAAAATTGTTCAAGCGCCATCATTATTGATCCGGGCAGCATGGACAGGCAGCTTCTTGAGTACATTGAGGAACATAATTTAAATTTGAAAGCTGTATTGATTACCCATGATCATCGCGCGCATGTGCATGGCCTGCGGACTTTGCTGCGTATATATCAGGTGGATATTCTTGCGATTAACCGCAGTGTTCTTGATAACAAAACAATACCGGTAAAGGATGGAGACAAAATTACCATAGGTCCCTTTACCGTTGAGGTGATTTCAATTCCCGGCCATTCAGCCGATTCTGCTGTATACCGCGTTGACCGTATGCTCTTTACCGGCGATACGCTGACAACCGGCCTGGTCGGCAGTACTGCCAGCGCTTACGGTGCCGCAACGCAAATTAACAAACTGCGGAGCCGCCTTTTGTCCCTGCCCGGCGACTATACGGTGCTTCCCGGCCATGGCCCGCCTTCTACCCTGGAAGCAGAGCGGCTTTATAACATAGGCATTACCCAATACAACGGAATGCAAAACCGCAAACCATCTTTCAGGATTAATTTGTAGTATTCTTATGCTAATCTGGCATAGTCATGTAAGATTAGCATTGACAATTATCGGCTAATTGATATAATGTTTTTATTAAGAGGCGAAAAATGTTAAAAAGAACAATTTCTGATACGATTTGCAAAATTTCATCCGCATGGCCGGTTTTACTTTTGACTGGTCCGCGACAGGTGGGAAAATCCAGTGTATTGCAAATGCTTCAGGAAAAGAAACGAAAATATGTTTCGCTTGACGATTTAAGTATTCGGAATTTGGCAATAAATGATCCTCAGGCTTTTCTTGCAAAGTATTCACCGCCGGTTATTATCGATGAAATCCAATATGCCCCAAATCTCTTTGCCTATATAAAAATATGGGTTGATGAACATCGCAGTAAATACAAATTGGCAGGGGATAAATCCGCAAATCCTGCCGGAGCTTTTTGGCTTTCCGGCTCACAAAAGTTCAGTTTAATGAAAGGCATAAAAGAAACTCTTGCCGGCAGAGTGGCAATTATTGATATGCTGGGATTATCATATAAAGAAGTAATTGGTAAGCCGCAGGCATTAAAGCCATTCTATCCAGATAAAATCTTACTTGATAAAAAAACAAAAAAACTTTCGATACTGGATGTATATAAAGATATTTGGAATGGTTCATTTCCTGAACTTATAACCAATCCTGCTGTTGGACGTGATAAATTTTATAGCTCATATATGCAGACCTATATTGAACGTGATGTAAAGGATTATCTTGGTGCGGCAGATGAATTAAAGTTCCATAAGTTTGTCCGCGCTGTGGCTGTGCGAACAGGTAATCTGCTTAATTACGAAGATTTGGCCCGGGATTGCGACATAGATCGCCGTACGGCGCAAAAATGGCTTGATACGCTTCAAGCGTCTGGTCTGGTTTATTTGCTGTCTCCATATTCAGTAAATATTACAAAACGTCTTGTAAAAACGCCCAAAATTTATTTTCTTGATACAGGACTTGCAAGTTATCTTGCGAATATAGATACTCCGCAAGCGCTGGAAGCTAGTTACCTGAATGGCGCTATGCTTGAAACTTACGCTCTTTGTGAATTATTAAAAGGATTTTGGCATAATGGCGAAGAAGCCCGGCATATATATTTTTACCGCGATTCCAACAAAAAAGAAATAGATTTTATTTTGGAAAAAAACATGGCTCTATATCCAATCGATATAAAAAAAACCGCATCTCCTAACAGTTCAGATTTTGTTAATTTTGACATTGTCGCAGAGTTAAAGAGGCCTGTTGGAAAAGGCGCTATTATTTGTCTTTCTCCGGAAATCATGCCCGTTCCTCAAAAAAACGCTATTATTGTTCCGGTCTGGGAGTTATAATAAAAGCAATAGGCAGTTTTCTTTTGGTCATGGGTTAAGTATACATGAGTAAGTAGGGATGGGCAAGTTACGGTTACGTCTGCCGGGGTTTTATGCCTCTACTCTTTTAGCTTTTTGGTCCAGCGCCTGAGTTGTTGGGCAGCCCAATGGACAATGAGCAGGTACAAGTGGGTGTGGGAAGTCGTTTCTGTATGTAACAGGGTTTCGGAAAAAACTGTTTGAGCAGTTTCCGCGGGAAGTTCCTGTATCCAGCGGGAAAGGGGCGCGCCGTCTTTGTCATGCACCAGAGACGATACTGCGGCCTGTATGGTTTCCGCCTGTTTTTTAAGATGGGCCAATTGATCTTTTGCTCTGGTTTTTTTGCTGCCAATGGATGTATTGCAATATTCAAAAGCCGATTCCGCCTGATCCATTGCCAGCGCCGGGGCAAGAGAGGGATCGGCAGTAAAGCGAACCAATACGGGATAAAAAAGCGATTGGGTGCCGATAATTGCCGACATGGCAAGCACCACTTCATCGCGCAAATACGGCTGTGGATCGGCGGTACCGTCGGCACCGGCCCCGGAATGGCGGCGGAGTATTTCCAGCAAGGTATGCAGCGAATCGGGCGCGCCGTAAATCCCCAGGGCTTCCGATCCCATGATCTTTAGCCGGGGATTTTGGGTGTCAAGGATTATCTGTTCAATTTGGGGCCGGAATTCCTTGTCCTGCAATTTTGCCAGAGCGATCATCGATTCTCCGGCAAGCATATAATCGGTTGAAGCTATTAGTTCCCTTAGCAGGGGAATAGCGGCAGTGCAGCCATGCTTTCCCAAAATGCGGGCGGAGATATAGGCAGTGGTAAAAGGATTATTGATAATGTCATTGGTTAACGCTGTTTCGGCATCTGTGCTCAGGGCATCCAGCCGTTCAAGCGCCCTGATCGATTCCTGCCGGGTAACCAGCCGGGGGGAACGGGCTCTGGCCAAAATGCCGTCTATTGCCAGCTGCGAAGGAGCGTTTTTCAGTTCTCCCAGAAGCTGTTCCTCTTTGTGGTAATCCTGGGCTTTGTTCAAACGGTCAAGCAGTGATATGGCCTGCAAGTCGCGGTAGGAAAACATGACCTTTACTGCCTCGGTAAAAGAAAGCGCGCCCAACGGGGTTAGTTTTCGCTGCAGATGAATGGCGATAGCGACTACCGCAATGAGAATCGCATATAGTATCTTAAATGAAACAAACGGCGAAAGTCCAAAAAAGGCAAGCATATCCAATAACAATCCGGCAAGCAGGGAGCCGCTTGCGCCGGCAATGCCAAATACCAAAAAATACAATATGCCCATGTCCAGCATTTTTTCGGAGGGGATTAAACCCATAAAATAGGTTTGGGCGATTCCCTCTGAACCCAAAAAACCCAGATTCAGCATGAAGAACAAAAACGAAAAGAACAGTGTTACTGCGGTTAAATTCCCAATGGCAGAAGACGGGAAAAACACAATGGGGATCATGGTAATCAGACCAAGCATGACACACAGTATGAACAGCGGTTTTGCGCCGATTCGGTCAACAAGAAATTTTATCAACATTCCTATCAATAGATTTCCCAGACCTCCAAAGACGCCGTACAGCAAGATCATACCGTCATCCTGGAAAAATACTTCGCGCGCATATACCACCAGAAATGTCCGTGATACGCCGGATGTCAGCGCTACAATCAGCAGAATCCCCAGAAAGCGTTTAATTGACGGTTCCGATAAGGCCTCGCGAAACATGGCGGGAAGGCTGACTTTTTCGGATTTCCCGGAAATGGGCGGTTCCGGCACCTTTCGTATCAGTACGCCGCTGGTAATGCCGCAGATAATGCCTGCCGTCATAATAATGGAGTACAGGAACAAGGGCGGTTCTTTTCCCAGAATAAGGGCAATGGCAAAACCGGAAAACATTCCCGTCGCGCTGTTGACGATCTGCACCTGAGTCAAAAAACTGCCGCGGTCTGGTCCGGCGGAAAGATTGCTCAAAATGGGGTTATTTCCTACTATTCCAATGCCGCGCATTACATGGAAAATGGCTACCCCCAGCATGGTAAGCCCCAGCGCCGTGTCATGGTGTCCCAAATACGCCGCCACCGGGGCAAAAACAACCGGAAGCATCCCCAGCGCCCGCATGGTATAGGCAATACTGAAAATATTGACCACTTTGAACCATCGCGCCAGGAGCTTTCCCAAAGGCATAAAAAAGAACGATACATACAATAGGGCGCTGAGCGTGCCAATATAGGTGGAAGAAGCCCCCAGCCGCAAGGCAAGCAGGGTAATAATGCTCCCTACCAGCAGGTTCCACGAAAGGGAATTAAAGACATTAAAAATATTGAACACTTCACGAGCCTTACCCAGCCGGTAAGGCGAAAGCGGGGAAATCATGATTCTGCCTTAAATCATAATGATTTTGAAATTTTCTGTCAATGTTCTATTTGCCATTTACGCTATGTTGCCTTTTTACTGGTCTGGCCATATAATAACAGGTAGAATGAAACGATCCATAGGTATAAAAGCGAAAACAACTATCTATGCGATAATTCCGATTGTCGTCTGTTTTTCCATAATATGCTCTGTTCTTTTTGTGTCATTGTTCCGGGCCCATTGGAATAGGGCAGGGGTTGAATTGCAGCTTTTTGGCTTAAAATATGAAAATGCCTTTGAGCGTAAGATCAATCACGCCCTGAGTTATTTGACCATTGTTGCGGCCATTCTGGAATTACAGTACAGAAATGGCATACACGACAGGGAATTGCTGCAACGGATACTATGGAACGCCTTCGATTCATACGATAATATCCATGCATCCAGTATCTATTTTGAGCCGAATATATATGACGGTAAAGATGCTGCATACATTGGCACAAAATATGGAACCGCGCTTTCAGGAAGAATTTGTTTTCATTATTACCGTGTTGACGGACAAACAAGGTATTTGCCGGAGGCTTTGGGAAATGAGATCGAATTTTCCCTGCCAGGTTATCTTGACGCCAAAACGTTCAATGCCCCTATTTACACAGAACCGGCGGTGTACAATATAGACGGGGCAGATATCCTGATGTTTGTCATCTCATATCCGATACGCGGCCCGGACAATGAATTTATAGGCGCAGTCTCTGTTGATATTTATCTGGAAGATATTTACGCGCAGCTCATAGCCGAGACCATATACGAAACAGGATATATTCTTATCGGTAATGATAAGGGTCAGATAATCTGCAGCCCCCGGTTTGAGGATATCGGCAAAACGCGGGAAGAAGCGGGGCTATTGTACGCTTTGCCGTCAGATGTTGAAGCAGGAGTGTTTTTCAGCTTGTCGTCCATTTTGAACAGAAAAAATACGCTGGTAACGATTAAGGCGTTATATTTTCCCCAGCTTGACAGCCGTTTTTATATTTCTGTTTCGGTGCCTTATGGAGAGATCGGCGCGAAGGGAATTATGCTATTGGTTTTTGTTATGACGCTTGGCATGATTGTGGTGTCTCTGATAGCGTTTATTCTGTACACAAACATGAAGGAACCCAATAAAACGCTTCGCGCGATGCAGAATATATTAAATGGCATTGACGGATTTGTGTATGTCTCTGTTCCCGAAACCGGTGAACTGCTTTTTATGAACGAAAAAATGAAGAAGGCGTTCAACATTGCAGGTGATGTCAGCGGGCAGTATTGCTATAAGGTGCTGCAGGGCGGATGTGATACTATTTGCGCATTCTGCCCATGTCACCAGCTTGATAAGGATCCGGATGCGGTTATTGTATGGGAAGAATATAATACCATAACAAAACGCTACTACTATAACACGGACTGCTATATTGGCTGGATCACTGGATCCAAGGTACATCTTCAGCATTCGGTGGATATTACGGATATCAAAGTGCTTACGGAAGCTAAAATCAAGGCGGAACACGAATCGCAGCAGCTTATGCATGAGAAAAAGCTGGCGGAAAAAACATCGCGCATGAAATCTGTTTTTCTTGCCAGCGTGAGTCATGAAATAAGAACCCCCATGCACGGGATTATTGGATTTTCCGAACTTGCCCTTGACGATACAATACCCCTGAAAACCAGAGACTATTTATCAAAAATAAAAACGAGCGCCGAAAGCCTTCTGATGATTATCAATGATATTCTTGATATGTCAAAAATAGAAGCCGGAAAAATAGAACTGGAAAAAATTCCGTTTGATATCAGCGATGTTTTCAAACTTTGCCGTGTGATTGCCTCTCCAAAAGCCCGGGAAAAAGGCCTGACGCTGTTTTGTTATGCCGAACCGTCGATTGGCAGGCTGTTGCTTGGCGACCCGACAAGGCTGCGCCAGATATTGCTTAACCTATTGTCCAATGCGATTAAGTTTACCAATAGCGGCATGGTAAAACTGCTGTCTGCCATTACCGAAAGGACTGATAACAGCATTACCGTACACTTTGAAGTTAAGGATAGCGGTATTGGCATGACTCCCGAACAGCTTAGCAGAATATTCCAGCCATTTATGCAGGCAGATGACAGCACCATGCGCAAATATGGCGGAACCGGGCTTGGTCTTACCATTACCAAAAATTTTGTCGAACTTATGGGCGGCACACTGGAGGTTGAAAGCAGCGCCGGCCTGGGCAGCAGATTCAGCTTTGATTTAACGTTTGAAACAATCGATGCGGTTACCCGTTATTCTCAGGATATTTCAATAAACAGCGGAGAAAAACCCATTTTTGCGGGCGAGATTTTGGTTTGTGAAGATAATGCGCTCAATCAGATGGTTATACGCGATCATCTTGCCAAGGTAGGCTTGCAATCGGTCATTGCGGGAAACGGCAGAATTGGCGTCGATTTGGTAAAAAGCCGCATTGAAAAAGGCGAAAAACCGTTTGATCTGATATTCATGGACATTCATATGCCGGAGATGGACGGTCTGGAAGCGGCCAGACGGCTTATAGAGATAGGAGGCATTGACACGCCGATTGTCGCATTGACCGCAAATGTTATGGCTAATGACCGAGAAACCTATTTTGAATCGGGAATGGACGATTGTTTGTCAAAGCCTTTTGTCGCGCATGAATTATGGACTTGCCTGCTTAAATATTTTAAACCGGTCAAAATGCTGTCCGTAAAAAGGGATTTCGATATTGCGGAAGAAGAAGATCAGCGCATAGAAATGATAGCAGCTTTTGTGAAGAGTAATCAAACCACCATTAAAGATATAAACGACGCTATCAAAGCGGGAAATATAAAACTTGCGCATCGATTGGCGCATACATTAAAAGGCGTTGCGGGTATAGTCGGCAAGACTATGCTTATAGAGGCCGCCTGGACTGTAGAACAATATCTTTCTGCCGGTAAAACAGAATTTTTAAGTGACCAAATGAGCGCGCTTGAGAGCGCATTAAACGCCGCATTGGCCGATCTTACGCCTCTTGTGGAGAACTATACAAGCAAAGTTGCCGCCCAAAGAACAGCAGCTGTCCTTTGGACAGCCGAGGAGCAGGAAACTGCGCCGGAATCCGCAAGTGAATCTTTTCACCGGGAAGATGCGCTGAAATTACTTGAAAGTCTGGATTTACTGTTAAAAGCCGACAGCTTTGACAGTTTGAATTTTGTGAAATATTTAAATGCGATTCCGGGAATGGAACAACTTGCGGATCAAGTGGATAATCTAAAATTCAGGCAGGCGCGTGAGACGCTTACCGCTATCAGACAAAATATTCTTGACGGAGAACAGGCATGAGCAATAGTAAAAAAATACTTATTGTTGACGATGAAAAAATGAACATAATGGCTTTGGTGCATTTTTTAAGATCGCAGTATGAGATCATCATCGCGGTGGATGGCATTTCGGCGCTTGAAGCGGCGGAAAAGCATGCGCCGGATATTATTTTACTGGATGTAATTATGCCGGACATGAGCGGATTTGATGTGCTTGTCAAGCTGAAAGATTCCAGTGTCACCATGAACATTCCGGTTATTTTTATAACCGGATTGAACGATGTCGAAAGTGAAGAAAAAGGTCTGGTACTTGGCGCGGTGGATTACATTGCCAAGCCGTTTCATAAATCCATTGTTAAAGCAAGAATTCAGACACACCTTAAAATGTCCGATTATATCCGCACTATTGAAAAGTTTGGTCTGATGGATGTGCTGACGGGATTGTCGAACCGGCGCAGCTTTGACACCCGAATGAGTACTGAGTGGGGGCGCGCTTTCAGGGAAAAAAAACCGCTTGGTTTGATAATACTGGATATTGACAACTTCAAAATATATAATGACACATACGGACATCCGCAGGGTGATACTTTATTACAGGCAATTGCAGCAGTCTTGAATGAAACAGTGAACCGGTCATCAGATTTTGTCGCAAGGTGGGGGGGCGAGGAATTTATTGTATTACTGCCCGATACCGACAGAAACGGCATATTAAATATTGCCGAACAAATACGCGTCAATATAAAAAATAGAATCGTGCCATGCACCGATGAAACAAATACTTCTGCAACCGTTAGTCTTGGCGCCAAATCAATCATTCCCGACGATGATAATTCCATTGCCCGTTTTATCGCGGATGCTGATGCATTGCTTTATACCGCAAAGAAAAACGGCAAAGATCAGGTATGCATCGATAATGCCTGACCATTTATTGTACCACCATTGCCGGCTTTGCCCCCGTGATTGCGGGGTAGACCGCCTTGCTGGTCCTGCCGGGTATTGCGGAGAAAGCGCCTCGCTTCGGCTTGCCTTTGCCGGTTTGCACCGCGGCGAGGAACCGCCTTTAAGCGGAATGGGCGGTTCCGGCACCATTTTTGTCAGTGGCTGTAATTTGGGCTGCGCCATGTGTCAAAACTGGCAGGTTTCGTCTGGCGGGTCTGCGGAACGCCTGGGACGCGCCGTTTCCGCCGATGCATTTACCGCAATTTGCCTTGCGCTGCAGGATAAGGGCGCAGAGAATATCAATATCGTAACCGGCAGCCATGCGATTCCTGCCATTGCCCAGGGTTTCAGCGCCGCCAAAGCCGCCGGGTTGCGTATTCCCGTACTGTGGAACTCGTCCGCTTACGAAAGCCCCGCCGCTCTGGAGCTGCTCAGCGGCCATGTAGATATTTGGCTGCCCGACCTGAAAACCCTGGACAACACCCTTGCGGCGCGGTTTTTTAATGCCGCCGATTACCCCCAGGTTGCTGCCCAGGCAATTCGATGGATGATACAGCATAAACCGGCGGCCGTGCCGGCGGGGGTCATTATCCGCCATTTAATACTTCCCGGCTGCCTTGAATCCACCCGCGCCGTACTACGCTGGTTTGCCGATAATGCCGCCGGGCAGGCCCAGCTTTCCCTGATGAGCCAATACACGCCAATACCCAGAGACGGTTTGAGCGGCCAAATGCCGGGGCGTTTTTTGAGCGAACGGGAATACGATACCGTTCTTGGCTGGCTTGAAGAGTTCGACATACAAGACGGTTTTTGTCAGGATTATGTTACCGGCAGTGACTGGCTGCCCGATTTTAAGCGCCGGAACCCCTTTTCATCGGAGCTATCGGTGACCGTATGGCACTTTTCTGATTGAAACACACGGGCGGTTTGCCGATAATAGATGCAATATGAAGCAACTTCTTACAACATTTGTTTTTTGTTTAGCAGGATTATCCCTTGGTACAGCCGCTTTTGCCCAGCCGGCAGCGGTCAATCAGATTGCGCCCGGAGCAATAGAACAGTTTACCGCGCTGCTTGATAATCCAACGTTAGTACGTCCGCCAGCAGTTACCCCTTTGGGCAGAAACTGGTTCAGACTGGATACAGATACCCATGTGTTTACCGATAAGGTAAGCGCGCAGCAGGTTCTGGCCGCCATAACTGATTTGGAAGGCCATGAAAAAAACTTTGATGGCAAACGATCCAAACAGTCCGCAAAAGAAGTCAGCCGGAACGGGAATGAACTCATCGTTGATTTTGTTATGATTTCAATTGTACCGGTCGTGAATATTCGCATCAGATCGCCGTACCGCGCCTCGGTAACGGTTAAAGAAAATACGGGGTCACATTTTTTTCTGGAAATCAAACAGCTTGCCTCAAACAGCGAATCCAATAACGATATTAAAAATCTCCTTGCCTTGCGGTATGCCGAAGAAATTGTCATAAACGGTACAACATATACCTACATTAGGGTAGCTACCGTAAATGACGCAAACGCCAGTATTTTGCCGGGAGCAAGAGGCGCGTTGGAACGAAATTCTATTCCGGCCAATATCGAAGCATTGCAAATGATTATTGCCGTGGCAAAAAACAAGTGATAGGGTAGGGTTATAATGTATACAAGGGAGATTCAGGCTCCAAGGGGCAGCCCCATTGAAAATAGAATACCCCTTGCGGGAACCTGGAATAAAGCCTTTTCCCGGGTGAACCTTTTGGACATCCGCAGGCCCTATCCCTGGCCGCTTCCACGCTGGCTTAGGGACTATCGCATAAAGGAATGGGAGAGCCTGAGCGTTCAGGACGATAGGTTCTTTTTGGAAGCCCTGCTGGGTAACTTTAAGTTATTTCAGGTGGCTCATGTTTTTTTGTATAACAAGGAAACCGGGCAAAACCATGTTTTTAGAAAACTTGTCCTTGGCAATAGCTGGCGAATGCCCCGGAATCTTAATCATGCTTCGGTGGAGTGCCGTTCTTCCCATTTTTTCCTTCGTATTCATACCTGGCTTACTGCGGATGCGATCAAATTGGACATTGATATTGCGGCAACAAAACGACAGCCCGCTTTTACCGCTCACCTTGCGTTCTGCATGAGCGACCATAGCATTACGCCGCTGGTGGTTTCGCTGCTGTTTACCGGACAGCGCAATATGTACGCATATAAGACCCTCACTGCAGTAAGGGGGGATATGGTGTTGGGAGGGCAGCACCTCAGTCTGGATTCGGCGCGTTGTATGGGGATTTTCCGTGATTATAAGGGATTTTTCCCCTATCGGATGAAGGGAACATTTTGCGGCAGTATGGGTTTTGACGGAGAAGGCAAACGGCATGGCTTCCACATCGTCGAAAATCAGGCAAAAGAGACCCGGAAAAATAATGAGAATGCCCTGTGGGTAAACGGGCACTGTACCCCGCTGCCTCCGGTACGGATTACCATGCCCAATGGCCTTGAGTCAGATTGGGTAATACAGGACCTGGATGGTATGGTAGACCTGGTGTTTACCCCCAAAGAAATAAACCGGTTTAGAGCAAATTTTTTGATAACAAGAGGTGATTTTTTTGTGTTAATAGGTTATTATAGTGGTATGCTGGTAAGTTCCGTAGGAGAACAAGTCCAGGTGCGCAACCAGTGGGGAATGGGCGAAAAACTCTATTTGCGGGTGTAATTATGGCCATGGATAAAAAACCGAGTGCGATTTATGAACCGGGAGAATTAAACCGGATACGGAAAAAGTTGGGCGACATGGATATTTTCGAAGCCCGGCGAATGGCCCAGATTCTTGGCGGAGAGGTGGGTGTAGAGAAAAACGCCCATTGGCAGCCGCCCAAAAAAAACGTCAAGCATGATACGGTGGAACTGATGGTTCCTGGCCGATCGGATAAACGGCCCCGGCGTACGGTGGAAGTTGCCGGTGATGATGACTACATGGGCAGTGATGACAAATCGTTTCCGTTGAAATTATTGAATAGCGATCCTGCCGATGATCCTTCGATCATGCTTAAAACAACGTACAAAGAGCGGGTTAAAATGGACCGCTTTGCTGCCCAGCTGCAGTTTGATATCAAAAGCCCCCTCCAGGTGTTTGTTTCGATGCTTTCGTTTTTCCATGAGCCGGTAGACTATGTCAGCTCCCGTTTTGTGAATCGCCGCATGAATATTTATTATGACAAAATTGGGCAGCTTGTCACCGCAACCAGAGCGTTGCTTCCCCGTCATAATACCCGCCGCAGCGAGCGGCTCAAAAAAGCATCGCCGTATGTTCATTCCATTTTGGAAACCATTCGCTACTGGAACACAGAGCGCATTGGCGAAGATCTGGCCAAGATTCAGGCTCATCCGCGATCGGCCAGAGTTTCCGAATTTGGCGATATTCTGCGGTCTATCTACCGGCCTTTGTTCATTTTGGAAAGACTGGATATAGACACGCATATCAAGGGCGCGTACAAACTGCTCTACAAACTGCTGTACATTGAAAACCCAACAGAGCCGCTGGAAAAAAATCAGTCTTTTATCCGTGTTGCCCTTGCCGCCCTTGCCGATATTCGCCGTGAAGTTCATTTCGGCCTGTACCCCCTGCTGATGAAATGTATCTCCGATCGCTGGCTTCCGTACGAGCAGTTGTTTACTGAACGGTCCCGGCGCTTTATGGCCTTTATCGGTGTTACCGAGGATGACCAGATTAAACCGGTGCATTTAAGCCCCGAACAGGCGGAAAGCGGAAATCTGGAGGCAATACAGGAAGAGATAAAAGCAGAGAACGCGGCTCAGGATGCCCAAACCGTTAAAGACACGGAAAGCAGCAGCGATCTTGAAACGGTTGCGCGGAAAGCGCACCTGACTGCGGCTGAAGCTGAGCAGAAAGTGCTGGATCACAGCCTTAAAGTAATGGAAACGCTGTTTCCAAAGGCCGGATGGGAACGGCTGCCGCAATATCCCGATATGTACCCCTATTTCTCCGGTATATATGATCTGCGGCGCGGTTATGAGCTCATTTCCCCCACCGATCCGCTGCAGCAAATTGCGATCTTGATGCACATTCTGGATGATGTTTGCGCCGGTCTTCGGTATATATCATTTGGACTCCTTGCCGGGCCAGATGGAATTCCTTCCCCGGTGGATGATGCCATTGGTCCCATTATTGCCGGTTGGCGGCGGTATATTGAAGATAGCTTTTCGAAAGAATACCTGCCCCGCCTTGCAGACTACTGCCGCATGATAGAACATTCTCCTGATGCAAAAAATTCGATGTATGTAAAGCGTAATATGAATGAGCTTCGCTGGTCCAAAAGGCTCTACTTTCTGCCGTATTACAAATTTGATTCTTTGGGGCCGCCGCCTTTCCAGAAACAGGACACCATAGCAGTTTACAGCCAGGTAAAAACCCTTCGTAAATACCTTACTCAGGTTGCTGCCGGCATAGAGCAGGGAAATCGCGCGGGCGGCGCTGCGGCAAAGGCTCCCTGCAATGGTATTGACAACCCCTGGTCGCAGTACCATTTTGAGGTGCCCAATCCGGTATCAAAACGCCTGAATGCGCTGCTTGGTCCCGGCAAACAAAATAACGCAGCGCTGGTTTTCTTCGCGTTATCAATAGTGACGGTTCTGGATAATTTGGTGAACGGCGAAAACAGCTGGGCCTATGGTGATACCTTTGGCGTAGTGTTCCGCAGTGTCAATGGCGCGGGTATTGTGCCGGTGTTTGGTGTTGACGATAAAATTGATGCCGACCAGATTTTCAAAGATACATTGAGACGCAAAAAAGAAAAGCGGGCAAAATCTTAAAAGCAAGGGCAGTCAATGCGTTTTCGTTCTACCAATGCACATGGCAATGCGTATGGCAATGCGCCTGAACCAGCCGCCGAGCGGTTGGTCTCGTTTCAGGATGCCGTTCTGGGCTGCCTGCCTGCCGATGGGGGACTCTATGTTCCCGGCAAGGTAGTGGATCTGCGGCAGCTTTTCCTGTACATGAACGACCAAATCAGTTTTCCCGATTTTGTGGCGGCCATAGCGCCCAGCTTGCTGGAAGGCGAGCTTAACCCCTGCTCGGCGTCCCGTGTTGCGGAAAGCGCCTTTAATTTTGAGCCGGAGCTTATCCGCCTGGATGATGATTTTTCAATACTGAATCTGTACAACGGCCCAACCGGGCTTTTTAAGGATTTTGGCATTGCTTTTCTTGCGGCAGCCATGGAAGAACTGCGAAACAGTGCCGGGTCACGGCTTGTTCTTGCCGCCGTCCACGGCGATACCGGAGTCTCAATGGCTCATGCCTTTAGGGGGCGGAAAGGCATTGGCCTTGTTTTGGTGTATCCATCGGGACCAATCCGCGGGCTTGATCCGGCGGCGTTTGTTTCCAACGGCGGTAATATTATTCCCGTTCAGATACAGGGAACCTTTGATGATTGCCAGCGTCTTGTTAATGAAACTATTAACGACCGCGCGTTTGCGGAACGCTATAATATTACCAGCGCCAACTCCATCAATCCGGGGCGGCTTTTGCCTCAGGTTTTTTATTATCTGTATGCCTTTGTAAAGGTAAAAAAACAGCTTTCCGGCAGTCTTGCGTTCAGCGTTCCCTGCGGCAATTTTGGCAACCTTATTGCCGGCCTGTACGCGTGGAAATTTGGCATGCCGGTAAATAGCTTTATTGCCGCCATGAACGCCAACAATGCTCTGGGCGAATTTATCAAAGATAAACCGTTTATCCCCCGCCGTTTGATCACTACCAGTTCTCCCGCGCTTGATGTATGTATACCTTCAAACCTGAGCCGCCTTGCCTCGTTTTACCGGGAAGCCCCTGCCGTTATGCGCAACATGGTGTATCCGGCCTCTGTTGATGATGCACATACCCTGCGGACTATTGAATATGTCTGGAAAAAATACCGCCTGCACATTGATCCGCATACTGCCGTTGCGTTTGCCGCTGCCGGACAGACGGCTTCCAGCCAGAATTGGAAGGGGCAAATCCATACCGTTGTTCTTGCGACCGGTCATTATGCCAAAAATACAGAACTGGTTCAAAAAGTAACCGGTCAAACTATCCCGGAACTATTTCAATCCCTGCAAAAAGAAATAGAACCCATTGCCGTTATTCCCGCCAACCTTGACTCTTTTGAAGGCATCATCGCCAGTTGCTTTTAACGCTTAAGACTGGTAAAATCCTGTACATATGTCCAACAACTGGAGCTTTTTGCTTGGATTTATCAGTTCAATTGGCTTATACCGCCTTTTTTTCTCGCTGAACCGTCCGGCAGAAAAATGGCGCTCTGTTGCTTTGTTGGTAATATGCGTTATAAAAGTACCGGTAATTTTCATTTGGAAAGACCTGAATATGGGGTATGATGTAATACCCGTTTATGCAAATGTACTTCTCATGGTTTATGAATTACTTGCTCTTCTTGCCATTGTTTTGTTGGGTACGAACCGGGGAACCGCTGTTGTTTCCGCCGCATTTTTCCTTTGTATTATTAATATTGTAGAATATCCGGTTTCATTTTTAATGGGCGCAATTGCCAATCCATCATTAAGCCTGATAAATCTGAGCGAAGAACTCTATAAAAATTCCGGTTTTTATTATTTGTTTGTCTTCATTATTAATATTTTATTAATGAGCTGCTGTTTCATTGCCGCCCGGTGGCTTTGTAAAACTAAAATCGATCCTCATCGAAAGTTGGTAATGCTTTTTTCCGCGGTATATATTTCCATTGTAATAATATTTTTAATCTGGGTAAGAGATACCATAACCATTATGTCAGTATCTTATTTGGCTACCGCTCTTTTTACGGCATTGTTTGTGGGTATACAGCTTATGCTATTTTATTTTTTTACACGGATTATTACCAAAAAAGAGATTGCCGTTCTCAACGGGAAAGATTTTGGTTATACCCGTTTTATTCAAAAATTAAGCAAACGGGAACTGGACGTTGTAGAAGCGGTTTTGGCAGGTTATGTTAGCCAAAAAGAACTTGCGTTGTCGCTTAATATTTCAGTTAATACA
>WQXQ01000012.1 GCA_009784775.1 Treponema sp.
AAATGCAAATAATAGAATAAAGTATTATTATTACAAAAAATAATTTAGAATTCAGGTTAAATTTTAAATTATTTTTTATAATGATGAAAACTGAGTAAAAGGAACTTTTTCTGCAACCTCAACGACCCTGAATATAACACCCGGCCTAATTTTGGGAGTGTTGCAAGCCAGTGGGGGTTGTGGGATACGATGGGAATACAGGCTCCTGACGCCTGGGATATTACGATTGGTTCCAGAGAAGTACGCGTTGGTATTATTGACAGCGGGATAGCGCATCATCCCGACCTGATGGAGAACCTGGTCAATGGCCTTGATTTCGTCAATGGCAATTTTTGGGTAACCAATGACGATACTCACGGTCATGGGACTGTGGTCGCAGGAGTCGTAGGCGCGGTGGGAAACAATGCCTTGGGAGTTACGGGTGTTTGCTGGAGCGTCAGCTTAGTCCCCTACCAAATTGTTGAACATATACAACTACCAGTACCACCATACAATGTTTGGGTTTGGAGGACAGATGCTACAATAAGCGCTTTATCTGCGGCTACAAGCAGCCTTACTCCTATTGTAAATTATAGTGCCGGCTCATATGGCGTTGCTATTCCTGGTTTGGAACAGGCAATTATGCAATACCCGGGACTTTTTGTGTGTGGCGCGGGAAACAGAGAAAATGATAATGACATAGATCCTGTTTACCCTGCTAATTACCGGCTTCCCAATCTTATCTCGGTGGGTGCGATAAAACCAGATGGTACCATACCAACCGCTGCCGATTGGGGTTATTCTCAAGGGTATCCTGGTGGTTCTTGTTACGGTGCGACGACGGTCGACATTTTTGCTCCGGGACACTTTATTTGGACTACCTATATTTCCTATTTTGGTGATTTTGAGTATGCGCCTCTGAACGGTACCTCCATGGCTGCTCCTTTTGTTGCGGGAGTTGCAGCACTGATAAAGTCGCTCCACCCGGAAATAACAACTGAGGGATTAAGGATTGCCATTCTGGGTAGTGTTGATATTCTGCCGCAGTTAGTCGGTAAATGCGTTACATGGGGGAAGCTGAACGCTTATAAAGCGGTGACCCATGTTCCGATTATCGGGTCAATGGATATTGTGTTTGACGGCACAGGATTAGAGACAGTACAGGGTGTACCAATAGATACGATAACTGTCGGCAGATTCCATCTTTTTTCCAGCGGAACATGGACTGTTGTCGAAAGGGGAATTTTTTCAACTCCGATAGCTAATTATAATCCATTACTATACACTGAATCTTTCGCGGGCGTTTCTCTTTCCTCTGGAAACGAAATAGCAACGTATATGGCTCAAATAGGTATTACTTCTATAGATGCTACGTTTGTTTTTTGTTTCCCTGCTTCAAATACTACTTATGGAATGAACCGTTGGAGAAAACCGTTTGATATGGTTATTAATAGTTCCGGAGTAGCTACGATAGATTACTCTGGCCAATATTATTTTCCACGCCATGTTCTTCTTGCCAGCGATGAGATAAAAGTCAGAGCTTATACTCTTATTGGAAGTTTATGGGATTGGTAAAATTGTAATTTTCCCTAAACACCGCTTTTAGCCGTCTTTCTGGGCGGCTTTTTTTTCAGTTGTTCTTTACCGGGAATGAATCAAAGCCGGCTTTTTTTAACTCCTGAATGGTTTTGTTTTGATCCTGTCCGGGAATGACTATGACCACCCAATGGGGCGCGCCATTAACGGTTCGGGGGGATACCGAGGCTGAGAAACCGGCTTTTTGTATCGCTTCCGCCTGACCGCGGGCATTGGCTTCCCTGCTGAACAATCCAGTCTGCAGAACAACAGCGGGAGCGGCAACAACGGCACTGGGAGCCGGAGCTGGCGGCGGCGGTGGCGGTGGCGGCGGTGGCGGCGGCAACGGTGACGGTGATGGTGACGGCGGCGGCGCGCTGGAAACTTCTCCGGGGAAAAGCAGCCAGAGGGGGCTTTGCACTGCGCTGATGGATGCTGCGGATTGATCTTTTTGAGAGCCGGCAACACGGGCTTCGGGGCTTTGGGGAAATTCATGCAGCAAGCGAGCTTTCCACGATTCGGCGCTGCGGGCGGCGGCGGGATTCCCTGCCATAATTTGCCAAAGGGAATAGTATATCAGGGGATGCAGAAGGGCAAATTCAGCATTTCCGGCAAGAGCGGTAAGGGCGGTAACATCGGCGGCACCGGAAATGCGCACTTTGAGGAAGGCATCCAGATAACGGGCCTGAAGCATGGATGGCCCCTGTACACCCGAAGCAAGCAGCGGGTGAAGGGTCAATGCGGCTTTTTCCCATTCGCCCAGGGCAACAAGGCAGTAGGCGCCGGCTATCAGGGAAGTAACATCCCGGGGATTTGCCGCAGCCGCATCAAGCCAGTTGACGGCCGCATCCGCAAGGTTGCCGGAAAGCTGCCGCAGGCGGGCCAGACGTACCAGAGTATCATACCGCTCGGCAAGGGAAATGGCAGCAAAGGACAATTTTTGTTCAAGATTCCGGATTTCCCTGCCTAGTTGTTCAGGAGGACCGACAGTCTGGGCATATACGATGCTGCCCCAGAAAAAGAACAGCGCCAATCCGGCAAGGCTGCGTTTAGTCAATCCCATAAATTCTGGTGTCGGTAAGGTTATCCATCGGCCTGTCATGAGCGTCTTGTGTGTCTGGCGCTTTTCCCAACAATCCCTTCTCCGGAATGTTTTTTATTTTCTTCCGTGATTTGCTGCTAAAAATAAAGGGGATCGTGCAGAGTATCCCTATCATAAACGAGACAAATACCGTCAGAAATACCGGAACATCTTCCCGCTGAAAAAAGATAAAATGAATGTTGCATTTGTTTCCCAGGTTGCAGATAATAAACACCAGAAAAATCGCAAACAGAATGATAAACTGTATTAATCGCCAGGGCATAACCGGGCCTCCTTTGCGCGAAAAGTATTTCCCCGTAAACCTGAAAGGGTGATTTCGGCAAAAGAACCGATCATGGAAACCGGGCCGGGGGCAACGGCCATCTCATCCCTTTCAGTACGCATTACTAATTCATCGGCATTTTTTCGGGAAATTCCTTCAATTAATGCTATTTCCCGCACGCCAATTCTCGCTTTAAGCAATTCCCTGGTATGCTTTTTCTGCAGGCTGATAACCCGGGAAAGCCGCTCCCGTTTGACTTCCTCACTGATTCTGCCCGGCAGGTCGTAGGCGGCAGTCCCCTCCCGTGGGTTAAAATGGTACATATAGGAGTACAAAAAGCGCACTTCTTCCATAAGTGCCAGTGTTTGCGCCACATCTTCCTCGGTTTCGCCGGGGAAACCCACCAAAATGTCGGTGGAAAGACTTATTTCCGGCATGGCGCTGCGTATTTCACGAACCAGAGCAAGGTACTGTTCGCGAGTATAACCCCGGTTCATTGCGGAAAGAATTCGGTTTGAACCATGCTGGACTCAAAGATGCAGGTGGCGGCAGCATACCGGGCTTTCGGCCATTGCCTGTATCGTTTCCGGCGAAAAATCCTTGGGGTTTGCGGAAAGGAACCGCAGCCACCGGATACCGCTTTTTGCCGCTTCGGCGGCGGCCAAACGCAGCAAGCCGGCAAAATGCAGCTCATTGTTGTTCCAGTTATAGCTGTTGACATTTTGTCCCAAAAGGGTAATTTCCCGCACCCCGCGTTCGCCAACCAGCCGGATCTCTTCGGCTATCAACTGCGGGTCTCGCGAGACTTCCCTGCCCCGCACATAAGGAACAATGCAGTATGAACAAAAATTATTGCAGCCGTGCATGATGGGGATAAAACTGCGGAACTGCCCTTCCTCAAGATGAGACGATGAAAACGCAAATTGCGGTAATTCAGTGGGGAGTAGGGAGTGGGGAGTAGGGAGTGGGGAAGACGAACTATTAAAACTTTTTTCAACAGCCTCAAGAATCAGAGGAAAAACAGAGCGGCTGGAGGTGCCCATTACATAATCTACAGCAGGGTATTTTTGTTTGAGGGTTTCTCCCATGCGTTGAGCCATGCAGCCTGCTACTACCAACGCAAAACGCTCCCCTTTGGCAAGGCGTTTTTTTTTGAGGCTTGCATACAAGGCAATGCGGCCCAGCACCCGCTGTTCCGCCGTTAACCGTACCGAGCAGGTATTGAGCAATACCAGATCGGCGCTTTCACCGTTAGGCGCAACTGTCCACCCGCGCTCACGGCACACCAAAGTCAGGGCTGCCGATTCGGCATTGTTCATCTGACAACCATAGGTTTCAAAAAAATACGTCACAGGAATTGAACCTTGTTGTATGCTAACGCCGTTTACTCTGGGCAATAAAATAGAGGATGAGGTGTTTTACGCCCAGAACCAAAAAACCGATAGTGGCAATACTGAGCAAAGACCCCATTACTACCGTGAGTACCTTGAAGGGAGTTTTTGAAAACATAACGATTACGCCCACTGCGGTTAAAAGCGCGCCTGTTTTTTTATTGTTGGGATTATTGGCCAAAAGCCAGCCCAAACCCACCGCGCAAACAAGCAGACCGATAACGCCTGCAATAATCCATTGCCGGGCAATAACCTGAACGGCCGCCAGAAGTAAACCGCCCACAAGATAAAAAAGCGCAGTATTGCGAAGTCTGGTCAGCGTTTCTGTTGATGGATAGTTACTTTCAAAATCACTCATATTGTACCTCCGCAGCTTGCATAACATTTTGCAGCAGCATGGCGATAGTCATGGGGCCAACGCCGCCCGGCACCGGCGTGATAAAGCCTGCCTTTTCTTTTACCGACTCAAAGTCCACATCACCGCACAGCCGGTACCCTTTTGCTTTTGTCAGGTCGGGCACCCGATTTACGCCAACATCTATCACCACAACACCGGGCTGTATCATCTCTGCCTTGATCAATCCCGGAGACCCGGCGGCGGCTATTACAATATCGGCCTGCAGGGTGTGACGGGCAAGGTCTTTTGTGCCGGTATGGCAGACCGTTACCGTGGCATTGACATCGCGGCGGGCAAGCAAATTCGCCAAAGGCTTTCCCACGATATTTGATCTGCCAATCACTACCGCGTGCGCACCGGAAAGGGGTATCCGCAGCTTCCGCAGCAGCACCAGCACTCCGTGGGGCGTACAGGGAAGAAAGCCCGGCCTGCCCAGCACCATATTTCCCACCGAAACCGGATGGAAGCCGTCTACATCTTTTGCCGGATCCATGGCAGTAATAACCCTGTCCTCGTTAATATGTTTGGGCAGGGGAAGCTGAATCAGAATGCCGTGAACGGCAGTATCACTATTGAGTGCCGCAATCAGGGAGAGCAGTTCCGCCTCGGTGGTTGCTGCCGGAAGCCGTATATCCCGGCTTTCCATGCCGGCTTCGGCAAGGGCTTTTTCCTTGGCCGTCACGTAGGAAAGACTTGCCGGATCCTCGCCCGCCAAAACCACCGCAAGGCACGGCGTAACGCCTTGTACCTTTAGCGCCGCCGCCCGCTGTTGTACCTCTTCCCGAATTTGGAGACCGATTGTTTTGCCGTCAATAATTATCGCCATGCTCCTCCAATACTACCATAAAACGCCCTTGTGCGGCGCTTATGGTAATGGTATTTTCAACCGCAACATTGCTGAGCCCGTACAGCCCCCGCTCCCAGTACACATTGTCCAGGGGCCATTGCAAGCCCCGGCTTTCCGCTTTCCAGGGCCCCCCGCCCAATACAAACACCGATACGGTATAACCTGGTGTACGGTTTACCGACAAGCAATTATTGGCCGCGCTGTCTATACAGTATATATCTTCAGCAGCGGTGATCCAACGGCAGGGAAACGATTCCCGCTCAAACAAATCACGAATGCCAAAGAGATGATCGAGTCTGCCGCCCCCGCCGCCCGCAATCCAGGTTTCGCCGCAGCCTTTTTCCCACAGCAGGGCAAGGGCCAACTCGGTATCACTGTGATCCTTTTGCCCGGCATAACGAATAATCCGTTCTGCGGGATAGGCACGCAGGCGGCTTTCATCGCCCAGAGAATCCATGTCGCCGATGATCCAGTCCGGTGTAAGCCCTGCCGCTTCGGCAAGTATTAATCCGGAATCGGCGGCAACCAGCAGCGGCTTTTCCGCCATGCCATTAACCATCCGCCCAAGTCTGTCCGGCTCCGGCCCTTCGCCGCCAGTAATCACAATACCAAGCTGTTTTCTCATTGCTCTCTTTTTAGTATACTGAGATTCAAGGAGCAATACTATCATATTCCTGACTATCCACCCCATACTCAAAGAAATTGCCGCGCTTTTTAACGCAAAGGGCAAAGAGCTCTGTCTGGTTGGCGGCGCGGTGCGGGATATGCTCCGGGGGAAAAAGGCACACGACTGGGACCTTGCCACCAATGCCACGCCCGAAGAAGTGGCCGCAATTTTCAAAAAAGCGTCGCCTGCTGGAAAGGTTATTCCCACCGGCATCAAACACGGAACGGTCACGGCATTATACCGGGGTCGGAATATGGAAATAACCACCTACCGGACCGAGGCGGATTATAGCGATGGGCGCAGGCCCGATCAAGTGCATTATACGATGAGCATTGAAGAAGACCTTTCCCGCCGCGATTTTACCATGAACGCTATTGCCCTGCGCCTTCCCAAAGGCGAAAAAGTTGATCCTTTTGGCGGGGCGGCTGACATAAAAGCCGGGATCATCCGCTGTGTGGGAGATCCGGCGGCGCGTTTTGCCGAAGACGGACTGCGCCCGCTGCGGGCTGTCCGTTTTGCCGCGCAGCTCACATACCGCATCGAGCCGGGAACCCTGGCCGCCATTCCCGGCGTTTTGGAAACCAGCGCAAAGGTATCGGCGGAGCGGGTAAGGGACGAGATCGAAAAAATTATCGCGTCGGAAAAACCTTCCCGCGGTTTTTTGTGCATGGAAGAAACCGGACTGCTCAAGCTGTTCCTGCCGGAACTTGCCGCCTGCCGGGGCATCGATCAAAAAGGCTTTCACTGTTTTGACGTATTTGCACATTCATTGCTTGCCTGCGATTACGCCGCCGAAAAACAGTACCCGCAGGAGGTACGCGCCGCCGCTCTGTTACACGACATTGGCAAACCCATTACCCGCCAGCTTGATACAGACGGCATATATACATTTTACCAGCACGAGGCCGAATCGGAAAAAATGACGCGAGCCATTCTTGAACGGCTTCGTTTCCCCAATGTCTTTACCGATTCGGTCTGTCATTTGGTGAAAGAGCATATGTTCCATTACACAGATGATTGGGGCGATGCGGCAGTCCGCCGGTTTATTGTCCGCATTGGCGAGGAAAATCTTACCAACTTATACCAGCTTCGTCTGGCCGACACCTACGCCACCGCCGGAAATACACCGCCCCCCAATGCGCTGCTGCCGCTTACGTACCGTGTCGAAAAAGCCCTGCAGGAAGGCCGCGCATTTACGCTTAAAGACCTTGCCATTTCCGGCAAAGACCTTATTGCGGCAGGCATGAAACCCGGCAAAACCCTTGGTATTATTCTGGACGAACTTCTGGAAACCGTTCTGGACGACCCCACCCAAAACACCCCCGAAACACTACTACAAATCGCCCAAAATATCCATGAGAAACGCAAGGATTAATTCGCATTTTTTCACACAAAGACACGGAAACACCAAGGCACAAAGGAAGAATTTACTCTTCCCTCCGTGTCTCCGTGCCTTTGTGCCTCCGTGTGAAAGAACGGGAGCAAATTTACTTTCCGCGGATTGAGGCGAAGTCAATGACGTATAATGGGTAGCTTACTGCGCCGCTGTAGGCTCCGGCGCGGAAAATCTGGAAACCCAGTATGTCCTGAATGTACACACTGGCGGCGTTAGCCGAAATTACCCGCTGGGCTTCTTTGTACAGGGCAATACGCTTGCCTTCATCCATCTCAACAAGGATTGCGTCGTATATCCGGTCAAAATCGGCGCTGGCAAAATTGATAAAATTACTGGTATCGCCTGAATGGTAACGGGAAAGAAAACCTTTCGGCGAAACAATCGGGCTGTCCAGAGAAATGATCGTTGCCTGATATGCGCGCCCAAAATAAACATCGGAAAGCCAGGCAGCCCAGTCAACAAGCTGTATACTGACATTGATTCCAATTTTTGCAAGCTGGCCTGCAATCACCTGAGCCGTGTCAACATGCATGGAGTAAATCGAAGGCACCGTGATTTCCAGAGAAAGCTGCCGCCCGCCATCGCCGTAACCCGCTTCGGCAAGCAGCGCACGGGCCTTTGCGGGATCAAGCGGGTAAGGATTGACCAAAGCCTGCTCATAATACGCCGCAAGCCCCGGTATCAGCGGACTGCCGGAAGGCATACCCTGACCGTAAAAAGCCGCGTCGATAATTTCCTGAATATCAACCCCATAATTAATCGCCTGACGCACCCGAATGTCATCTAACGGCGCTGCCGCATTATTCAGGGCAAGCAATTGAACCGCGGCGGAATAGTCGGGCACAATGTCAAACCGCTCAGGATTAAACTGATGCGCATGGCCGCTGAACAGGGTCGCTCCGTCAATACTGCCCCCATGCAGGCCAAGAATAATGCCATTGGGATCGGCAAAAAACACTATGGTTATTTTGTCCAGAGACGGCGTCTCCTTTGGAGACGGGCTGCCCTGCCAGTAATCTGCAAATTTTCGTAACACCAACGACTGCTGGACAGTGTAGCTTTCAATGTAATACGGCCCGGTACCAATGGCATTTTTATCACGATTGACACTGTCAGCTTTAACAATACCAACCGTAAGGTACGGCAAAAATTCCGGGTCGGGATGCTCAAGTCTTACACAAACAACATTTTCCTCATCGGCCTCAATGGTTTGTATCCGATCAAAACCAATAAAGCCTGCCGCTTTCGCCGTCTCCAGCGAATACAATACATCGGCTGATGTTACCAGAGAACCATCATGGAAGCGTACGTTTTCCCGCAGCTTAAAACGGTACACGCGCCCCGATTCTGCCATTACGACCGATTCTGCAATGCACATCTTAAAACTGCCGTCAGCGGTGGGCTTTACCAAACCTTCAAACACATTAAACAGCAGGCTTCTGCCATCCGCCGTATTGGAAGGACTCAACGGATCCAGCGTAGCAGGCTCTGAATAAAAACCATACCGCAATTCCGTTGCCATCTGCGGCCCCTGCCGCGAACACGCATTGAGTGAAAATACCATAAGCAGCACAATAGCCAATACAAGCATTCTCTTTTCTTTTTTCATTTTTCTTACTCCTCATTTCTCATTTCATCGTCGTCTTCTTCCTCATCAGGCGGCGCGGGCGGCGGCGGCGGCGGAACAAAAAAGACTTTTATATGTTCAACATTTGAACGATGTCTGATTTTTATGACAAGGGTCCGTTCACTCCCAAAATAGAACCATCCGGAAGAGTCGTAGTAGCTTTCAAAATCAGAAGCCATACGCCAGTTCATATCATAAATTTGCAGCAACGCAAAAGGCCTTACATTGCGGATCATTACATAATGGGTTTCGCCTACAGGAAAACGGATAGCAATATCCATCTCCCGTTCATTCTGGACAACCCGTACCGATGGAGAAACGGTATACGCCCAAATGCCGGTTGTGCCGGTTGTTGTCGCATGGGGAAGATATTCGCTGTTATGCAAAATCCGGTACAATTTTGCCGAACTAATCCGGCCGCCCGAAGCATTAAAATCCCTGCTTCCGTCAACCGGCAGCAATGCCGGAACCGATCCATCATCGGCGGAGAGAGCCAGCACTGAAAGCGCCAGCGAACGTCCCAGCCCGGCCCAATCGTTTTTACCGGATACCTCGCCCCATTCCCCCAACGCTTTTCCCAAACGCAGGTTAAACTCCGTATCCGCCGCGCGGCCATCAGCAACCACAAAAACCTGATCGCCAATCCGGCGCATACTCCCGGCAGCAAGCCGGTAAGCCCTTTCCGCAAGCGCCTCAAAAGGATTCGCTATGTGAGGATACCATTTGGCCATATCCAAACAGCTTTCCAAAATCCCGGGACTCATGGCAAGGGTAATAATGCCGGGGTCCATCTCCTGAGCAAATGCCGCAAGCTCATGAACCATAGAGTCATAATTCCGAACCGCCAAAAATGCAATCAGATGCTTTTCCAAAAAAAGCCTACTATCTTTTCCCGCCAGCAAGCGGGAAATATTGGCGGCTTTTTCACGCTCTACATTGCCAATAGTCCCTACAGCGCTTCCCCAAACGCCGATCCTCCGGTCAAATTGATACACGGCAGATTCCCAGGTACGCAGGGGACTGGAACTAAAGCTCACCGGAATGGTTGCTACTGCCGTGGAATACAAATCCTGCCGTACCGCCTCGCCGCACCAGGCAATCACCGTATCTTCATCGGTTTGCAGGCCCATCTGACTCCACAGCGCAAAGTTACGGGCAATCCAGCGGGAAACAGCCCCGGAAAAAGCCTGCGGCGTTTCTGCTTGCGCGACCATATAATGAGCGGGGTTAAATTCTCGTTCGCCGCTTACAGTCCGGTAGGAAATGGCCGGCGCAGCAGCCGAAAGGATAAGCAAACCGGTATCAAGCCCATGCGAGGAGCGGCTAAATTGATAACGGTTGCCATTATACGATATATTCAGCGTCCCATCACTGCTGTCCCGAATAACCGAAGACCGCTGAGTCCTGAAAGGAATATGTATCAAAGAAACACCGCCGGAAAATTTCCCGCTAATCCGTAATTCGGGCACGGCATTTTGCGCAAAGGAAAGTTCCGAACCGCCGGGCAGCGTGAAAACCACACTATTTTCCTCAATAATCATAGATTCAGGGAAAACCTGCTGCTGCCGGCCATCTGAACCAACGACCGAAAAGCCAATATCCGCGCCCGCCGTACCGCCAAGCCGGAATTCCAGGCCGCCAAAAAATACATTTGCCCCCCCATCCAGCCGGTCGGAATCAGGGGCATAACGCCCGCTTACCAGCATATTGCCAATGCGCTGGGAAAAATTCCCCCGATACGCAAATTGCAGGGTTACCAGGAATATAAAAACAACACCATTAAGCAGCAAAAACCACATAATACGGGGAAAGACACGTTTTCTCATTGAATACAAACCTTCTTATTGATAATAGTCATCAATACATGATACCATAAACAAGACATTATGGGAATAAAGACTAGCCAAGGTGCCGTTCTATTACTGTTTTTTTGGGCGCTGACACATGCCTCTGTGTTTGGCGATACACAGGCCATACTTACCGAAGTTTCGCAGCTCATGTCCCGCAGGGAATTTACCGCCGCGCTTGCACTGTTTGACAAGATCGATCAGGCAGAGCTGCAAACCACCGAAGTTCAGCTATTGCGGGCTTCCCTATTGAATTCCGCCGGACGGACAAACGACGCCCGCGCCATTGCGTCAAGGATCAGCTCCCGCGAGCCGAACAACATCGACGCCCTGCTGGTACTTGCCGCCGCCGCCGCCTTTGACGGAAAAGATCGGGAACAACGGAACGCTCTGGACCGGATCATAAAAATCGATCCCAATAACCTTAAGGCCCTGTCCGATCTGGGTTACATTTCATTGAACGCCCGAACGTTACGGGCTGCCGCCGGCCACTTTGATAAGGCCCTGGGCATTGACGGCGATTACCGCGAAGCATTGGTTGGCCGGGCTATTGTGTACCGCTATGAAAATGAACCCAGAAGATCCGAGCAATTACTCAACAAGGCAGTTCGGTTGAATCCCCAATGGGCAACACCACTGCACGAACGGGCGCGCCTGTACAAGGGAGCAGGCCTTAGGGAAGACGCCCTATTGGATCTGGACGCGGCAAAAAAACTTGATCCCGACAACCACTGGATTGCCATAGACCGGGCTGCGATTTTGCTGGAGATGAACCGGAAGCCGGAAGCGCTGGAGGAATTGGATCACGCAATAACGGCTGCCCCAAACAGCTTTTTGGCGTATGTGTACCGCGCCGGCATTAAAGATGAATCCGGCGATTATGCGGGCGCGGAGCAGGATTATAAAGTATTAATGAGGATTAAACCCGATTATTATTACGCGGCCGAAGGGCTGGGCGTTATCAAAATGAGGAATAAACAATACTCCGAAGCGCGCGATGCGTTTCTTGCCGCATACCGGTATGCGCCCAGGGAATACCGTTATGCGCTGCTCGCCGCAATTAATTGGATGAAGGCCGGCCGGCCGGCCGATCCCAAACAATTTCTTGCCCAGGTGCTGCGCACCGTTCCCCGCAATACGGCTGACTGGCATATGATCCGGCTGTACCATGATCTTTCCGGAGACAATGACATCGCCATCATAATCGATAAAGAACAAAACCTTGATATAAAATCAAATATGCTGTTTTACCTTGCCAATTATTACGATGCCAGAGGAAACAGAACGCTTGCCAATACTTATTTTCTATCAGTAAGAGATATGAACCGCATGGGCACCATTGAATGGAAAATAAACGAAATGATACTGGAGGAAAGGGTAATACGATGAACAGCAGTAATGTGCGCCTGACGCTGGGCGGAAAAAATATTCATTTAATTGGAACAGCCCATGTGTCCAAAGAAAGCATCGCAGAGGTAACCGCGGCAATCCGCGCGGAAGATAAGCCCAGCATGGTATGTGTAGAACTGGATCAGGGGCGTTTTTCCGCCATCACCAATCAGGATAACTGGGAACGGCTGAATATCACCAGAGTTTTACGGGAAGGCAAAGGCTTTTTGCTCATGGCCAATATTACTCTGGCCAGTTTCCAGCGCCGGCTGGGAAATGAACTGGGCGTAAAACCCGGCGAGGAAATGCTCGCCGCCGTGAATACCGCGCAGGAAATGGGCATTGCCTACAGCCTGTGCGACCGCGAAGTGCAAACCACCCTCCGGCGCGCCTGGACCCGCTGCAGCCTGTGGAGCAAGTGCAAATTGCTCGCAGCCCTGCTTTCCAGCGCCTTTGTAACCGAAAAACTCAACGCCGAGGAAATTGAAAACCTGAAAAACAGCAACGAACTTGACGGCATGATGGGCGAATTGTCCAATTACCTGCCTACCGTCAAGGAAACCCTTATTGATGAGCGCGACCTGTACCTTGCCGCAAAAATTTGGGAGGCAGCAGCGGAAAGCTCCGGCGACAAGGCCAACAGCACCCTTGCCGTGGTGGGCGCCGGGCATTTGCGGGGAATACAGACCCATCTTGAAAAATTCGCCGCCGGCGAAAAACTGCCCGATCTTAATCAACTCGAATCCATCCCCTCCAAAAACGTGCTTTCCAAAGCCGCCAAATGGATTATCCCCGTCATAATCCTTGCGCTTTTGACCGTTGGGTTTGTCCGCGCCGATTTTGACCAATTCCTTGAAAAACTGCTCACCTATGTGCTGTGGAACGGCGGCCTTGCCGCGCTGGGATGCATTATCGCGCTGGGACATCCCCTTGCCATATTGGTCTCTTTTTTATGCGCCCCTTTTACCACTTTTATCCCATTTATCGGCGTGGGAATGTTGTCCGGGCTTGTGCAGGCAACCGTCCGCAAACCCAGCGTTGCCGATGCGGAAAATATCGCCGCGGACGCCGCCAGCCTGAAAGGAATGTACCGCAACCGGATAACCAGAGTACTGCTGGTGTTCTTTTTATCAAGTCTGGGCAGTTCAATCGCCACCTTTGTCTCCGGATCAGTGTTAGTTGATTTTGTCGTAAAATTATTCAGGACCCAGGCATGAACATCTATGCCCTGGAATTCATTCCCCGGCTGGGCATTGCTCTGGGAATAGTCGCCGTTCAGGTACTGCTCATTTGGCTTATCTGGCTGCTGTTCAGGCATATCTCGTATAAGTTAATGCACTCTCACGGAGAAAAAATAAAACCCCTTACCATACATAAACTAAAACTCCTGAGCGTAAAACAAATAATTACCGTCATTGTATTTTTCCTGAAACTCCTCAAATACCTGATAACCGCGTTACTGCTGTTTTTGACCCTGCCCATCGTCTTTAGCCTGTTTCCTGCCACCAAAGACCTTGCCGCAACCCTGTTCGGTTACATACTAACCCCCCTCAAAAACATCGCCGCCGGAACCATTGCCCATATTCCTCATATTATTACCATTATTATCATTGTCACCATTACCCGTTATGTGATAAAAGCGCTCAAATTTTTCGCAGCGCAAATAACCAAAGGCAAACTGGTCATACCCGGATTCTACGCCGACTGGGCGCACCCAACATACAAAATTCTACAGGTGCTGCTGTGGGCCTTTACCGTGGCAATCGTGTATCCGTATCTCCCCGGTTCCGATTCAAAAATATTCCAGGGCGTTTCCGTTTTTGTCGGCATTATTTTTTCGCTGGGCTCATCCACCGCCATAGGCAATCTGGTGGCCGGACTGGTCATCACCTATATGCGGCCATTTACCATCGGCGACCGCGTACAGATAAAAGACAGCACCGGCTTTGTCGTGGAAAAAAATCTAATGGTCGTCCGCCTGAAAACCGATAAAAACGAGTATGTAACTTTTCCCAATACGCTCATTCTCAATTCCGGCATAATCAATTACCATGCCTCATCGTATGAAGATACCGAAGGCCTGATCCTCCATGCAGAAGTAACCTTTGGATACGCCACCCCCTGGAAAACCGTTCACGAAATATTGATACAGGCAGCCATTGCAACGGATCATGTGCAAAAAAACCCCAAACCCTTTGTCCTGCAGACCGGCCTGGACGATTTTTACGCCCAGTACCAAATTAACTGTTACACCAAAGAAATAGACCGCATCCCCGCCATTTACACCCAGTTATACGAAAACATACAAGACGGCTTCCACAAAGCCAACATAGACATGACCTCCGCCCACTTCGAAATCTCCACCACCCAAAAAGCCAAAAGCTAAGATAATTTTTCGTAATAATTAACAGATTTTAAATTAGAAAAATGTTGATCTTGTGTCCATAAAATACAATTATATTTTAAATTTGTTGCATAAATAATACTATCAGCCATTGGGAGTTTATAATTTTTACTTATTCTGGCAGCGGATAATGATAATTCTTCTGTTAAATCAACAACTTTCCCCTGTTTCATATGGCCAACAGCCAACAGTGCATCATCTTCATTTCTCTCAAGCAATAATTTCTTAAATACTTCATAAACCGTAATTGTAGGGACTATTAATTCACTTGTGTTTTCAATTGTATCGGAAACTATATTTCCTGCTTCAGTGCCTGCAAAATATTCCAGCCAAAATGATGAATCAATAATATTCATATTCGGTCATCTTCACGTATGATATTTGTATCTATACCTTGAAATATTCCTTTCAGTTTTTTTATAGGCCTTAAAGGAATTAATTCTATTCTATTGTTGTAGGAAATGAGCTCAAATGTATCTCCAGCCTCTAAACCATACGTTTCACTTATATTTCGGGGAAAATCTAATTGAAATTTACTATTTAAAGTAACGGTATTCATAAAAACTCCTTATTTTTACTGTATTATAATTGTACAATATTGTCAATAAGGCGAATTTCCACCCCCCTTCCCCCCAAATTCCCCTTAAAATCCCCTAAAATATCTTGACAGATGTCAATTGTACGTTATATTATAGTTAGAGAACTGTGTTTTTTTTAAGAAAACAATGTCTTCGGGATTAGAATTGGGTGAAAATCCCCCAAATGTCATTTGGAAGGTCTGAACCGGGACTTGTGTATATTTTTTAATGTTTGAACATAGAAAGGAGCATTTTTATGATCAAGACAGCAACAAAAATCATCGCTTTGGTTGCGATGATGATGATTGGGGTAGTGTTTGTATTCGCACAGGCAGAATCGAACACTAGCAAAGCAACATTTGGCGAACTGTACACGGATGCTGACTATTTCTTTCATAGTGTTTACTGGAAAGATTTAGAATTCGACAAGTTTTTCGCCTACTCTCGTTTTGGGGCCAATATCCCGGATGCCAAGCTGGACATAGGCACGGCCTTCAAACTGGACGACCTGTACGTGGCCCTGTATTACAAAGGCCAGGTAACCGAGTATGAAGATGGCACCACCAGACGCGGAAAGGTCAACATCGCCAACGTTGCTACTGACCCTGACAAAGAAGAAATGATCAGCGTCAGAGCAAAAAACAAAAAAAGCCCCGATGCAATCTATGGCGCGCTGGTGGGTCTGTCCAGCGGATTGGGGGTTAAATTTACCTTCCATGATGATCTGGAAATCACCGGTGCACAGCCCGCTGGTGGTTTTGGTGTCCTTGGTACATACAGTGATACCTGGCAAGGCAGCTTAACCCCCGCAATTGAGTTGGGCGGTGAATTCGGCCCCATCTCCCGGATTGGCTTTAAAATGCCCATCGTATATGCCCGAAGAGAGAGCACCTTACTAGCAACCGACACCGTTACCTATACGACAACTACCCGTATATACAATACAACTACTAACACCTGGGGTGACGCAACGAACAATACTCTCATTAACGCTGAAGGCAACTATCTTGAACCGACCATCTACCTGAAAATGGCTTTTGGTGCCCTGACTCTGGAAAATGATTTGTCTCTGCGACTCTACGGTGTTCCCATGGCCAAGTATGGCGGCAAAAGCGGTACCCGGCTGGGCGTTGCAAACGTAGAAAGCATTACAAGGAATGTAGCCAATGCGGCCGGCACAAAAGACCAATGGAGAGCTGCTTGGGACAACCGTTTCTATATTGCAGACACCATTACACCGTCCTATACCTTTGAAGGCGAAAACGGCAAGTTCAGTTTTGCTGCCTCGGCATATCTGCCCATGACAATCAAACTGGTAACCCACTCAACAAACTACAAGACAGAAGGCAAGCCACACGTGGTTGATGGCAGTCAGGCGGATGTAGAACTGAATGGCATCTTTAGGCAGTCCAATTTTGGCTTTAGAATCGCGCCGGAACTGAATGCCGGGGTTAAATACCAATTGTTGAACCCCCTGTCGGTACAGGCCGGCGTGGGCATCAACCTGTTTGACTGGGACATGACTGCCCGGTCAAATAAAGATACCAAACTGAGCACAAGTGACTTGGCTAAACTTACTCATACTGGTGGTATGACCGAATCCAGGAAAAATCAAAGTACACAGACCACCTCTGACTTCAACTATACGGAAGTAAATTATGCCCTTGGCTTTACCTTTTCATTCAAAGATACAGCCGCGCTGGACTTTGTGTACATCAATAAGGCTCAGCCAACTATAGCAAAGTCTGTGTACCGGGCAGTTGGTGATGGTATGGGAAATGGTGATACCTCTGTTGTTCTCACCCTTAAATTTTAACCGCGCAAGCGTATAGCACTATAAAGGAGTTTCTAAATGATACAGAAACTAAAACCGATAATTTGCTTTGCCGCGGTACTGTTGTTGAGTACACAGGTACTGTGGGCACAGCCGGCACCTCCCGCATTTACTCCAACCGATCCGGAGTTTGTGGGCGTAGATCCGGCCTCTGCCATGGGCGAAGCTACTAATTTCCGCTTCCTTACCGATGTAGACTCATTTTTCCACGTAAACTATTGGCAGGACCTTGAAGCCGCCAAATGGTTCAGCTACCTTAAAATGCAAGACATTAAAACAGGTAGCCCTTGGGAAATGGGCCTTGCACTGGGTTTGGAAAATGCCTATGTGGGGTTGTACTACCACGGTCAGTTTAATGACGGGGTAGAACAACTGGGCACTCTCAACCATGATAACCGCACCTGGACTGGAGGCATCTCTGGCGACATAAGCCGCCGTAACTATTTTGGGCTCTTATTGGGGAAAGGGGATCATGGGTTAAAATTCAGCATAAACCAATCGCTGGTTACCTATGATTTTGAAGGCTACCACGATACTGAATTTATTCACTATCGGGGCCAGCACGGCTCCGTAACCCCCGCATTCCAGTGGGGCTCAGCCAAAGATCTGGAAATAGGCAAGCGCACTTGGCGGCCCTCGGCCGGTCTCGCCCTTGAGGTAAACTTTAATAATCGGACAACCGTAAGCATTACCGACAAAGACGGAAATACCGACTATGATGATGCTACTGCCAACGCTAACAGCAGCATGAGGCCCATTATCACCTTTGACACCGGCTACATTAGCCTGTGGGACGGCGACTGGGGAACCATGACCTTTGGCGTTAGTGAAGAATTCAGTCTTACGATTGAAGGCGAAGGCACCGAATCTGCGGTTGAGTGGGACAATATTCTGACCCCATACCTTGCGTTTAACTACACCGTAACCGAGTACTTCGCTCTGGGCACAAAACTCACGGTACCCATTCTGTGCGGGTGGAACCCCGCCAATGACATTTACTTTGGCGTTGGCGCTAAAAACAATACCGACAAAGAAAACCTTCCTGCTCTGGCAACCGGCTTCCAGTTGAAAGGTTCAATCCTGAATAACTGGGTAGGCAAGTATTTACTGCCGCTGGACAAACTGTCTGTGAACTGGGGTGTTAAAGCTAATCTGCCGGGGTATTTCACCACCAGCAATTATGACAACGACACCCGTATAGATTCCGCCAGAAGACGCGGCTGGGTAACCGGCGACAATGACAACTTCCTGCAAATGGTGACTTTTGGCTTTACGTACGAACTTGCCCCGAATGCCATATTTGACTGCACATTCGGCAACAACTCGTTCAAATTGCTCTTCAGCATCAGGCACGACGGCAGCCGTTCATCCAAAAAAGCGGATTCCGGCAGCAGCAGCTCCGGCACCGCCGAAAGAATGGAAATCCCCGAAATACAAGCATGGGACGACGCTGAATAAGCCACCCCCCTTGCCGTAACACACCAAGCCGATCGGACTCACCTCCGGTCGGCTTTTTTGTTGCTGCCGTTGCTGGCTCAAGATTCACACAAAGGCACAGAGGCACAAAGGGAAGAGAGAGGAGATAGTATGAAAGAAAATGAGATTGGTTCTATTATTGTTGATTCTGCTGTTTATTTGCACAGAAAGTTGGGGTCTGGTTTATTGGAAAGCGTGTATGAAACCGTTTTAACAAAATTATTGACCAAAAAAGGGCTGCACGTCCAACGGCAGGTATCAATTCCCATAGAATTCGATGGCGAACATTTTGACGAAGGGTTTCGGGTAGATTTATTCATTGAAGGAAAAGTCATTATTGAGCTGAAATCAGTCGAAAAAATAAATCCAGCCCATAAAAAACAATTATTGACATATTTGAGGCTAACTAATACAAAACTTGGCTTCATCCTCAATTTTGGCGCAGCACTAATGAAAGACGGCATCATCCGAGTAATAAACGGCACCTTAGACTGATTCCCGTGCCTTTATACCTTTCTTCCCCTCCGTGCCCCCGTGCCTCCGTGCCTTTATCTTTCTTCCTCCGTGTCTCCGTGCCCCCGTGCCTTTGTGTGAAAAAATAGCGAGAAAAAACCCCTCAAAAAACCCCTTCATCTTTTTTCTTAAAAAGTGTATACTAGCCGTATATGTCAGAAACCATGGACACCAAAGATAGTACTCCAGCGCCCGCCGGTAGAGTAATACCGATCGCGATAGAAGACGAAGTAAAAACTGACTACCTCAATTATGCCATGTCGGTCATTGTAAGCCGGGCACTGCCGGATGTGCGGGACGGCCTTAAACCCGTCCACCGGCGGCTCCTGTACGCAATGGATGAACTGGGACTGCGGCCCGGTTCGGCAACCAAAAAAAGCGCCCGCATTGTCGGTGACGCAATGGGTAAATACCACCCCCACGGCGACCTGTCCCTGTACGATGCCCTGGTGCGTATGGCCCAGGACTTTTCCCTGCGCTACCCGCTGGTGCATGGGCAGGGTAACTTTGGCTCCATCGACGATGATCCCCCGGCAGCCATGCGCTACACCGAGGCAAAAATCTCCAAAATCGGCGATGAAATGCTGGTCGACCTCAAAAAGGAAACCGTCGATTTTGTCCCCAACTTTGACGAATCGGATGAAGAGCCAACCGTACTGCCCGCCGCCGTTCCCAATTTATTGGTCAACGGTTCAAGCGGCATTGCCGTTGGTATGGCCACCAATATGGCCCCCCATAATCTGGTTGAAATCTGCGATGCAATCTGCGCCCACATTGACAATCCGGAAATGACGATTGATGAACTAATGCACTTTGTCCACGGACCGGATTTTCCCACCGGCGGAGTCATTTTTGGCCGCCGGGGAATCCGCGATGCGTATAAAACCGGGCGGGGCAAGCTGTTGGTACGGGGCAAATTCAATGTTGAAACCACCAAGGCCGGAAAAGAAAAAATTATTTTTACCGAAATTCCCTATAACGTAAACAAGGCCATGCTGCTGGAAAAAATCGGGCAGTTAATGCGGGACAAAGTAATCGACGGCATCGCTCATGCCAACGATGAATCCGACCGCGAAGGCATACGCATTGTTATCGAACTGAAAAAAGGCGCCATTGTAAAAGTGGTGCTTAATCAGCTTTTTTCCAATACCCAACTGCAAACTTCGTTCGGCATCATCAACCTGGCGCTGGTGGGCGGCAGACCCCAATGCCTCAACCTGAAAGAGCTTATTCACTATTTTATCGAACACCGGGTAGATGTGGTCACCCGCCGGACCCGCTACGATCTGCGAAAAGCCGAAGAACGCGCCCACATTCTGGAAGGGCTGGTTATTGCCCTGGCCAATATCGACGAAGTCATTGCTGTTATCAAGGCCAGCCGCGATGTAGCCGCCGCCCGGCTTAAATTGCAGGAACGCTTTAAGCTGACAGAAGCCCAGTCCGAAGCCATCGTTGAAATGCGTCTGGGCCGCCTGACCAGTCTGGAAATCGAAAAAATTCAGCAGGAACTGGCGGAACTGAAAGTCCAAATTGCCTATTACAAATCGCTGCTGGCCGATGAAAAAAAGCTGCGCGGCGTAATCAAAGACGAGACCAAAGTCATTGCCGAAAAATTCGGCGACAAACGGCGCACGGAAATTGTCGCCGGCGAAGTAGAAAATATCAATATCGAAGACCTGATAAAGAAAGAAGAAATGATAATTCTCATCTCCAACCTGGGCTATGTAAAGCGGGTTCCGGTTTCAGCCTATAAAAATCAAGGTCGGGGAGGGAAAGGAATGCAAAGCGCAAAGCTTGCGGAGGATGATTTTGTGGAACAGATTTTTGTCGCTTCTACCCATGAGTACATTATGTTCATTACCAGTGCGGGCAAAGCCTACTGGATGAAAGTACACGAACTGCCGGAAGGCAGCCGGACCGCCAAGGGCTCGCACATCAAGAGCCTGCTTACGGTTTCACCTAACGAGGACATCTCGGCAGTAGTTTCCCTTAAGGATTTCAGTGACACTGAATTCCTGTTTATGGGAACGGCCTGCGGCGTTGTCAAAAAAGTAAAAACAAGCGAATTTGCCAACGCAAAAACCAGAGGCATTGTTGCCATAAATCTGGACGACGGCGATAAGCTGGTCAGCGCCCTTTTAACCAAAGGCACCGACGAGGTCGTGCTTATTTCCCGCCGCGGGCAGGCACTGCGCACCCATGAAGACAATGTGCGCGCAATGGGACGTTCCTCGCGGGGCGTCACCGGCATGAAGCTGGCAAACGGCGATGAACTGGCCGGTATGCTGCGGGTTGACGACAACGAAAAAATGCTGATCCTTTCCGAATTTGGTTTTGGCAAACGGGTTGACTTCAGCGAATTTTCATCGCACGGGCGCGGAACAGGCGGCCAGAAAATTTACACGGTCAGCGAAAAGACCGGCGAAATTGTCGGCTGTGTCAGCGTACTGGAAAACGAAGAAATCATGTGCATTACCAGTCAGGGAAAATCCATCAAACTGAAAGTGAGTGAGATACGCGTTATGGGACGCAGCGCCCAGGGCGTAAGGATACTCAGCATTGATAAGCCCGATTTTGTTATTGGTCTTGACCGGATTATCAAGGAAGATGTACCTATAGAAGGAGCATAAAATGAAACATTACGCAAAGTTAACGATCTTGCTGTTGGCGGCCGTGCCGGTGTTAATCGCCTGCACAGGCGCCCCTAAATTTTCAAATATACAGAACAAAGATTGGTACCTTACTGAAGTACGCACCAAACCGGAAATTGATTTTGACCGCAAACAGCTGGCAGAAGAAAATTTCGGCGAGATCTTCACTTTGCGTTTTGAATCAGAACGGATCAGCGGTGTTGCCGCGCCCAACCGTTACTTTGCTCCCTATGAACAACAGGGCAAAGATCGGGCGCTTACCATTAAAACCATTGCGGGAACCTTTATGGCCCCGCTGCGTGAACCGGAAAAACTGAAAGAAAGGGATTACTTCGCCTATTTACAGAACACCACCAAGTGGAATCTGGTAAACGGCAAACTGGAACTACACACCAAATCCGAAGACAGCACCAATGTGACCCTAATCTTTACCCCCGCCGCAAAATAAGAAATTTTACTTCTTCTTTGCGTCCTTTGTGATCTTCGCGCCTTGGCGTGATGAACAGCGAGCAAAACTAAGCGCGTGAGTAGTTGGGGGCTTCTTGGGTGATGGTTATGTTGTGGGCGTGGCTTTCGCGCAGGCCGGCGGCAGTTATTTTGACAAACTTGCGGTACTTTTTCAGTTCATCAATACTGCGGCAGCCGCAATAACCCATTCCCTTGCGAAGGCCTGAGACAAGCTGGTTCATGTACGAACATAACTCACCCTTGTAAGGAACCCGGCCTTCAATGCCTTCGGGAACCGGCTCTTCGTCTTTACCCATTTGGTAACGGTCGCCTGCTCCATCGGCAATGGCGCCCATGCTGCCCATGCCGCGGTATTCCTTGAAAATTCTGCCGTCAAAAATAATTTCCCTGCCCGGCGTTTCTTTCAAGCCAGCAAAAAGGTTGCCAATCATTACCACGCTGGCCCCTGCGCCTATGGCCTTGGTAATATCGCCGGAGAACTTTATACCGCCGTCGGCAATAACCGGAATGCCGGATTTTGCCGCTTCTTCGGCACAGTCCAGCACTGCGGTAAACTGCGGCACGCCTATTCCCGAAACAATCCGCGTGGTGCAAATGGAGCCGGGACCAATGCCCACCTTTACCGCATCCACGCCCGATTCGATCAGGCGGCGGGTGCCGTCTTTGGTAGCGACATTTCCGCCAATCACCGGAATGTTATATTCTTTTTTGATGCCTTTAACCGCGTCCATAACATTTTTTGAATCACCATGAGCGGTATCCAGTACGACAAAATCAACTCTGGCATCTTTTAACAGGGGCATCCGCCGCGTATAATCCTGCGGGGATATCGCCGCTCCTACAATCAGCCTGCCCGATTTATCAATGGCCGCGTGGGGGTAGCTTTCGTTTTTTTCCATGTCGGTAACGGTAATAAGCCCGGTCAAACGCCCCTGACTGTCTACCACCGGCAGTTTTTCTATCCGGTGCTTGTCAAATTTTTCCCGCGCTTCATCAACCGTAGGCTCACCCTGCACCACTACCATGTCAACAGTCATGACATTGGCCACCGGCAGGGAATCGTCACGGCAAAAACGCAAATCGCGGCTGGTAATAATGCCTTTCAGCCGCCCGTCTGCGCCAACCACCGGCAAACCGGACACGCCGTATTTATCAATCAGCGCCTTTACATCCCGCACATAGGCATTTTCGGGAACGGTTATGGGTGAATCGATAATCCAGTTGAGGTACCGTTTAACGCCCGCCACCTGCCGGGCTTGTTCTTCAGGTTTAAGGTTCCGGTGTATCACGCCCGCGCCGCCCTGCAGGGCAATGGCAATAGCAAGTTTTTCTTCGGTTACGGTATCCATTGCCGCCGAAATAACCGGCACATTAAGCGTTATACCGGCGCACAGTGTTGTTTTTACATCACAATCCCTGGGCAATACATCGGAGTATCCTGGCAGTAACAGTATATCATCGTACGAGAGGCCTTCGGCAAATATTCTTTGAGCTTCCATATTCGATGGTACACAATCCCACAATAAGTGTCAAGGGGCTGAAAAAGTGCGTATGTGCGCGGTAAACCATTGGAGTATTGCTTCTACGCGGTTGGTAAATGAAGCGCCAATGCGATCGCCCATGCCGGGAAGAGCCACCGCTTTTGCCATTGCTGCGGCATAGAGCACCAGCGAATCACCGGTATCAATGATCGCAATTATCGTGCGGCATTTGTTCTTGCCTACTGCGGGAATAATCCCCACATTCATGGCCGTCACATTTTCCTGCATCAAAAAAATGGCATCCGCGCTGGCGGCATAATCAAACCGGTAGATATTATCGCCAAAGGTAAGGTCTTTTTGCCGGGCGTGCAATACCAGCGCATTCGGCAATACGGAATGTACCGGATCGGGCAGCGGCTTTTTGCTTTCGGGGCTGTCTATTACCTGCGATGTTTCATAAAAAGTCCGCATGGCTTTGCGGCTTTCCGAATAATACTGAATTCCGGCAAGGGTACTCAGCGCAGTCAATTGGTTGAACAGATCAAGCTGCTGCGCATTGCTCCATTCCGTGTGCGATGCAGCAGGTTTGTGATACACAGAAAGCGTTTCCACCAACAGGTTGGGATCCAGCGACCATATATTCCCCGCCATAAAATACTGCAATGCTTCATGCCGGGGTAAAAGGCGGGGGCTGGGGTTTTTAAACTGCAGCTCCGTTATAAGTTCATCTGAAGCCCTAAAAACGCCCGCCCGCTCAACACCCACAAGCTCTTCCAAAGAAACACCAAAAACAGGCACAAGGCACAAAGAACAAAGAATAAAGAATAAAGAACAAAGAAAGAGCCTGCTCATCTTAGTCCTTTATAAAACACGCGTACTTGTTTATATAAACCATCGCCTTCGCTTTTGGTTTCAACATCGCTAATGTCATTTAAGGTGGTGTGAATAAGGCGGCGGTCAAAGGGATTCATCGGTTCAAGCAAAACTGAAGTGCGGTTTTCCCGGACCCGGTCGGCAACGGTATAGGCAAGGCGCACCAGCGATTCTTCACGGCGAATGCGGTAATTTTCGCTGTCCAAAATGACCCGCGTACTTTCACGGCCCTGCCGTCCGGCATAAATATTGGCCAATAACTGGATGGCATCAAGGTTTTTCCCTTTTTTCCCAATCAAAATCGAAGAATACTCCGAATCGATTTTCAGGCCAAGTTTGAATTCCTCCCGGAACAAAACACTCACCTTACCGCCATAACCCATACGCTCAACAAGGCCTTCGACAAAAGCCGTCATCTTCTGCTCAAACTCGCTTTGAGACACAGGGTCGCTGCACACCGGCTGGCGGGAATAGCTGCGCCGGTTCTCTTCACCCCCATCGGCAGCTTTTACCGCACGGGCATACGCAGGGGAAACCGGTTTATCGGTATGCACCCTAATCCGCACATGGCCTTTTTTGAACAGGCCCTGACGCTGAGTTTCCAAAATCTCTACGTCAAAATCGTCTTTTTCAAGACCAAGTTCTTCCGCCGCGCAATCAATTGCTTCTTTTTCAGTACGGCCTTCAAATTCATATGTCATAATTTTCTCCTTATCGCTTTACTTCTTCTTTTTTTTCTTTGGCGGTACAACGGCTGCCGCAGCGCTGGCCGCAGCCGCCGCTGCCTGTGCCGCCCGCCGCGGCGCTAAATATTTGTTAATCGCCATCTGCTGGACCATGGTAAGCACGTTGGATATAATCCAGTACAATAGCAGTCCCGAAGGCATATCATACAAAATAAAGAAAAATACTATTGGCATGACGTATAACATCATTTTCATTTGCGCGTTAGCCTGCTGATCCGGCGTCTGCGTTACCTTGCCGTACAGCAGCTGCGAGCCGACATAAATGAAAGGCAAAAGACGCAGCGCAGTCCAGCCCAAAATCGGCAGTTTGGCGCCTTCCGGGAAATTCCAGATCGATTCAGGCATTGAAAGATCGGGTATCCAGCCGGGGATAAACATGGCGCCGCGCAGATCAAAATGATTATTAAACAGGCCATACATGGCAAAGAAAATGGGAAGCTGGAGCAGCATGGGCAGACAGCCCGAAAGGGGATTGTATCCTTCTTTTTTGTACAGCTCTGCCATTTCGGTATTCAGCTTTTGGCGATTGTCTTTGTATTTTTCCTGCAGTTCCTTGATTTTGGGAGCTACAGCCTGCATACGCAGGGTTGCCTCCGAACCTTTTTTGGTAAGGGGGAAGAATACAATTTTTACCAGAAGCGTTAACAGGATTATGGCAACGCCGTAATTCGGCACCAGTTTGTAAAAAGCAAGAAGCAGCCATTTCAAAAGTTTTTCCAGCGGACTTAATATGCCGCGGGAATTTGCAACTTCAAGAAGCTGCATATCGGTCAGCCCAAAGCCGTTGTTCCCGTTGTTGTAGGTGTGCAGTATATCCTGATTTTTGGGACCAAGATAAAACCGGTACACATCGGCATTGCGCGGAATGTTTATGGGGGGGCGTATGATGTTAAGCCTCGACGCAGAAGGCAGGCCGGCTTCGGCTTTTTCGGAAAAATTTACTTCATAGTGCGCAAGCAGAGGAATGGCAATGCAGGTAAAATACTTGCCGGAAACCGCCGCCCATTTGGGGCTGGTAATGATATTTGAATCGTTTGCTTTTTCCTTTCTGTATTTTCCATTGATAAATGTAGAGTACATACGATACTCATAGCGGCCGTCGATTTTTTCAAAACGCGGTCCCATCTGGGGGCCATAGGAAAGGGTATATGCGCTGCCGCCAAAATTGAATCCCTGCACTGTATGACCGCCATCCAGAGAAACGGTAAGTTCAAACATATAATCGTGGGGCCTGAAATCATAACGTTTGGTTAACCGGAATTGCCCCCCGCCGTTGGGGATGGAAAAATCCCGGTAAAATTCCACCATATATTCTGAAATGCGATTCACATAAAAAAGTGATGTAAGCGGCTGGGCATTTAATCCGCCGAACGCAATGGTAAATGCATGCGCTTCGCGGTTTCCCGAAAGAACCATTTCTACAAAATCATCTTTGTCCCGATGCTGCCTAAGTTTCCATGAAACCACATTGCCGCCGGCATTGGAAAGAACCACGGTCAAAAGCTCTGTTTCAATGGTTACCCGCTGTTCCAGAGCGGGGCCGCTGTCTGCGTCCAGATCATTGGGAATATCAGGCACAATGGCAATATCCACCGGCGGCATTACCTCGTTCGGAGGCGCCGTCTCCACAGGAGGCACCGGCTGCGACATATCGATCTGAGACGGCGAATCGGTTTTGGGAGCTTGAACAGCGGGCGGGAAAAAAATTCCCTGCATTGTATAAAAAACCAAAAGCACCAGCATAGAAAGTACTATTGCCAATAACGTTCTTTTTTCCATGTATTTTCCTTTTTCCTTATTCTAAAAACATATCAGGGAACCGGATCGTAACCGCCGGCACGGAACGGATGGCAGCGCGTTATCCGTTTTACTGCCAACAGAGAACCCCGGTAAAAACCGTACCGCTCAATTGCTTCAACCGCATATGCCGAACACGTTGGATAATACCTGCATGCCGGCGGCAGCCAGGGGGAAATGGCTTTTTGATAAAACCAAATCACGCTTAATGCCATCTGTTTCATTGCAGCAAACCAGCCCTGGAAAACAAATGCTGCAGCTGCCCTGCCCGCCCCGCAAGGGTTGGCTGTACTCCGGGCGCTTCTTCGGGATATGCCAATAGAATTAAGTCATATCCGCATCGCAGCCTGGGCTTTAAGCTGCGGTATGCTTCCCTGCCCAGCCGTTTTGCGCGGTTTCGCTGCACAGCGGCGCCAAAATTACGGGAAAAGGTAAAGCAAATCCGATTGTACGGCAGATTATTTTCCAACACAAAAAGTTTCGCTCCCCGGCATCCAACACGCCTTCCCTTGCCAAAAACTTCCCTAATTTCATTCCGTCTCTTTAAGCGTTCTTCACGCGTAAAACAAAAACTAATAGGGCTTTTTCTCGTCAGAAGCGGTTAATTTATACCGGCCCTTGGCCCTGCGGCGTTTCAGTACCTGTCTGCCATTGCGAGTCTTCATTCTTGCGCGGAACCCAAACTTGCGATTCCGTTTAACCTTACTTGGTTGATACGTCCGTTTCATGGAATATACTCCTTAAAATAATCTTCTAATCTTCTTCAGCTTCCTCAACGGTAATATCTACCGCAGTGATAGCTTCTGTAATAGCGGCAGCTTCAAGTTTCCGCTGTTCCAGGATTTCCTGCATTTGTTTTTCCAGATCCTGGCTGTCTTCATCATATAATTTAATATCACGATACCGCTTCATGCCGGTACCCGCAGGAATAGGATGGCCTATAATGATATTTTCTTTCAAACCCCGCAGATAGTCAACGCTGCCGGCTATGGCGGCATTGGTTAATACACGGGTGGTTTCCTGGAAGCTGGCCGCCGAGAGGAACGAGTCGATGTTCAGCGATGCCTTGGTAATACCCTGGAACATGGGCTGAGCAATGGCCGGCTGACCGCCTTCAGCGATAACTCTGGCATTTTCCTCATGGAAGCGATACTTGTCTACCATTTGACCATAAATGAAACGAGTGTCGCCAACAGAACGAACTTCAACCTTTCGCATCATCTGCCGTATAATAACGCCGATGTGTTTGTCGTTAATCGACACACCCTGCAGGCGGTATACCTGTTGAATCTCGTCCATCAGGTAACGCTGGAGTCTGCTTTCACCCAGAATATGCAATACATCATGAGGATTAATGGCGCCGGCACACAGCAGTTCGCCGGCCTCTACGGTGTCACCATCGCGCACCAAAAGACGTTTGCTCATGGGAATCAAATGGACATATTCACGATCAAATGAGTCTTTCACAACAACTTTGCGTTTGCCTTTCACAATGCCGTCGAAATACACTTTTCCCGAAACCTTGGCAAGTTCCGCCGGGCTTCTTGGCTTGCGCGCCTCAAAGAGCTCGCTGACGCGGGGAAGACCGGAAGTAATATCCATAGCGCGGGCTGATTCTTTCAATATCTTGGCTATAGTACGGCCTGCCTTGATTTTTTCACCTTCATCCACCTGAAGAATTGCCCCGCCAGGCAAGTGATACGAAACGATCTCTCCGCCATTTTCATCGACGATATGGATACGGGGCTGCTTGTTCTCAAGCTGGAATTCGGTAATACGTTTTTCGGTATGCCCGGTATCCTCATCCAGCTCTTCCTTAAGGGTTGTTCCGGGAATAATATCTTCGTATTTAACTATTCCGCTTGCTTCGGCAATAATGGGATCGGAGAAAGGCTCAAAAGTGGCGATGATCTTTTCTTTTTCAACAACCATTCCTTTTTTTACCATGACTTCCGAGCCGTTTCTGATTCCAATTTTTTGTTCCTGGCCGATAAGGCAGAGCAAACTGGTTCCGTCAGGATTTTTCAGAACAAGGGCATAGGCAATTTCCGGTGAAACAATAGTCTCGCCGCCGCGCTTGATAATGGGATCGTTACGAATGATTCGTTTTCCGTCTTCTACCAAAAGTTTGTCGCCGGATTCCAGCTTGTATTCCTGCATTACCTTGCATACTCTTGCCTGACCTTTGCGGGTAAACAGCCAATGTCCGTTATCAAGCTCCACATGGGCACCTTCCACATCACGGATATACACCGGATATTTCAGAGAGATATGGTTATCTTCACTCATCTTGGTGGCGGTACCACCGATATGGAAGGTACGCATGGTAAGCTGTGTTCCGGGCTGGCCAATGGACTGAGCGGCAATGGTTCCCACCGCTTCACCAATATCCACAACGCGGTTAGTGGCAAGATTGCGTCCATAGCATTTGCGGCAAACGCCGTGTTTTGCCTCGCAGGTCAGAACGGTTCTGATCCGCACGACATCAACTCCGGCAGCGTCTATTTTGGCGGCAATCGGCTGGGTAATTTCTTCGTTTACATCAAGGATCAGCTCGCCGGTAATGGGATGTTTTACCCGTTCCAGCGTGTACCGGCCCACAATGCGGTCACTTAAGGGCTCAATAATATCTTCGCCGTCTTTGACTGCCGTATAGGTAATACCGTTAATGGTACCGCAGTCATCTTCATTAACCACGACATCCTGGGCAATATCTACCAGACGGCGGGTAAGATAACCTGCTTCGGCCGTTTTAAGAGCCGTATCGGCAAGACCTTTGCGCGCACCGTTAGTCGAAATAAAGAACTCGATAACCGAAAGCCCTTCCTTAAAGTTTGAACGAATCGGCAATTCAATAATGTCGCCGGATGGTTTTGCCATAAGGCCCCGCATTCCGGCAAGCTGGCGTATCTGGTTGCGGCTGCCGCGCGCCCCGGAGTTGGCCATCATGTAAATGGAGTTAAAGCCGTCACGATCCGCTTCCAGTGTTTTCATCATAATGTTGGTCAGGTCTTCGTTGGTTTTGGTCCACACTTCAACGACTTTATTGTAACGTTCTTCCTGAGTCATGATACCTTTTCGCCACTGAGACTGAATCGTTTCAACTTCCTTGTTGGCTTTTTCGATCATTTCGGCTTTTTCTTTGGGAACTACAATATCATCAATACCGATGGTGGCGCCAAAAACTGTCGCATAACGGTAGCCGGTGGCTTTAATGGCATCAAGCATTTTTACCGTAATCCACGAGCCTTTTACATCAAAGATATGCTCAATAAGGGCGCGCAGTTCCTTGTCTTTCAATTCATAATTGATAAAAGGAATATCGCCGGACAATTCTTCGTTAAACACCAGCCTTCCGGCAGTGGTCTCTATGGTTCCGTCTTTCCGGGCTTCCGCCTCGTGTCCTACTTTATCCCAAATGGGGTATTTCACCGGCTTAACGCGAATAAGCGCCTCCCAATCCAGGGCCTTATTCTCTACCGCCATGAGTACTTCTTCTATTGATGAGTAGTAGGGAATATTGTTTTTGGTTTCCGGTCTGGAAGACCCCGGCCGTTTGGCGTTGGGTTTAATTCTGGTAAGGAAGTTTATTCCCAGTACCATATCCTGAGAGGGGAATACAATGGTTTTGCCATTTGCGGGGTTCAACAGATTTTTTGCGGACAGCATTAATGTCCAACACTCCATCTGTGCCGCCTGAGTAAGGGGCACATGGACTGCCATCTGGTCGCCGTCAAAGTCGGCATTAAACGCATGACAAACCAGAGGGTGCAGCTTAATTGCCTTCCCTTCCACCAGCACCGGTTCAAAGGCCTGAATACCCAAACGATGCAAAGTAGGAGCGCGGTTTAACAATACCGGATGTTCTTTTACGACTTCATCAAGAATGGCAAAAACTTCGGGGCTTTCCGCCTCTACCAGCATTTTGGCTTTTTTAATATTATAGACAACATCTTTGTCAACCAGTTTCTTCATGATGAATGGTTTGAATAATTCCATTGCCATTTTGGTAGGAAGTCCGCACTGCCACATTTTAAGATCCGGCCCTACGGTGATAACCGAACGGCCTGAATAGTCAACCCGCTTGCCCAATAGGTTCTGGCGGAAACGTCCCTGTTTTCCTTTGAGCATATCGCTGATCGATTTAAGGGGCCGGTTGGAAGAGCCTTTCACCACTTTCTTTTTCTTGGAATTGTCAAAGAGGGCGTCCACCGCTTCCTGCAGCATACGCTTTTCGTTGCGGATAATAATGTCGGGCGCATTAAGAACCTGCAGCCGCTTAAGCCGGTTATTCCGGTTAATCACACGGCGGTACAGATCGTTCAGATCGCTGGTGGCAAAACGTCCGCCGTCAAGCTGAACCATGGGACGCAGTTCCGGCGGTATCACCGGAATAACATCAAGGATCATCCATTCGGGTTTGTTTTCGGAGTTGCGGAAATTCTCGACAATCTCAATGCGCTTCAGCAGACGCTTGTCGCTTTTTACGCCTTTCTCGATCATTTTTTCCCGCAGTTCCGTAGCCATCTGATCCAGATTGATATTTTCCAGCAGGGTGCGAATTGCCTCGGCGCCCATGCCTGCGGTAAAACCACCGCCGTACCGTTCCTGTTCCTCGGTGAATTCATCTTCGGTAAGCAGCTGCCCTTTTTTCAGATCCGTATCAGCCGGATCGATAACGACATATTTTTCATAGTACAATACCGAACGCAAAGACATCATGGACATATCAAGAAGCAATCCCATGCGGCTGGGAACCGAACGGTAGTACCATATATGCGAAACCGGCGCCGCCAGTTCAATATGGCCCATGCGTTCACGGCGTACCTTAAAGTGAGTCACCTCAACGCCGCAGCGATCGCAGATTACTCCTTTATACCGGATCGATTTAAATTTTCCGCAATAACATTCCCATTCCTTGGTGGTCCCAAAAATCCGCTCGCAGAAGAGGCCGTCTTTTTCAGGACGGAGAGTCCGGTAATTTATTGTTTCCGGTTTTTTCACTTCCCCATATGACCAGTTTCTGATCATATTCGGAGAAGCCAGCCGAATCATTATCGAATCAAATTCCTGTATGTCCCGCATCATGTCTCCTTAGAAGTCTCTGTTAAAAGTTGCTTCCCGATTTAGCAATTAATTCCTCATCCTTTTCGGTAAGGGGAATCTGTTTGTTTTTACTGTCAAAAATAGCCAGATCCAAACCAAGTCCTCTCAGTTCCTGCACCAATACGTTAAACGATTCCGGTATGCCCGCAGTAGTAGAAGGCTCACCCTTTACAATGGCTTCGTAAATTTTGGAACGTCCGGTCATATCGTCAGACTTAATCGTCAGCAGTTCCTGCAGGGTATGCGCGGCGCCATAGGCTTCCAGCGCCCATACTTCCATTTCACCCAAACGCTGCCCGCCGAATTGCGCTTTACCGCCCAATGGCTGCTGGGTTACCAGCGAGTAGGGACCGGTGGAACGGGCGTGCATTTTATCATCAACCAGGTGGTGCAGTTTAAGGAAGTAAATTACTCCGCAGAAAATCGGGTTCACAAAAACATCGCCGGTTCTGCCGTCACGGAGTACGGTTTTACTGGTTACCGGAAGGCCTGCCTCTTTCAGCTTTTCTTCAATTTGCTCAGCCGAAGGAGACTGGAACACCGGCGTTGAATACCATTCGTCCAGAGTTGATCCCGCCCAGCCAAGCTCTGTTTCCAAAAGCTGACCGATGTTCATACGAGAGGGAACGCCCAGCGGTGTCAGACACAGATCCAGCGGGGTGCCGTCTTCCATGTAGGGCATATCCTCTTCGGGGAGAATCCGCGCCACAACGCCTTTGTTACCATGCCGGCCTGCCATTTTATCGCCTTCACGGAGTTTGCGTTTGGTAGCAATAAGCACCTTTACCACTTCGTCAACGCCGGGGTTCAGGTCGTCGCCTTCGGTGCGTTTGAGCCGTTGTATGTCAATGACTGTTCCTTCTATGCCGTGGGGTACCCGCAGCGATGAGTCGCGCACTTCTTTGGCCTTTTCGCCGAAGATTGAATTAAGCAATTTGAATTCCGGCGTTGTCTCGGTTTCGCTCTTGGGCGTTACTTTTCCAACCAGAATGTCGCCTGCGCGGACTTTGGCGCCAACACAGATAATACCTTCCTTGTCCAGATTATCCAGACTCTTTTCGGAAGTGTTGGGAATTTCATCGGTGATTTTTTCCGGCCCCAGCTTGGTTTCCCGTACCTCGGTGGAAAATTCTTTGATATGAATCGAGGTGAACATATCATCTTTAACCACTCGCTGGGAAATAAGAATGGAGTCTTCGTAGTTATACCCATTCCAGGGCATAAAGCCCACCAGAATATTTCTGCCCAGGGCAAGCTCGCCGTTTTGGGTCGCAGGACCATCGGCAATGACCTGACCGGCAACCACTTTATCGCCCACCCGCACGATAGGCCGTTGATTGTAGCAGGTATCCTGATTGGTACGCTGGAATTTCGCCAGCCGGTATACATCATTGCCATGCTCATCAATTACTGCTCGTGTTAACGACTTTGCCGAATTGGGCTTATCGGGCTTTATGGTAATATCCTGAGCGGTAACCCGAACAACAGTTCCGCTTCTGCACGCCTTGGCAAGTACGCCGGAATCGTAGGCGCATTTTGCTTCCATGCCGGTGCCAACCCTGGGCGCTTCGGGGAAAACCAGCGGCACCGACTGGCGCTGCATGTTGGATCCCATGAGGGCGCGGTTGGCGTCATCGTGTTCAAGGAACGGAATGAGCGAGGCCGATACCGAAATGATCTGTTTGGGTGAAACGTCCATGTACTGCACATCTTCCGGCGCGCGGGTCGTGTAATCACCCTGCCGGCGGCACGAAATTTGGTCATCCAGAAAAGACCCGGAGTCTTTCAGTTTTGCCGATGCCTGAGCAATGAAGTAGCGATCTTCGTCCATGGCGGAAAGATATTCAATGTCTCTGGTGGCAATGCCTTTATGCACTTTACGATAGGGCGTTTCCAAAAAGCCGTATTCGTTAACGCGG
>WQXQ01000013.1 GCA_009784775.1 Treponema sp.
CATGTGATTTACAACAGATCTTCAAGAAATGATGCGATACTTATGAGCGGCGGAACAATGGAGTGTGCAAATCCGGAACGGGGCTTTACGATATATCACACCAACGCCAACGGCGGACTTGTTTTAAGCGGCAACCCAACTATAATAGGCAGGATAATGGGTGATCGGGGAAGGTTGAGCGTACTGCCCGGCTTTGAACCGTCTGAAGATACAATCTATCGAATGCATTATACTTCTTTTACATCTGGAGTCGTTGTAGCAGGGAACGCTGGAAATTTCCCCGGAAATTTTACTATTAATAATAGTGATTTCATCCTTATGGCAAGCGGTGCCGATCTTATTATGAAGTCCGTATTGGATTATTCCTATACAAGAGCCGGATCAACGTATACCATATTTCAGATTGCAGGAGGTGAGTATCTTACCATGCAATCGGTAATAGAAGCCATAAAAGAAGAAGCCGGCAGCGCTCCTTGTACCATCCGTTTTGGAAACGACAGTGTTGTAAACATAGTCTCTGAAACTGTACGTTTAGATAATGCAAGCGGAACATGGGGTACTATTACACTGCAAGGGCAGATAAGCTCTATAAATGTGGCGGCAAATCAAGGCACGGTTACTATTGCAGACGATGTTTCTGTCCATAGCCAGGCGGATATAGCAAATACTGGCACCGGTCGGGCGATTAGCCACACCGGCACCGGCACCGTAACCATCAGTGACGGAACGGTTTCGGCAGCAACAGGTCAGGCCATTTTTAACAACGGCACTGGAACGGTAAACGTGAGCGGCGGTACCGTTTCGGCAGTAACCGGCCGGGCTATTGAAAATACCAACACTGGCAGAATTAACATATCGGGAACGGCAATAGTTACATCTGGAAATGCTTCTGAGTCTGTAGCTGGTGTAAATACCGCAGGGACAATTTTGATCAGCGGTACTCAGGCAGCAGGAACGCGGCTTGAAATAAGCGGCAATGCGGTGGTACGCAATACCGGAAGTACCGATATGAGCAGAGCTATTTACAATTCGTCAACAAACGGGGTTATTAGCATCACTGGCGGAACGGTTTCGGCAGCAGCAGGTCGGGCTATTGAGAACGCCAACACCGGTAGAATTACCATATCGGGAACTGCATTGGTTACATCTGAAAACGTAAGCTCTTCCTCAGGAACGGTTTTTATCAGTGGTACTCAGGCAGCAGGTACACGGCTTGAAATAAACGGCGGTACGGTGAGAAATACATCTACGGTAGCAAACGGTAATGTGGTTTACAATACTTCAACTAACGGCGCGGTACATATCAGCGGCGGAACGGTTTCGACAACAGCGACAAACGGCTTTGCGCTACAGCAAACAAACGCAAACGCCCAGCTCGTTTTGGGTGGTAACCCGCAAATAAGCGGTACAGCAGGAATAAGGGTTCCTGTCGGAAGATTAACTGTATCTACATCCGCTAACCCGGTTGGCGATGTGCCTGCATTTGCGCCAAGTGTTGGCAGAACGTATCAGCTCAATTTTTCTTCTTATTCGCTTGACATGATTGCAGTGCAAAACGGCGGAGCATTCCGTAATAATTTCGTGTTGTTAAATTTGCGACTGGACTGGGGAACAATTGTAGACAATGGCAATTTGGTAGTGGCTGCGTATAATGCGTTTGATTATGTCAGAAACGGAACAACCTATACGGTAACCCGCAGCTTAAGTTCGTCTTTTGCCAATATTCAGGAAGTAATCAACGCCATTAGAACCGCTGCAGGCGGCACAGCGTGTACCATTCAATTTGGAGATGAGAACTTCAATTTGTTAGGTATTGATGCGAACCCGGTATTGTTTGACGGCGCATGGGGAATAATCACATTGCGCGGCAAAATAACTTCGTCTTCTAGTCAAGGTACCATTATGTTTGCAGATAATGTATCTGTAAACAGCGAGGCGGATATTGCGAACACCGGTTCCAATAGTAATGGGATTGTAAATAACGGTACCGGAACGATCAGTATCATCAGCGGAATAATAACATCCTCATCAGGTGCCATTCTTAACAACGTTGCTGGTACGATTAGTGTATTGGGCGGAACAATAACATCCATATCCCCCTCGAACAATTCAATAGTCATTAGTAACACCGGCGCGGGAACAATTAATGTATCGGGCGGAACAATAACATCCGCATCCGTAACTTTCTCATCTGCCATTTCTAACAGCGGCACGGGAACAATTAATGTATCAGGTGGAACTGTTTTGGGTATGTCATCGGCATCCTGGGCAATTAGAAACACCGGTACCGGTACAGTTTATATATCGGGAACAGCGGACGTTGCATCATCGAATGCAAATGGTGCATGGGGAGGAACGATTTCCATCAGCATTGCTCAGGCAGCAGGAACGCGGCTGGTAATAAGCGGCGGTACGGTGAGGAATACATCTACGACAGCCGACGGTGATGCGATTTACAATAATTCAACTAACGGCGCAGTGCATATCACAGGCGGAACAATTTCGACAACAGCGGCAAATGGCTTTGCGATACAGCATACAGAACCGAATACCCAGCTTGTTTTGGGCGGCAATCCTGATATCAGCGGCGGATTGGGAATAAGGGTTCTTGCGGGAAGGTTGAGCGTAGCTACACCTGCTAATCCTGTATCCGGTGTACCAGCGTTTACGCCCAGCGCCGGCAGAAATTATTCACTTAATTACCCTTCTTATACACATAATATGGTCGTGGTAGCAAACGGCGGAATTTTCCGGAATTTCTTTACGATTTATAATCAACCGTATATAGAACTTGCATTTAGCGATAATAATCTTATAGCAAAGATGAATGATTATACTTTTACAAAAGACGGAACAACGTATATTATTACCGAAACTGATGAACCTGGTTATTCCAGTATTCAAACACTAATCAATGCCATAAGAACCGATGCAGACGGACAAGATTGTACCATACAATTTGGAAGCGATGGCAATGTATTGAATATTCATTGGTCATCCATCAGTTTTAACGGCTCGTGGGGTACTGTCACCTTATTGGGTAAAATAACCTCGTTAAACGCTGTTGGAACTGAGGGTACCATAGTTGCTGCGGGAGTATCCATAAACAGCCAGGCGGATATTACAAATGCCAGTAATAATGGTAGAGCGATTAATAATACCGGGACCGGAACAGTAACGGTCAGCGGCGGAACGGTTTCATGTGGAACGAATGCATCTGGGAATGGTATTGCGATTCTAAACGCAGCCGCCGGAGAGATAATCATCAGCGGCGGAACAGTTATGTCAAATACTGGTACCAATGGTGGAACGATTAGTAATAGCGGAGCTGGAACAGTAACTATTAGCGAAGGAACGGTTTCATCCGGGACCAGCATGACGATTGCAAACGAAAACGTTGGAGCGATAATCATCGACGGCGGAACCGTTTCATCAAATGCTGATCGGGGCCGGACTATTGTGAACACCAACGCTGGTACAGTCAGTATATCGGGAACAGCAGTAGTTACATCATTGAACACAAATGGTTTTGAAGGAACGATTAATGTCTCTGGTACACAGGCAGCAGGTATACGGCTTGAGATAAGCGGTAATGCAGTGGTGAGTAATATGGCGGGGGGGAATACAATTTACAATTCGTCAGGAAACGGTGCGGTACATATCAACGGCGGAACAGTTTCAACAGTATCGGCAAGTGGTTATGCGATAAGGAACACCGCGACTAATACTATGCTTGTTTTGGATAATAGCCCTGCTATTTCCGGCATGATACTGGTTATGTCAACAGCTTCAGCGGGAAGGTTAAGTCTTGGCGATTCATTTGTGCCTAACGGTACCTACACGCTCGAATTTAGCGGCACTCTTACTAATATCATTGCGGTAGTGGACGGCGCGGATTTCGCGGATAGCTTTGAGCTTGCTGCTTCGCGGCAGGCAGCGTGGAAGCTGGAAGCGGAAGACGGGAACTTGCTGGTAAAGAGCCGGTAAAGAACGAATAGAAGAGGGAAGAGGGCTCCATGCGGGGCTTTCTTCCCTTTGTTTTGGTGTAATTCGCCTAAACCGGCAGTACCTGTACTTCTACGCCTAACGCCTTGGCTGCCTGTTCCGCATCGTTCATTCCGGTGATGACCACTTTGCCAAAGGGGTTTTGCTGCGCAAGCCCTTCCAGGGTACTGGCAATATCCCCGATACTTACGGCGATAAGCCGCTCCAGTTTTCGACGGCGGTAATCATCGTCAATGCGGGAAAGGAAGCGGAGGCAATCGGTGATGCTTTTTTGCGAAGGGGTTTGGGGTCTTGTCTCGCGGGCATAACAGCCAATAATTGTTTTTTCCAAATCATCTTCATCGGTAAAATCAGCGACATTGGTTTTGAAGACGGCGGCAAATGTATCCAGCGAACGCAGCGGATTGGGATCGCGGTACGTGGAAAGGGAAAAACAGCGCTCAATGCTGTCACTGGAGGCATGTGCCCCATACGCGCCGCCTTTCATGCGTATGGTTTCCCATAACGCGCCGGTGGAAAGCTGATGCGCCAGTACCGTCTCGGCAAGCTGAGCCGGGGTATCAAAGGCCGCAGCCTGCAATGTCATGGCAGCAAAGCCTATCTGCAGCAAAGGCGAGGCGAATACTTCGGGGGCGCCTCCCTTTGTGTCTTTGTGCCTGTGTGTAAGGTCTTTTGCGAGCGGCGGTCCGAATTTGCCAAAGCGTTCGGCAAGCAGGCGGGTATTGGCCTTGAGCGCATCGGCGGAACCGGCAAGGTTGGCGATGAGGCCGCCGGAGGCAATGGCTTCCCGCAGCGACTGCAGTTTGGCGGCTACTTCGGCAGTGTCCAGTTCGGCAAGGCGGTGAGTAAATGCAAGCTGGGTAATGCCGCTCCATGTTTCTTTTATCTGCGTGGAGCGTGATGCGAAACGGTTTGCCCTGCATGACGCATAACTGTGACCGTACGGAGCAAGGCTGGAACGCGTCTCATTTTTGAGCTCCAGAACCAGGTCCCTTATTCGTCTGAGATCGGAAAAATCGGCTTCGCATATCAGGCGCAGGGCAATATCCAGCGATGGCGCGGCTTTTTCATCAAGGCATTTGAGGCGATAGAGAAGCCAGTCGCGGCCTGCGAGGTTCAACGCGCCCAAAGGAGTTTGTATGATAGGGTTGTCATCCATTGCCGGCGCGCAAATCGGCTCTGCGTTAAAGCCGCCCACAGTGCGGGCCAATAGGCTGGACACTTCACCGTAGTCCATGCCGGGCAGCCCAACCGCAATTGCCGCCCGCGCGAAAAAAGGCAGCCAGGAATAATCTTCCGGCGGCAAGATGTCCAGCGGAAAAGCAAGGTCAATGTAACTAATGCCGTTGGTATGCAGGTCGTGACAAAGCGCGGGGATACTGGATAGGTTTTCAAAATGGCGCGGGACCAATGCCGGTTCGGAAGAAAGATCACTGCGGGAAAGGTGAGGAATAGCGGCGAGCGTTTCGGGGCTGTCACTTTCATCCTGCATTTTTTCAAGCGCGGCCGATTTTCCAATGATGGCTTCCTTTTCCGCCGCGCTGAGCTGTTGTTCGGTTTTTGTCAGCGCTTCGGCAAACTGCGCTTCTTTGCGAGGCAGAAAATCTTCCTGCGGTTCAATAATGACCAAAGCGCGGTGAGGGTTATCCAGCAAATATTTTTGAATCAGCGATTCAAAATAACGGCTGTTTGCGGCAAGCTGTTGTTTGATTGTTTCCATTGCCGGCGTTAACAACAGGCTGTCCCAGGGCTTGCCCCCGTGCAGCCATGCCCGCAAGGCGCGCCGCATCCATACCAGCGAAAACGGTCCGCCGGAACGCTTTATTTCCCGCTGGGAAAATTCCATGAACAGCAGCGCCGCTTCAATTTCACCTTTTGGAATTCCCTCGGTAACCAGCCGCTGCAGTTCGTTTAGAATAAGGGTTTCCAGTTTTTTCCCCGCTTCTTCCGCCGTGTCGTGCAGCCCGCGCAAGCCGGCCACAAACAATGACTCGCCCAGCTCGCTCTCAAAGCCGGAAGACGGCGTAATATCTTCGCCCAACCCCGATTCCAGCAAAGCCCGCAGAAGAGGCGAGCCGTCATGGCCCAATAGAATTTCAGTTAACGCGGCAAGGGCGAGGTTTTCAACGGTATTGGCGGCATCGGAGCACAGCCATGACAAAAAAACCGTTGGCTTGGTATCGCCTCCCGCAGGGCAGGGGATACGATATTTTTGCGGCGCTGTCCACCGATTCTGTTTGGTAACCGCCGTCGCCGCCGTTCCGCCGTCCAGTGACGCAAAAAATTGTTCGTTCAGAAAGGCAAGTTGTTTTTCCGTGGGAATATTGCCCGCCAAAAAAATACGGCAGTTTGCCGGGGAATAACGGCGGCGATGAAAATCTTTTAAACCTTCCCAGCTTAACTGGGGAATATGTTCCGGATCGCCGCCGGATTCAAAATGATAGGGCGTATCGGGCAATATTGCCTTTACCGACCAATGGTTGGCGTATGTATCAAGCGATGAATATGCGCCTTTCATTTCATTGTACACCACACCGGTAATGGAAAGTTTGCCCTGGTGTACACCATCTTTTGCAAATTCATACCGATGGCCTTCCTGCATGAACGTCCATTCGGAAAGCAGCGGACGAAAAACGGCGTCGCCATATACGGACATAAGGTTAAAATAATCGTGCTCGTTTACCGAGCTGGCAGGGTACACGGTTTTATCGGGGAAAGTCCATGCGTTCAGAAATGTTTGCAGGCTCCCCTGGGCAAGCACCAAAAATGCATCTTTCAGCGGGTAGCGTTCAGACCCGCACAACACCGAGTGTTCCAGAATATGCGTGACGCCGGTGTTATCTTCCGGTGTGGTCGCAAAGGCAAAGGCAAACAGGTTTTCACTGTCATCGTTCAAAATATGAAAAACCTCCACGCCGCATTGCGTGTGCTTTGCCCATATTCCTGTTGCCTGCGTCTCGTGAGATGACATTTCCGTAAGTTCGACAATGTCGATAATCAAAAAACCGCTGTCTAATAATTGCCCTTTTTGTAATTTCATTCTACCCAGTCCTCATCGCTTGAAAGTATAAGCTCGCCGCTTTCGCGGGCCTGCCTGAACCAGGCAATAAACTCATTTGCCGCTTCTTCACAGTCTCGTTTGGGGACAGGGCCCAGTATTTCCCCTTCCTCACGGATTAAATCTCTGCGTCCAGCAGAAACATTTGAAAGAATTTTTTCCCGGAATGCACTGTTTCTGCCCTTCAATAGAATAGCGATTTCCTTGTCTGCCATGGTTTTTAGTTTTTCCGCCAAAGGCCGGTCAAACATGGCAAGCACATCGTCCAGAGTGTATAGTCTGTCTTTCAAATCTTTGCCAATATCAGGGTCTTCGGTTTCCAGTTCGTTGATAATGCGGTCGCCAAAAGAATAGTCTCCCTGTTTGAGAATGGCGGCAAGGGCCTGCATTCCGTTAATCGTAATATCCTCTGATTTACTGCCCAGATAGCGAGCCCGTTCCCGAATAGCCCCGGCAACACGCTCCAGCACTTCAGGAGCAACTTTATTTTGATGGGCTATTCTCTTAAGAATTTCCGGTTTAAACCCGGGAGGAAATTTCTGTATCGCCTCGGCGGAAATTTTGGGAGAAAGCCGGGCAAGCACCAGCGCCGCGGTTGCCGGGCCTTCATCCTTCAGCAGAAAAACTATTTGTTCCGGCGTGAAATCTTCCAAAAAGCCAAAAATGTTTTCTTTTGAGTCGGGTACGGTTTTATTGAGCAGGGCTTCGCCTTTTTCAGGGCCGTAAGCCGCATAGAGTATACGCCGGGCCGATTCTACCCCGCCGGCCGAAGCGCCCGAATATCCCCGCAGCATGGTAAACAGCGATTTGAATTCGGCAAGTATCGTTTCGGATTCCCGGGGATCGATGGTCTTAATCGTCGCGATTTCCCGCGATATTTCCTCAACCTGCTGTGCGTCCAGTTCAGCCAGAATTTTAGCCGCCTGCTCACTGCCAACCAGAATAAGAAATTTGGCCACCCGCCTGGTTTTTGAGTCCCTGGCTGGTGGTTCGCGTTGGGGAGGCAGCGCCGTTTTGAGCAAACCTTTTGTGTTTTCAGCGGCGGGCGGCTGCGCGCCTTTCTTTTTGGGCGGCTCCGGCTCCGGTGTCTCCGGCCCGGCCGCCTGGTCAGACGGCTGCATTGTTTGTTTATAGGCCGCAATCCCCCGGCGCAGCATATTTCCCATATCGGGTAATTATACAGTAAGGGCGGTGGAATTGATAGTAAGGGCTCATGAACTACACGAAGGTTCTTGCTTTTCAAAGAAATCAATCATTTTTTAAAAAAATATCAATAATTTTAATTGAAAAATGTATAAAAAAAGGTTCTATTATGCTATAATAATTATAGGGGAGGGACTATGTTTATTGATAGTAAAGTATGCGTTAGAGTGTGTATTTGGGCATTTTTAGTATTAAATACAATTTATTCTGCTTCTGCTCAGCAAATCAATAGTAGGTTTGTCGTTGTACCTGCAGGATACAGGATAATAGGAAGTACAAACCCTTCTGATGAAAGCCTTTTTAATAATACTCTGGAATCCATTCTTTCCAGCCCAGAGTTTGCAAGTTTTATGGAGCTTGCAGCTATTAGACCGATGGACCTGAGTCGTATCAGAACTGAAGTAGGAAGAAACGATTTGCAGTTGGTACAAAAATTTGATTATACGGTATTTGGAGATATAACATTAAATTCAAATCGATATGAAATTAGAACTGTATTGATAGACAAAACATCAAGAAATATTCAATGGTATGCTAATGATGTGTCGGATTTTCGATCTGTAATTGAAGATCATGGTAAAAAAATCGCTGCTTTTTTAAAGGAAATGCAGTTGGATGTAACTATGGAATTGATACTGGACGCTGAGCGGGAAAGTCGTTTTGAAACAGCGCTTAGGAGACTTCGTATATATAAATTTAAATATGGCGATTCAATTATGCTTCAAGATATTGAAGAACGGTTGACGCAGCGATTGGGGAAATGGAAACATTAAATACCAGGATTATGGATAACTTAAGCCGGGCAGATGCACTTATTGATTCGGCATTGACATCTTCTTCGGCTAGGGATAGAGAGAGATTTTACCGACAAAGTTCTAACTTACTTCGCAATGCACTGGAAATTATGGATCAGGACAAATTGGATAGCCTACGGCATAACATTGAAAATATTAAATCTAAAATAAAAAGATATGAAGATAGGCATATCCGTGAATTTAATACAGGGGGTATTGAAGTTGCTTATCTTGAACCGATTATATTGTATAATCTTCTTGGTCCGCAAATAAAGGATTATTATCCTAATATATGCGGCTTATCGCTTACCTGGTTTATTTCTTCCAATTCTGGAAGAAATAAGCCTGTGTTTAACCAACCTTATATAAAATTTGGTTATTTAGGTTTAAATAATACTGCCATTCAAAAAGCGTTATATATAGATGAAGCAGTACTCTATGGGTTATTTCTTTCTGTAGGTTATCAATTTCATTTGTGGCCTACAAGAACCAGTTTTTTATTTCCGTTTCTTCATCTGGGTGCAGGGTATAATCATTTTATTGAATATGCGAAAGATAGTACCGCAGAGGCTTATCTTAATTTTGGACAACTTCTTTATGAAGGAGGTCTTGGTTTGAAATTGCATATTCCAAAAGCTAACCTGATATTGGCAGCTGTTGCAGGTGCAGACATGGGGATCGGTGAACCTATTTCTTTTTCTGTTAACTGTTCGTTTGGACTAACATATTTATTCTACGGAAAAACAAAAATATACTAAAAGGGAGTTTGTATGAAAAGGAATATCTTATTTTTAATATTTATAGTTTGTATATTTTATGCATGTGATAATGAGTTTCTTGATTTAACAACAGGAAAAATTACTATAAATGAGGTGAACGGAGCAAGGACGAATGGTCCTTATATTTCAGTGCACGGCGATTCAAAAGTTTATCATGTAGGATATAATATATATGATGGGACAGATTATGGCGCTAATGGAAATAGCAATTACTGTCTTGATCCTGGCGAAACTATTCGTTATAGAGTAAAAGTAAGAAATGTGGGGAAACAAGATGCGATAGCTATTAATGCGGTTATATCAACCAACGATACATGGGTAACTGATTTACAAAATACCAGACAATACATTGGATTTCTCAAACCAGAAAAATGGTTAGGAGATTATATTAGTGCATTCTTTACTGCTGATTGGCTTTTAATATCAATTGATAGCAAAACCCCGCGGGGACATAGGCTTCAATTTAATATACATTTAAGCGATGCCGTTGGTAATTCATGGCATGATTATTTTATTATAATTGTTAATTAGGAATATTTAGATGCCAAGCTCATTTTTTGGTAATTTGCAATTGATAATTGTTGGTATAATTGTCGCTTTAGTTCCAATATTGGTGATGTCTATAAAGAATAAAGAGAAAAATGTTATTATTGTGATAGCTATCACTATCATCGTATTATTAATAATTTCTTTTTTTATTTCTATTATATCGGATTCCAGTAAACCAGACAGCAACAACATTGAAAATAACAATGAACAGCAGTCTGATGAAGATGAAGAAGACTCTTCAGATCCCGAGCCACCTTCTGTAATAATTCCGTTGTCTGAAACACCTGCTGTTGTAGCTAAGCCACCTACAACGGAACGTTTTGTACATCTTGAAACTGTAATTGTAGAATTTGGAGAAGGTAAGGAGTGTGTTCCCGGCATTGTGTGGATACAAATTGACAATATCACGACTGTTAATGATGGAATTAGTTTTAATGGTGTAGTTCATGGTAATATCATTATAATAGGTGAAGAGAATAAAAGAATGAACGGTGTCGGAACTGAATTTGTACATAGAACTGCTAATTATGAAGTAACTATAACCAAGATTCATACCTATTCTGCTGAATTTGTAATAAAAACCAGAGTTTTTTAAGAGCTTGGAAAGTTATATAATCATCTTACTATTGGGCAGATATAAGAATCAAGGAAAAATTCGAGCGAAGATCTTGATAATTTTCGAGCCATAACTAAAAATGTGTAAAAACTAGCTAATCTGCTTATTGAATCACACGCAAAAGCTACAGAAGAGTCTGTCTATAAACTCATGATTTGTATGAAACCAGCAGTCATAACTCTGAGGTTATATCCGGTTTTCCGTGCCCATGCCCTTACCTGTTCACTGCGGATTTCGGTAAACAGCTCTCCAAACCGCCAAAAAACATCTTTTTCGTTCATGGCCCCCTTTTTTATTATCGGAGTATTTTATCCTAGTTTTTCCTTAAGTTGATGATGTTGCGTCAGACACCGTCGCAAATTTGGCCATCCGCCTGGTTTTCGAGTCTCTGGTTGGTGGTTCGCGTTGGGGAGGCAGCGCGGTTTTGAGTAAACCCTTTGTTTTTTCAGTGGCGGGCGGCTGCGCACCTTTCTTTTTGGGCGGCTCTGGCTCCGGTGTTTCCGGCCCGACCGCCTGGTCAGACGGCTGCATTGTTTGTTTATAGGCCGTAATCTCCCGGCGAGCGTGTCTTAAAAATGACGTAGTACAACTTTTTATAGGGTAATGTCAATATTCTTTTGAGCCTATCCACTGTTTCTTGCTTTTATCTCATTTGAGTAACTCGATTACCATAAGTATCATAAATCTCGTTACCCCTCATCTGATAGACACGACTACCGTAAGTATCATAAATATCATTACCTCTGATCTGATATTTACGATTACCATAAGTATCATAAATTTCGTCACCCCTGATTTGAAACATACGATTGCCAGAGGCATCATAAATTTCATTACCCCTCATTTGAAAACCGCGGTTTCCGTAGTTATCATAGCCATCCATAAACAGTTCCTCCTATTAGTTTTTCTGTAGCCAAGCTACTGCTTCAGTTAAATCATATTCTGCCGCAATATCCATTGGTGTTTTGCCATTTTTTGCTTTTACATCTGTTTTTGCTCCCATGTTCTTCAAGCATTCCATTCTATCTACATAGCCTAATGAAGCTGCCGAAAATATAGGCGTCATTCCATTATTATCTTTTTTTTCTATGTCTGCTCCCATATCTTTCAAAAATTGTATTGCAGATGGACCTGCAAAAAACATAGGCGTCTGACCATCTTCGGTTTCTGCTTCAATATTTGCTCCCATTGCTTTTAAGCATATTATACTTTCTGCATTGTCAGAAGCAGCTGCTAAAAATATAGGAGTCATACCATTATTGTCTTTTGCTTCAATATCTGCATTTTTTGTTTTTAAGTATAGCATACATATTACTTGTCCTGTTGAAGCAGCCATATGCATAGGGGTATGCCCTTTTTCATTTTTTGCATTCACATTTGCACCTTGAGCTAATAATAGCGGTATATTCCCTATTTGACCATTCATAACTGCTAAAAATAATTTTTCATTCATGAATTTACTCCTTATAAATCTTAATACCAAATTGGAAATTTCATTGCTAAGCCGCAAGCAACTCCATTACAAATAATTGCTGTTACTGCAAAAGATATTTCTACACTATGACAAATTAAAAAACCTGGATTAGCCAAGAAATATATGCAAAGACCAATAGCTCCAATAAGAAATACGACTCTTTTTACCGTACCAATTGCAAAGAATATAACTACAAAAGGAATTAAAAATATTGCAGTCATTAATATTAGATCGAAAGAAATCCCTGATGCATCATCAGGGCAAGCAAAATATCCAATAAAGAACATCACTGCATAAAGAACTATTGAAATTATAGCAATTGTTTTACCAATTTTTCGTCTGGATTCTTTTGCTTTTTCTTTTGCTACTTTTTCGGCAGCTTCTTTACGCTCTCGTTCTTCACGCTGTTCTTTAAGTTTGTTGTACCGATCATTGCATTCGATGGCTAACGCTTTTGCATTTTCATAATCACCAAATTCAAGAAAATTTTCATGAAGATTTTTAAACTCATCTTCGTGTGAAGCATTTTCTTTTTTGCAAAGAAGGTCTTGATATTTTTTATATTGTCTATCGATTTTTTCTTCTTGCAGCCGTTTTATAAGATATGAATTGGTACAGGCTTCTCGTGCATATTTAAGACATTCTCTGGCATTGTTATGAAAAATAGATTCAATTTCAATTGTTCCATCATCCCCCACATTTTCTACCTTAATTCGCAATGCGGCTTCAAAATCAGTGATAGCTTTGTCAAAATCACCATCCATTCCATATAAAAATCCACGGATGAGATATGCATCTAACTGGTTATACTCAAATATAAAACTAAATTTGAGTGCTTTGTTACAATCTGCAAAAGCGCACTCAAAATTTCCTTTGCCAAGATATGCAAGACTACGGTAATAGTAACTATCCGCAGAATCAGATTTTATCTGTAGCGCTTTATCTAAATCTGCTATTGCTTTATCAAAATCTCCTTTTTCCCCATACACTGCACCCCGGTCTGCATATAGATTAGCACTATTCGGCAAATCCATTATTGCAGCGTTCAAATCTGCTATTGCATTATTTAAATCGCCATTCCCTACATACGCCAAAGCACGTATTTTATACCCCGCAGCCCTTGCAAATTGTATCATTTGAGCACTATTCATAATTATTTGGTTATTACTTTGCCTACTACTCATTTTGTAAGCAATAAGATAGTGTCCATAGTGTACTTTTAATCTTTCCATGTAATTTTTAAAAAAACTCTCTGCATTTTCTGGATTCACACTTTCTGTCATGTCATTCTCCTTTATCTTTACATAATACTACATAAGTTATCATAACCTGTGCAAGATTGTTTTAATATTTTTCCTTAAAAATATTTAATCGTTATACGGCGAATCATCATAACCGTCTATTTGCAATTTATACACAAATTTATCTAGCTTTTTTCGGCAAAATTCTGATAGCCATTTTATTTTCACAAATGAATTTATAATTTTAGGACTTAAAAAATAATAAAATTTAATGAATAAACGTCCAAATAAAGATTTAGCAAGCATATTATCCCGAAAACGTCTTAATGTCCAAACTTGTGAACAATCATATGAACCATAAATTGCGGTAGCAACATAACACCCGCTTTCTTTTACTCCGATACTTTTTAGATATTGTACTAAAGTCGTATTCCCCCTTTGTTTTGCAAGACCAAGTGAAGTAGTGCCTTTAACGGTCATTACTTTAATATCAATTCCTGCTGAAACAAGGATTTTTACTATTTCGATAGCATCACTATCATCTCTAATTCCTGATGCAACTGAATGAAGAGGGGTCCAGCTATTTGTATCCTTAATATTAACATCCGCTCCTTCAGAAACCAATAATTTAGTTAATTCAAGATTTCCCTTTGTTGCCGTAAAATGAAGAGGTACCATTCCCATCCTATCTTTTGAATTAATATCTGAGCCAGCAGATATTAACATTTTTGCTATTTCAATATGTCTATTTGTAATATTTTTAGCAAGAATAACCGTATGAAGTGGAATAAAACCCTCATTATTTTTTATATTTACATCTGCTCCTGCAGAAATTAGAATATTAGCTAGTTCGACATCCCCAATATGAGCCGCTAAATGAAGAAGTGTATTACCTTCATCTTTTTTTAAATTAACATCTGATCCTTTCTTCTCAATTAAATACTTTACATCTTCATTTGTTCCATCTTTAAGTGCATGCCAAATATCTGTAAATTCCATAAATAATCTCCTCTTTTTTAGTGTATTTTTTGAAAATATTTGATAAATCTATAAACACGCCTGCCACCGTTTCACCTAACACAATACATCCGAAATTACCTCCTTAATTTTCTCTTTTACCCAGAATATATCCGTTACCTGCCATTCTTGGCACAGGAACCGCACCCCTCGCTTTCCCCTGTGCTTGCTTCAAACCCTCAGCCAAGCCCAATACATAGGACTGGTTTGTTTCGGTAAGTCTTGGGAAAGTACACCGTAAATGCTCAAGTTTTACATTGTCCCACATATGCTTCAATACAAGCACATAATAGCATAAATATGAGCAATTGTCAATAATATTATCCTAAAAAAATATAAAATACTCAAAAAATGATGATTTTTGCTTGATAGGCGAGCAAACTAGCTATAGTATAGAATATAAATCTGGATTATATGACGGTTAATGAAAGAATTATCGAACTGAGACATTCTCTAAAATTATCCCAACGAGCTTTTGCCAAAGCGGTATATGTCTCAAATGGCTATCTTGCGGGGATCGAACTGGGTCACAACGAGGTCAAAGACCGCCTCATCCACCTTATCTCCAATGCTTTCTCTGTCAATAAGCACTGGCTCCTTACTGGCGAGGGGCGTATGTTTAACAGCAGTTCAGAGGAAAAACTGGAGCGGATAACCAGCCTGTTCAATGAACTGTACCCGGAATATCAGGATTTTGTGCTGCGGCAAATAGATGAGCTTATTGCATTGCAGCATATCAAATATGAAAAACAGTAAGCTCCTTCCCTCAATGTTCACCCCATTTCTGCCGATAATAAATACTCATGGCTGTACGTTCTCTGTTACTGTTGACTCTGGCTCTTTTTATCGGTTTTCCCGCTGGCTTAAGCGCACGGGAGACAACCCTTGTCTCGCCGGAAACCGGCAGTTATGAAACGGTCTGGAGAAACAGGGGCGGATACTTTCCGGGGATTTATTTTACCGATGTGATACACGCCGCCCGAATAGCGGAAGAATCGTATCCGTACTGGGTGCGTACCAAGGCCGAACAGGAATCCTATAGCCGCCTTATCACTGATTATAGCTCCCTGCTGCTCAACAATGACATTCTGGCATTTTATGGACACCCTCGCTCGCGGAACATGGGCATACTGGGCCGCTACCCAATAGAAGAGCTTGACCAAAGGCTTACGGCGCTGGCCCAAGAATACGAATCGGAAGGCGGCCGTTCAATAATAAAGGCGTTTTATATCATTTTTGGCACCGCATGGCCTGAAGGTGAAATTGGCATTATCAATCAGGATATTCTGAAACAATGGGTTGAATACGCGTTTGAAAATGATATGCTCGTTTTTATCGATCACCAAATTGGCCGTCATGACCCTATTGCCTCGCTTAAAAGAATGTTCCCCTGGCTCCATTACCCCAATGTGCATCTTGCCCTTGACCCCGAATGGCGCACCACCAAGCCCATGCAGGAAATAGGACACCTTACCGCAGAGGAAATAAACCGCGCCCAGCAAGTGATGGAAGATTACCTTATTGAGCATGATCTTCCCGGTGAGCGTTTTTTTGTAATCCACCAGTTTAACTGGCGCATGATCAGAAACCGGGAAAAAGTACAAAGCGATTTTGGGCGGGTACGGCTGGTACATTGTATAAGCGGTATCGGCACCCCTACCGAGAAACGGGCAACCTACGAATATGGCGCCCGGGCAACCAATATGCCGGTTAAGGGGTTTAAACTGTGGTTTAATTTTAACCTTCCCGGCAACCATCACGACCGCCCGCTGATGACCCCCCAAGAGGTGTACGAACTCAGTCCAAGGCCGTATATTATCATGTACCAATAGCGATAACAGTGCTTGCAAATTTACCCCAAAACCACCATAATATCACTACATGAACAAGTTTATTTTTGTCTCAGGCGGTGTTTGTTCCAGCTTGGGAAAAGGTGTTGCCGCTTCTTCTCTGGGAGCCTTGCTGGAAGGCCGGGGATTGAATGTCTGTATGATCAAATGTGACCCCTATATCAACGTAAACGCAGGGACGATGAGTCCTTTTGAACACGGCGAAGTATATGTTACCGATGACGGGGCCGAGACGGACCTGGATTTGGGCAATTATGCCCGTTTTACCAAAGGCTATTTAAGCAAGGCTAACTCCCTGACCACCGGCCAGGTGTATCAGGCCGTTCTTGAAAAGGAACGGGCGGGAGGATACAAGGGGCGCTGCGTACAGGTTATCCCGCACATAACCGATGAGATAAAAAACCGGATATTAACGGTTGCCAATGAAGATACCGACGTAATTATTGTAGAAATTGGCGGCACGGTAGGCGATATTGAATCCGTCCCTTTTCTGGAAGCGGCGCGGCAAATAATTCATGAACATGGCAAGACAAACGCCCTTTCGGTACACCTTACCCTTATCCCGGAAATCGCAGACGAACTTAAAACCAAGCCCACCCAGCACTCGGTCAAAACCATGCAGGAAATGGGCATTCAGCCCGATATTCTTATCTGCCGCGCCCCGCAAATGCTGGACGAGGATACCCGCCGGAAAATTGCCCTGTACACCAATGTTGATCCCGATGCGGTATTTACTTCCCGTACCATTGATACTACAATGTATTATGTACCACTGATGTTTTTTGAGCAAAAACTGGACCAGGTGGTGCTGAAGAAAATAGGGGTGCCAAGCCGTCATACGGACCTTGATTCATGGTATGCGATGATGCGGCGATACGATGCGCGAAACGGCAAAGTACGCATTGGCATTGTGGGTCAGTTTGTAGAGTTGCATGATGCGTACAAGTCCGTGTACGAGGCACTTTTTCACGCGGGAGTGGAATGTGGGGTTGAGGTTGCATTGGTTAAAATTGACTCTCTCAGCCTGGAAAAAGCGGAAAACGCCGATTCTATGCTTACATCAGTTGATGGTGTGCTGGTACCCGGCGGCTTTGGCGTACAGGGAATAAACGGCATGATACGAGCGGCAGCCTGGGCACGAACACACCACATTCCCTACTTTGGCATTTGTCTGGGAATGCAGGTCATGGCAATCGAATGGGCGCGAAACATACTTGGCTGGGACGATGCGGATTCCGCTGAATGTAACCGGAACTCCGGGCATTTGGTAATCAGCCAGAATGCCATGCGGCTGGGCGCCGGTGAATCGGCGGCCGAACCGGGAACCCATATCTTTGCCGCGTATGGCGTGCCGCAGCTATGGGAGCGCCACCGGCACTGCTATGAACTTGCCAACGAGTACCGGGCCGATATGGTTAAATCCGGCCTGAAAATGGCAGCGCTTACCCCGGCAGCCGCAGACAATCTGGTAGACTGCATCGAATGGCCAAATCACCCCTGGGGAGTAGGCGTACAGTTCCACCCTGAGTATAAATCAAAACCCACCGCCGCCGCCCCCCTCTTCAAACATTTCGTCACCGCAGCAAGAGGAAAAAGAAATGAATAAAATTGTTCTCTGTTCTTTTTTCTTTGTTCTTTTGTCCTGTTCCTTTGACTACGGTAATCAGGAAGGCGGTGATAAAAGCCTGCCTGATATAGTGATGAACAATGTCGAGTATGTGCGGGTGCGATCCGCTGATCCGCAAGCGCGGTTTAATGCGGAGCGGGTGGAACGGTATGAAGAACGCCGCATCATGGAATTGCGGAATTTTTCTTTTGAACAGTTCGGCAATCGCGGCGATGAAGTCAATGCCCACGGAAGAGCCGGAAGCGCTTCTATGGAAATCGATTCCGGGGATATTCGCCTTGACGACGGAGTGCGAATCGAGGTTGAGTCCGAAGATATCGCCATCGAAACCAGATGGCTTGAATGGAAAGACAAGGCCAAATCTTTGAATGGCGGCCTGGGAGAAGAGGCAACTGTGTTCAGGGAAAATGGCACCAGTTTTACCGGCATTGGTTTTTATGCCAATGCGCGGCGGCGTGTCTGGGAATTTTCCGGCACCGTAATCGGTACCTATATTCACAATGACAAGGAAGAGCACAAAGAAGACGAACAGGAAGACGAAGACGAAGGAGCATTAGACGAATGAAGCAAATAGCGTGTATCCTGTCTTGTTTGCTTTTCTCTGTGTATGCAACGGCGGATACATTCACTTTCAAGGCGGATAAAATGTCCGGCACCAAAGCGCTGGGCAGGGAAACCACCATTCTGTCAGGCAATGCGGAAGTCCGTTCGGATAATCTGATACTGCGGGCCAACCGAATAGAAATACAGGGCGATGACAATCAATTTATCGATTGTTCCGGCGGGGTCTGGGGCATGGAAGAAGAAAAAAACATCATTTTTGAAACCGACCGCCTGCGCTATGATCGAAAACTAAAAATCGCCCGGCTGGAAGGCAACTCGACCCTTGAAGACAAAAAAAATGAAATTGTGGCAAAAGGCCGTTTTATCGAATATGACGACCAGAACGAAATAACGGTATTTCAAATTGGTGTGCGATTGTTTAAGGATGATATGGTATGCCGCGCCGAATATGCGGTATACCGCCGCAACGAGAAGCTGCTGGACCTTTCCGGTTTTCCGGTAGTTTTCAAAAAGGACGATGAATTCAGGGCTGATCGTATACGGGTTGATTTGGAAACCGACGATGTAACCATGGAAGGCGCCGTTTCCGGAACTATCAAAAATTAAGGGAGCTACATATTTGGAACGGCATACCTTGGGCGTAACGGATATCCGTAAACGTTTTGGCAAAAAAGAAGTCGTGCGCGGCGTCAACTTTTCGATGTGCAATGGCGAGGTTGCGGGTCTGCTGGGACCAAACGGCGCCGGCAAGACAACGATCTTTTACATGATAGTCGGCTTTTATCAGCCCAGCGCTGGTTTTGTCAGCATGGACGATATTGACATTACATCCAAGCCCATGTTCCGCCGGGCGCGGATGGGCATTGCCTATCTGCCGCAGGAAGCCTCTATTTTCCGCAAACTGACCGTAGAACAAAACATTTGGGCTATTCTTGAAAGCCGCCGCGACATTGACAAAGACGCCAAAAAGGAACGGCTGGAAAAACTGCTCGATGACTTTGGCATTGCCCGGATACGAAAGCAGTTTGGATTTACCCTTTCCGGCGGCGAGCGGCGGCGCACCGAAATTGCCCGCGCCCTTGCCACCGAACCCAAATTCCTGTTATTGGATGAGCCTTTTGCCGGCATTGACCCCATTGCCGTATTTGAAATCAAACAGATTATCCGCCGTCTTGCCGAGCAGGGCATTGGCGTACTGATTACTGATCACAATGTCCGGGACACCCTGGAAATAACTACTGAGGCATTTATTATTGCTGAAGGTTCTATTGTGGCGCGGGGTGACCGCGATGCGATCCTCGCCAACGAAATGGTCCGCGAGGTGTATCTGGGCTCTGAATTCAGGATGTAATACGGGGCTATATAGCCTTACTATATAGCGCGTGTACCACCGGTTCTAAGGCCAGCCTCGTACAGTTTGCCGCAGGAAATAAACATGGGATGTTTGGTACCACCAAGGACAATATCCGCCTCTTCCGCCATTTCAACCATGTCGCGGCTGGGTACCTTGCCCCGTACAAAGATAATAGCATGAATATCAAGCAACGATGCGGTACGGATAACCTGAGGATTTACCAAGCCTGTCAAAAGGAGCACACGGTCTTTGACAAAGGCCATAACATCGCTCATCAAGTCCGACCCACAGGCGGAAGAGACCTCCCTGTCTGCCTGGTCTTCACCGAAAAAGAACTGTCCTTCAAGTAATGTAACTGCTTCTGATACGGTCATTGTACCCCCACTCTTCCCCCAGCATAGCATAAAAGGGCTTTCTTGTTCAAGAGCGGAAACAGACATTTTTGGGGTTTTTGTGGGGGTGGGGCTGGGTGGTTTTGGGAAGCCTCTAGTGCCGGGGAGCGTATTTTTTGATAAATTCCTGTTTAACCCGCAGCAGATCTTCCCGGGGCAATTCCATTAAAACCTGCCAGCCCAGATCCAGGGTGCGGCCTATATCACGGTTTTCGGTTTCACCCTGGTTCAGGAAAACGTGCTCGAACCGTTCGCCGAATTTCAGATAACGCTTGTCGCTGGCGGAAAGTTCTTCCTCGCCGATAATTGACGACAGGTTACGGACCTGTTTTACCTTTGAATAAGCAGCAAAAAGCTGGCTGGAAACATCTTTGTGGTCTTCCCGTGTCATGCCGGGGCCGATGCCGTCCTTCATCAGACGGGAAAGGCTGGGCAGGCCAGCCACCGGCGGATAAATGCCCCGCTGGGAAAGCTCGCGGTCAAGGACAATCTGGCCTTCGGTAATGTAGCCGGAAAGGTCGGGAATGGGGTGGCTGATGTCATCGTTGGGCATGGACAGAATCGGCAATTGGGTGATGGATCCGGAAGAACCTTTGATTTTTCCCGCCCGTTCGTACAGCGAAGCCAGGTCCGAGTACAGGTAACCGGGATACCCTTTCCGGCTGGGCACTTCCCCCCGAATCGAGGAAACTTCCCGCAGGGCTTCGCAGTAGTTGGTCATGTCGGTCATCACCACCAGAACGTGCATATTTTTTTCATAGGCCAGATATTCCGCAGCGGTAAGGGCGCACCGGGGGGTTACCAGCCGTTCAAGCGAGGGGGCATCGGCAAGCGAGAGAAACACGACCACATTGGACAGTACGCCGGAATGTTCGAAGTCATCAAGGAAAAAGCGGGCAACATCGTACTTTACCCCCATGGCGCAAAATACAATGACAAAGCGGTCGGAGACCGCCCGGTCGCCATCCGCACGGTCTGTGACCGCACGATCGGAGGCTGCCGACCCGGTATCCAGGATTTTTGCCTGCCGGATGATTTGAGCGGCAAGCCGGTTATGGGGAAGGCCGCTGCCGGAAAAAATCGGGAGTTTTTGCCCGCGGATAAGGGTGTTCATGCCGTCAATGGCAGAAATGCCTGTTTGGATAAAGTCGCGGGGATATATGCGGGCATAGGGATTAATCGGCAGGCCGTTCACATCAAGCATGGTTGAAGAGAAAATGTCGCCGTAACCGTCAATCGGCTCGCCCAGGCCGTTGAAAATGCGCCCCAACAGACCGGGGCCAACCCGCAATTCCATGGGTTTACCCAGAAATTCAACCCGTGAGTCATCCGCGGAAAGGCCGGTGCTGCTGCCAAAAACCTGAATCGCAGCCCAATCCTCGCTTATGTCGATTACGCGGCCCAGCCGCCTGCCTTCATTGCGGTCGTAGACGGCCACTACCTCATTGTAAAAGACATCACGGCTGCGGGCAGTAATAACCACCGGCCCTTCTATGCGGGTAAGCCCTTTGTACTCAATGCCCCTCATAAATAGGTATAATACCTCATTTTTTGGCTCTATTCAATGATTTGTACTATACTTATAGTATGGTGCAGAGAATCGAATACCTGAAACGCCTGGAAAAATGGCAGGAAAAACAGCAGGTAAAAGTAATAAGCGGAGTGAGGGGCTGCGGTAAAACAACCCTGCTTGCCCTGTATATCGATCAGCTCAAACGTTCAGGCGTGGAAGATGGGCAGATTATGTATATCAGCATGGATGATCCGGAAAGTGAATCCCTGCTGCATTATCAAGGTTTGTACAGTTATATAAAAAAGCGGCTGTGCAAAGAAAAATGCACATACATTTTTATTGATGAAATGCAAAAGTGCGCACAGTATGAAAAGGCAATTGACGGGCTTTTATTAAAGAATCAGGTTAATGTATTTGTTGCTGTTTCAGGCAGCTATTGTTTTACTGATATACCGCATATTGAAATTAAGATTTTGCCATTGTCTTTTGCCGAACACTTGATTTTTGCGAAAGTACGGAATAGAAGTCCGCAAATTCCGGCAATTGCGCCGCAAAAACCTGAACCGCTCCGTATGGAGCCGCTCCGAATGGAGCGCAGACTCCCCCGGCAAAAAGCGCAAGTGGAAAAATATTTGCAGCGGGAAGCATTTCACCATTACCTGAGTTTTGGCGGATTTCCGTTTGCGGCGACTCTGGGCGGCGATGCAGGTTTGGTACGCCAATGCGTTGAAGGAATCTATCACACGATTTTAATCAAGGATGTTGCGCGGCAGGCGGGAATACACGATATTCCCCTGCTGGAGCATATTGCACGCGTAATGAGTCATTCCATTGGTTTGGGTCTCAACGCAAAAAAAATCAGCGCAGAGATTAGCGTAAAAGGGAAAAAAATTACCGCTGACACGGTGGAAACGTATATGCAGGCCCTGGTCAATGCCTGTGTGTTTTATTTCATTGGGCGGTTTGATATTAAGATCGGAAAGCGCCTGAAAACCCTTGGCAAATATTACATTGCCGATACCGGCATACAGAATTTGCTGCTGGAAAAGGTACCAGACCTGAATGGCCAGCTTGAAAACATTGTTTGCATGGAGCTATTACGCCGGGGTTTTCAGGTGTATATTGGCAAATACGGCAACGATGAGATTAGTTTTGTGGCTGTTGAATCATCAGATGATTCGGCGGATAATATTAGTTATTTTCAGGTTATGGCTGCCGTTCGGGATAATCCTGCGTATGCCGGAAAATTTTCCGCGCTGGAACAAATACCAGGCAATCACCCTAAATACATTATAAGTCTGGATCAGACCCCATTTCGTTCACATCACAACGGCATTACCCAGCGGAATTTAATTGAATGGCTGATTCCATAATTGACATCATTGTGTACAGCAGTACAATGTAATCAGGGGGTGTCAGATGGCAATAGCGGAACAGGCAGGAGACCTGCGCCTTGAGCAAATTGACGGTATTGAATATGCAATGAATTCGCCGGGGTATAAGCATCAAATGGCGGCAGGACGAATTCTTGCCCAGTTGAATGCTCAATTATCCAATCCTCAATACGTAATAAAAGCGGCGCCCTTTGATGTGTTTCCCCTGTATGACCAAGGTGATAAAAAAACGCTGGTTCAGCCCGATATTTTCATTGTCTGTAATTGTTCAAAGCTGCACAATAATCGTTACAATGGCGCGCCGCAGTTTATCATTGAAATTTTGTCTTCAAACCGATCGCATGGCATGGTTACCAAATTGAATCTGTATAAACAGGCTGGCGTTACTGAGTATTGGATTATTGATCCGGAAGATCACATAATAATTGCTTTGGAACTTATTGCCAGAGAGTATTTTCATCGTGCATACAGCGGAAAAAGCACCGTTTCGTTAGCATCTGTTCCCGGTTGTGCCGTGGACTTCAAGAAAGTTTTTGAACCGGCAATGTGACAAGGGTAGGGATGGTATGATCGCAAATAAAAAATGTATAGCGGCGTTAATATTCTGCGTGTGCATGGTTGCCGGTTTTGCAGGCTGTTTCCGGCAGCCGCAACAACAGTTTGATACTATACATACAATAACATCGTATCGTGAAATTCCTGGGGTAACGGATGCGGAGATTGAAGCGATAGAGGCGCTTAAAGATTCCGGGCGGATTTTTTCCTACGGGAGCATTCTTTCGCCTGAAGCGTTTATTATCCGGGACGGTAGTTACACCGGTTTTACCGCCTTGTTTTGTGAACTGCTGACAAAAATTATTGGCATTCCATTTGTTATGCAGACGGATGACTGGGAGACCCTTAAATCCGGCATTGACAGCGGAATAATTGATTTTACCGGAGAATTGACCCCGACACTGGAGCGCAGGGACATCTATTTTATGAGTCATTCCATTGCGGAACGCTCCCTTGCTATTTTCACTTATGGCCGACCCGATAGATTTATGGCAGAAAGTGATATAAATGGTCTTAAAATTGGGTTTTACACCGGAACAATAACCGCACAATCTATTTTGGGTGTGTACCCTGGGCTGAATTTTGAAGTGGTTAATCTGCTGAGCAATCAGGAAATTGCCGAAAGTCTGATGTCCGGCAAGATAGATGCGTTCATCACCGATAACATGGCGATATTTGAATTTAAAGATTATCCTTCCATTCAGTCCAAAACTTTTTTCCCGTTGATATACACGCCGGTGTCCATGACCACTGCAAACCCGGAACTTGAGCCGATTATTTCAGTTGTTGATAAATACATAGAGGCCGGCGGCATCGACACATTGTATGAGCTTTACAAAACAGGCAAGCATGAATACGCAAAGTACGAGCTTGGCAGATCGTTCACCGAAGAGGAGGCTGCGTACATAGCCGGGCTGGCAGCCAGCGGTGCGAAGGTACCTATTGCATTGGAGCATGATCATTATCCAATCTGTTTTTATAATGAAAAAGATGATGAGTTTCAGGGCATCGTACCGGATATGTTACGTGAAATTAGTCTGTTAACCGGCATAGAGTTTCATAATGTAACGGATAAAAACACGCCCTTCTATAAGATACTTGAGATGCTTGACTCAGGCGAGGTTGCTTTTGTATCGGAATTAATCCTTACTCCGGAACGGAAAGACAGATATTTATGGTCTGAATGTTACTACACTTCGCATTATGCGCTGATATCAAAAATTAGTTATCCTCGCCTGGAAATACCCCAGGTTGTGCGGGCCAGAGTAGGCGTTAGCCGCGGTACCGCCTACGAAGAAATGTATAAATCCTGGTTTCCGGATTATCACAACCTTGTGTACTATAACTCAATATTTGACGCAATGTTTGCGCTTGAGAGAAATGAAATTGATCTGGTCATGGCATCCGAAAATGCGCTGCTGACTATGGTAAATTATTATGAAAACCCCGGGTATATTCTGAATATCCGGTTCAATGTGCTGGAAGAGTCATACTTTGGATTTAATATCCACGAAGAAATGCTGTGTTCGATTATCAAAAAAACGCAAAAATATGTTGATAATGGAAAAATCGTTCATTATTGGACAAGCCGTGTATTTGATTATTTAAGAAAACATATTGAAGAACGGTCGCTGATTATGGCTGTGTCCGCCGGCTTGCTGCTGTTGTTGTTGTTGCTGCTTGGCATCCTGTTTATAAAAAACAACAAAACACAGAAGGCGGTACACGAAGCAAATGAACGTTTCAGAATTATGTTGGATACTACGCCGCTTATTTGTAACCTGTGGAACAAGGAATACAAGGTATTTGACTGTAATGATGCGGCGCCCAAACTCTTTCATTTAGACAAACAAACCTATATTAAAAGGTTTTTGGAACTTGCGCCCGAGCGTCAGCCTGACGGGCAGCTTACGGCTGACAAAGCCTGTAAGCTGCTGGATAGAGCTTTTGCAGAGGGTACCTGCGCTTTTGAATGGATGAATCAGGGGTTGGATGGCTCGCTTATTCCTATGGAGGTTACGCTTACCCGCGTTGTATACGAAGGCAATTACGTGGTTGTCGGTTATGGGCGGGATCTTCGCGAGCAAAAGCGCATGACGGCGGAGATCCGCGATACTGCCGCACGGCTGGAAATTGCGGTTGATGAAGCGCGCAGCGCCAATAAAGCAAAAAGCAATTTTCTTGCGCAGATGAGCCACGAAATACGCACGCCATTAAATGCCATTATTGGTATGACTAATATAGGGAAATCAGCTGACACTACGGAACGTATGTTATATTGCCTTGACAAAGTTGAAAATGCATCCAGGCACCTTATGGGCGTAATCAACGATATTCTGGATATGACTAAAATCGAAGCAAATAAACTGGAGCTTTCGTTCACCGATTTTATTTTTGAAAAAATGATTGAGCAGGTTGTAAACGTTATCGGTTTCCGTGTGAGCGAGAAACAACAGAATCTTGAGATTAATATTGATAAAGCAATTCCCTCAAGCCTGTTTGGGGATGATCAGCGGCTGGCGCAGGTCATTACCAATCTGTTGGGCAATGCGGTAAAATTCACGCCCGAACAGGGATTAATCAGTCTTGACGCGCAGCTTTTGGAGAAAATAGACGGCGTCTGTACGATACAGTTCATCATAAAGGATACGGGAATTGGCATAAAAGCCGAACAGCAAGTGCATCTTTTTGAACCGTTTCATCAGGCCGAGTCCAGCACCACGCGTAAATATGGCGGCACGGGTTTGGGGCTTTCAATTTCAAAGAACATCATCGAATTAATGGGCGGCGCTATATGGATTGAATCCGAACCCGGTCATGGTTCCTCATTTACCTTTACGGTCAGGATGGCGCAGAGTGCAGCGGGAAGCAACGCCGCAAACCGGCCTGAAATGGACGAAGGACAACCGAATGTGGACGGCCTGTTTGCAGGATGCCGCATCCTGTTGGCTGAAGATGTAGAGATTAACCGGGAAATCGTAATGGCGCTGCTGGAACCAACCTGCGTGACAATCGACTGCGCCGAGAATGGAGCGCGGGCTGTCCGTATGTTCCGCCAGTCGCCGGAACTGTACGATCTAATTTTGATGGACGTACAAATGCCCGAAATGGACGGCTACGAAGCAACCCGCACAATTCGTATGTTGGATGCCCCGAATGCTAAAACCGTGCCAATAGTCGCCATGACCGCAAATGTATTCCGTGAAGATGTGGAAAGGTGTCTGGAAGCCGGTATGAACGACCACATTGGAAAGCCAATCAACTATGATGAAGTAATGGAAAAGCTGCGTATGTATATACGAAGATAATTCTTATAATTACTTTAGCCACACATTGTCTCGTAGCAACTTTATATTTTTCTTTTCTATCATTGCCGCAAGTTGCTTTTCTGTAGGTAAAATTGTTTTATACTTTGATGCAAAAATTTGCTTGCTCTCATTTAATACGGAATATTTAACCACTGTTTCATCTTTCTCTGTACATAAAATAATCCCGAGAGTCGGGTTATCATCTGCTCCGCGTTTTAAAGCATCAAACATACGGACATATAATTCCATTTGTCCAACATCTTGAGGACTAAGGCTAGTGGTTTTTAAATCTATAATGACAAAGCATTTTAATAGATAGTTATAAAAAACAAGGTCAATGTAATAGTGAGAAGTTTCTGTACTAATTCGGAATTGACGAGCAATAAAAGAAAAACCCTTGCCTAATTCCAGCATAAAGCTTTGTAAATTATTTATTATGGCTGTTTCTAATTCGGTTTCTTTTCCCTGTATATCTTCAGGAATATCAAGAAATTCCAATATATACGGGTCTTTAATAAAATCTAATATTTTTTCCTTTTTGCTTGTTGTTTTTACAACAGCAGAAACTGCCTGAGACTTCTTTTTCTGCGTAGAAAGCAGTCTGCGGTAATAACCGCTTCTGATATTTCGCTCAAGTAATTTTACACCCCAATTTTGTTCGCTGGTTTCTGTGATATAATAATCTCTTTCGGCATCATCTTCGATCCGCATAATCGCACACCAATGCGACCATGACAGAATTTCAAGATTCGCTAGACGGCGTCTAGCGAATTCAATACCATTGGGAAAACGAAGGTAAAATTGTCTGATATTCTTAATATTCGCTTCAGAAAAACCTTTGCCTAAAGTATCTGTCAAGTAACGGGACAAATTGACAATAAGGTATTCGCCATAATCGGCACGAATTTTTCCTTTTTGCTCATGTTCTATTATACGTTTGCCAATCTGCCAATTTGCTTGAACCATCACTGTATTAACAGCTTTATAAGCCGTTTCTCTTGCTTTGTGTAAAATCGTGGCAATTTCTGCAAAGAATTGTTTATCTTGTTTTGTTATAACAATATTGTTTTTTATTAGAGTTTTATTTTTTGTCATGATTATGCCATTACTTTATCGCGTAATTGTCAAAGTATCCCTGAATGAGCACAATGGGCGTGCCTTTATCGCCGGAGCCGCTGACCAGGTCGCAGAGGCTGCCCAGCAGATCGGTCAATTGCCGCGGTGTGGTTCCTTCGGATGCCATTTTGCCCATTTGGTCGCGGCCGGCTTTTGCCTGTATGGCTTGCTCAATGGCTTTGCGCGCTGCGTCACCGGAAAGATTGGCAAAATCGTTATCGGCAAGAAATTTCAGTTTGAGTTCGTTAGGTGTTCCTGACAAACCTGATGTGTATGCGGGAGCTATCACCGGATCGGCCAGTTCCCAAATGCCGCCAACCGGGTCCTTAAAGCCGCCGTCACCGTAAACCAGAACTTCTACCGTTTTGCCGGTCAGCTCGCGGAGCGCTTGCTGCATCTTTTGCACAAATGTTTCACAGTCCCGCGGGAATAATTTTACCCGCTCTTCGGTTGCCTTGTTTGAACCAAGCAGTCCATACCGTTCGTTATACCCGCTGTCGTTAAACCCGGAAAGATGAACCGGCTTTGTCAGCAGTTCATCAATACCAATAACTTTTTTTGCACCGGCGCCGGTCAGCGCTCTTTTCGTTCTTGTTCTGGTGTGAATATCGGCGGCAATTACCTGATCTGTGTATTCCAGTATGCGCTTTGGATCAGCGCAGAGTATAATGTCGATATTGTCGCTGAGTGATTTATAGTAAGAAACATAATCAATGCCGGTGAACCGGTGTTTTATTTCATTGCCAAACAGACGGCGGTATTCAGTTTCGCTTAAACAGTCCGAGTAGGGGTTGATCTTTTTGTCATCCACATCTTCCCAACTGATAAGCTGATTGCCGACTTCATCCGCCGGATAGCTCAACTGAACGGTTACTTTTTCGGCGCCGCGGGCAATGCCCTTCAGGAGCATCGCAAAACGGTTCCGGCTGAGAATGGGAAACACCACACCGATATGGCCGCCGCCAAACGTAGCGCGTACGTCAGCGGCAATGTGGTCAACCGAGGCGTAATTACCCTGTGAACGCGCCACCACCGCCTCGGTAATACCGAGAATATCACCATCATTAACATGGATATTTTCGTTTTCCACCGCGTCTTTTACCGTCTGACAGACAACGGCAACCAGATCATCGGATTCCCGAATGATCGGTGTTCGCAAACCTAAGGCCCTCGTTCCAATAACTCTCATAGGCTTAGTCTAGCAATAAAAGGCAAAAAAATCTAGTATTAAACAGGAGTATATATGCATATTATTGAGGCGATTCTGCTGGGTGTAATTCAGGGTTTGACGGAGTTTTTACCGGTTTCCAGTTCGGGACATTTGGTTTTGTTTCAAAAAATTTTTGGTATTTCAGAACCGGCGTTGTTTTTTGACACTATGCTCCACGTGGGGACGCTGGTTGCAGTATTTGCGGTACTGTGGAAAGATATTTGGGCAATTCTGCGAAAACTCAATCAGCCGCTTACGCTGTATCTGATCATTGCGACCGTTCCAACGGTTATTTTTGCCCTGATGTTCAGAAAGCCGATTGAGCAAGCCTTTGAAACAGGACAATTTTTGGGCTTTGCGTTTCTGGCAACCTCGGCGCTGCTGGTAATGGCTGAGTTGCTGGCGAAACGGGCTGCCCAAAAAAGGCTGCCTACTGGTGGTGGGCTGCCCACCAATGGCGGGCTTGATAAAATGAATTGGCTGGACTCGTTGGTTATTGGTTTGATGCAAGCCATTGCGGTTATCCCCGGCATATCCCGTTCCGGGGCAACATTGTCCGGGGCGCTTTCCCGCGGACTGAACCGGGACTTTGCCGCCCGCTTTTCATTTATGCTGTCAATCCCGGCAATACTGGGTGCGGCGGTGTTCCACATTAAAGATTTGGTGAAGGGCCGTGAGGCCGATATTGCGGCAACGGCTGAAACGACTAACGCGCTTGGTACAAGCGCAGGCATCGGCGCGGCGGCAATCATTGCAGGAACGATAACCGCCGCCATTGTGGGCTTTTTTGCCATACGGCTGATGTTAAAAATTGTCAGAGAAAAATCACTGTGGGGCTTTGCCATTTACACCGGGGCTTTGGGCCTGTTGGTGTTGGCAGATCAATTTATTTTGGGGATTGTATTTTAGGCGTGATGTATGCGTGATTAATTTTGTATTTTTTAAAAATCGTGCGTTTACACTGTTGTTTTTTTGGGATGTACGTGTTATGTTATAGCGTATATGATTTATTATAAAGGAGTTTTTTGTATGAAGAAAAGAATTTTTGTCTTGGTTCTTGCAGTTTTAATTGCAGGAAGTGTTTTTGCGGAACAACAGGCAAACTCAAAGGCGCACTGGTTGTCCGGTGAACTGAGCATTTTGGGTGTTGGCGCGAGATATGAATATATGCTGTCGCCCAATCTTTCAATCAGTGTGAATGTGTATTTTAATAATCTATTCCTTTTTTTGAATGACTGGGGATTTGCTGCTGCCGGGCGTTTTTATCCATGGGGTAAAACATTTTTTGCGGAACTTGGTTTAGGATATGGGTTCCATTCCACATTTAAGGACTTTACTTATAACGATACTTACAACGCTGGAAGTATCTGGGATGACGATCTTTTGGAGTGGGTTCCAAACATGGTTACAGAAAAAAGAACTGAAACAGATTTTGTTGGTATTACCGGCTTTGTTGTTGCACCCGGAGTTGGTTGGAAAATTGACGTTGGAGCCCCCGGCGGTTTTTATGTGCAACCGGGAATAAAACTCCCCATAACCTTTGGTGATCAGGAGCCAATAATAACGTGGGGAACTGGCCAAAAATATGACACGCAGTTTGGTGTAGGTATGGGCTTTATCATATATTGCGGCTTGGGGTATGCTTTCTAATTAGACTGGTACTCAATGTCCGGGATGAGACAGTGTGTTATCATCCCGGAGGCCAACTGAGGGCACGCCCGCCCAGAATGTGTATGTGCAGATGATCCACGGTTTGACCGCCGTCGCGTCCTGTATTGATGACAAAGCGGGCGCCGTTTTCGCCGCAGCCGAGTTCTTTTGCAAGTTCCTGCGCCTTGTTGAGCAGACGGCCGGCAAGGCCAATGTCTTTTGCTTCCAGGTCCATCAGACTTCTGATGTGCTTCTTGGGAATAACCAAACAGTGAATCGGCGCCATTGGGGTAATGTCATGGAAGGCAAGTATCTCATCGTCTTCGTAGGCCTTTTTGCTCGGAATTACTCCGTCGACAATCTTGCAAAAAATACAATCGTTCATCATAAGTTGAATATAGCATTTTCTACCGCATTGAGAAACCCCCTGCTTGTTTCAGTGGCGCCGGAAATGGCGTCAATTTCCGTGGTGTTGTACAGCAACACCAGATCGGTCAGTTCTTCAATCGCCGCCCCGCCCATCGCCCGATCTTCGCTGGATTCGACAACAGTAATTTCTGTGATGGTTCCATTTATCATACCGACAGCCACATAGATCATGCCACGGTATCCCATAGCGGCGCCTTCATAGACGGCCTCGCTCCCGGTTTTGAGGCTGGTACAGGCGCAAAGCCCAACCAGTAAAAACATCATACCAGTTATATATCTCATACCCTATATATGGCGGAAATTGGCGTTTTGCATTAGTGTTATTGACAAATATTCGCAATCATTTTACCATTTTGAATAAGAGAGGTGTCCCCATGTCAAAAGTATTTTTTACCAATATGCGCACAAAATTTGATGAGAGTCTGTTAGCAAAAATGGACAGGCTTATCCAACAAGCCGGTATTGGCGATATTGATTGTGCGCAAAAATTCGTTGCCATAAAAATTCATTTTGGCGAGCCGGGAAACCTGGCCTTTTTGCGGCCTAATTTCGCCAAGGTCGTGGTGGACAGAATTAAGGCGCAGGGCGGCCTCCCATTCCTCACCGATAGCAACACACTGTATGTGGGGCGGCGCAACCAGGGTCTGGCGCATTTGGATGCCGCCGCCGAAAACGGCTATACGCCATTATCCACCGGCTGCCAAAATATCATCGCCGACGGCATTCGCGGCACCGATGATGTGGAAGTGCCGGTGAAGGGCGGAAAATATTGCGCCGTTGCCTACATTGGCAGGGCGATAATGGATGCCGATATTGTTATTTCATTGAATCATTTCAAAGGGCACGAGTGTACGGGCTTTGGCGGCGCGATAAAAAATGTCGGCATGGGCTCGGGCAGCCGCGCGGGCAAAATGGCGATGCACAATGAGGGCAAGCCTGCGGTGAATGCAAACGCCTGTATTGGCTGTAAAATCTGCGCCCGCTTTTGCGCGCTTGGCGCAATTGCATTTACCGGCGGAAAAGCAGTCATATACCACGATACATGCGCTGGCTGCGGACGCTGCATTGGCGCGTGCAGCAAAAACGCCATTGGCAATGGCTGGAACAGCAGCAATGACGCACTCAGTTACAAAATCGCCGAATACACCAAAGCCGTACTGGACGGGCGGCCTCATTTTCACATCAATGTCGTAAACCAGGTTTCACCGTATTGCGATTGCCACGCCGAAAGCGATGCCGCCGTAGTCCCGGACATCGGCATTTTTGCCAGCTTCGATCCGGTTGCTTTAGACAAAGCCTGCATTGATGCCGTCAACGCCGCGCCCGCTATTCAAACCAGCATCCTTGGCAACTGCGACCGCACCCATCGGGATGTAGCCGGCAATGAAGACCATTTCACCAATATTCACCCCACCACCGACTGGCGCTGTCAACTTGACTACGCCGCACGAATCGGTCTGGGCAGCGTACAGTATGAGTTGATCACGATGGAGTAGGGAGCGAGGAAATGAGGAAAGAAAAATAATGAGGAATTAGGAATGAGAAATTAGTAAGGAGAGGGTTGCGATAGTCCAACAGTTATTGCACCTAATAATAATACTTCCATTCCCATTTGCAAACCCGTCTATGACCAGTATATGGTAGTGTTATTTAACCGTGAGCGTGAGCAACGGTTAACTCTTTACGAAGCAGTGCCATAACTATTTCGGAAGGGGTTTGCCGAGAAGCGATAGCTTTTGCGTTGAGAATCTTTGCAGTATCTTCATCAAGCATAACTGCTTGAGAACCTTTGCGTGAAAAAAATCCCGTCCTTGTATGACTGAGTGTTGGGACGGTTTTAGTGAGACGCTCGTCAAGGGCATCGTATTCTTCTTCGGTCATATCGCGCATAATTACTCCTATTCGTACATTTGGGATTCTATTTTTTCTCGCAAAGCCATTGCGTGGAATACCTTAATCGTTTCATTATCTATCATATTATAAAACACCTCTATTGGATTGGCAACCGTGTCAAAACCAATAATGAGATATATTTCATCTTCTCCTTTGAGAATATCCTCATATATCCTTGTTTCAATTGCTCGTTCTATGTCATCTTGGGTATATCCGTGTTTGAATGCTGATTGAGTGTATAAAATGTTGTCCGCCATTGTTCGTTCCCTTTATTAAATATACCCTTTACCCGCAAAAAAAGCAAGCAAAAAAGGAGAGCGAACACCCAAAACCACCCCTTTTTTGCCCCTTGACACTTTCACTTGAAACGGTGTAATATAATGAGGGATGAGGAAAGGGGCTACTGCGATAATGCAACATATACTCAGTTATCAACTTAACACCCTGTGGGCATCACTCGCCGCCCTGTACTCGCTCCGCGCCATCCCCTACTCAAGGCCTTCGGCAACTGCGTACCTCATTGCTAATTCCTCATTTCCCCGGGCCCCTTGCTCGCACTGGAGTCTATTCGCTATGTTATCCCCGTTCCCCTTCCGCCCCCCCGCCC
>WQXQ01000014.1 GCA_009784775.1 Treponema sp.
GTAGACACGGTGATATAGGTATCTATGATATAATTGAGCCCGATACCCGATACCCGATACCCGATACCCGATACCCGATACCCGATACCCGATACCCGATACCCGATACCAAGGGGTACCTATGTCCGCAAGTGCTATTCGACATGGGGTTCTGTCTACTCATGGCGGATTTTTCAATCATTGGGAGTATTATGTGGGTTTCAGGTTACCTTGTCAAGGTAACAGGTTTTAGAAATTATCAAGGATTTTGGAGAGGGCGGCATTTGCTTTTTTCATAATATCACTTTTTTGTGTCGGCGCAAGTTTTCTGGAAGGCTTTGATGCTGCACCATTGACCGGCTCATTTTTGAATAAATGCCAAGACTCAATTTTCAGTGCAAGGGCAAGCCGTTCAATCATGCTTACCGATGGGAAGCGCTTGCCTGATTCTATTTCCCCAATATAACCGCTTGAAGAATCGCACAGTTCGGCCAACTGCAACTGGGAAATTTTTCGCAGTTTTCGGTATGCCTTTAAATTGGCAATAAAAAGCTCCTGTATGGTCAAATCCTTATATTCCGCCTTTTCTATGATATTAGCCTATAAACCAGCTATTGACACTGTGCTATAAGATTGTATATAATGAATACAATGCTTTTAGCCTGTATAAAAATGGGAGATTATGATGAGATTTAGGCGGATTTTGCTTCTATTTACCCTCTTTTTTCCCCTATCTATTGCGTTCTCGCAGGATGCTCCCCGCTGGATAACCAATAAGGACACCGTATTTCCGCCGGCAACGTACATAAGCGGTCTGGGGGAAGGGAAATCTGCCGCAGAAGCGCGGGACAGAGCCTTGATGCAAATATCCATGTATTTCAATACCACCATTCAAGCCCAGACCGACTTGTTGGTAACGTATCAGGAAACAACCCAAAACGGGAAAACCGGATTTACTGAAAATACCTCGGTTACCGAATCTGCGCTGATTAATACTCAGGCGGATTTTTTTGGCGTAACATTTGAAGCGCCCTATACCAATCGCAGGGGAACGGTGTATGTACTGGCAAAAATCAACCGGGCCGAGGCTCTGGCCATCTACGATTCCCGGATACAAAATGCCATGGCACTGACAAACGATATATTGGCAAAAAATGAAACCAGTTCCAACCCTTACGCAGCCGTAAAAAAACTGAGAGAAGCCCGCAGTTTGGCGGAACTTGCCGCCGGATATGCGTCCATGGCAGTACTGATTAACAGCGCTTCTGCTGCGCGTTACGCGACGATTCCTGCCATCAATTCCCGTATTACCAATGCAATCGAACATAACAGAAAAGACATGACGGTGACCATTACCCTGAATGACAAGCGTACCAATTCCCTGGCGCTTGCAACTACGCACATTCTGCGCGAAGAAGGTTTTTTGCTGATTGATTCTGGCGGCACATATGACGCTGTTATACACATTACCTTGAATGAACAAAAAACCCAAAATTATAACACCGTTCAACCTCTGGTTGATATTACATTCAGACTGCAAAACGGGCGGCCATTGGTGCGCTTCCAAAAAGAATATCCGGTTTTCAGGCATACAAACCTGAACGATGCTATTGGAAGGGCGCTTAGAAATATAGAACAGGATTTTACAGAAGATTTTATCAATCAATTGAGGAGGATTGAAGAATGAAAAAAATGATGATGGCTACCGTATTGATTTTCCTTGCGGTGTATTGTTTTGCGCAGGGTAACCCCCGGGTTGTCGTTATTCCGCTGGAAAACCGGGCAGGACAATCCCATAGGGATGACACGGAAACATTAACCGAGCTGCTGGTAAATTTTATTAACGATACACGGCGGCTGAGTGTTATTGACCGCGGCGCATTGAACGCCATGATGACGGCGCAGCGCTGGCAAATGGATGACTGGGCGGATGAAGATAAAACCGCTGAAATGGGAAGGGTATTAAACGCCCAGTTCATAGTCCGGGGTACCGTTTCCATGCTTGGCAGTAATTTAGTTATTTCTGCGCGTATACTTGATATCAATACCGCCGAAGTATTGGGATCCGCCAATGTACAAATTAGAGGCATGGATGAGGCGTATAATAAAATGGAGGAATTTGCCCGGAACCTGACCCGCACCATAGGAACAGCAGCCCAACAACGGCAACAAACAACCGCAGAGCCAAGACAGGATCGGGCATCAGATCAAAAAACCAGACCTGCCAGAGATAACACTCTGGACGAAAACGCATGGGAAAATAGATTGATTTTTCTGGGTTGGAGACTTGGTATGGGTTTGGGAGAAAAAGAAAGAGCTGATGAGACTTATGATTATTATGGTTATTATTATTATGATTATAGTTATGATTTATATTTGCCGGTGTCTTTGGGAGTTGCATTTGATTTCTGTCCGTTTCGGTGGCTAACGCTTTCGATTAATCCATCTATTGCATTTGATGTTTATTACTTTGAATTAGGATCATCTATCCCCCTGCTTGTAAGACTGGGCTATAAGTTTGATACAGTCGAATTAACCGCCAATATCGGCGCTAACATTGGACACGGTTTTGCTTTAGGCGCTACTCTAGGATTCCGTCCGAGGAGGAAAGGGGTATTTTTTCTGGAATTAGGATATATGCCATATTATTCGTTGATTGAGCTGTCCCTCGGCGTAAAATACGGAATTGGAAACAGGAAATGGTAAAACTCATTACTGTTTCTGTATTGTTTTTTGTTGCCACATGGATTCCTGCCCAGACTGTTGATCCCTTTTCCGGATCAACCTGGCAGGGCAGGATTTCCTACAGGGACGCACATAATCGCCCCCGTGCCGACAGGTATGAATTAATTCTGGTTAAAAACGGAACCTGCATTGTAACGGTTACCACAACCGTAAACAGAAAAGAACTGTTTCAGGACGGCGACGGCTTATGGTCTTTTGACCGCAATATTTTCCGGCTTGAATGTGAATTCTTCGATGCGGCAATAGAACATCTGCCGTTTATTGACTGGAAAAGCGTATATGAACTTGATGAACATCAAAACTCATTTACCGTGCTCATCAAGCCATATCCAGAGGCAAAATCGAATATCAATGTACGATTCAACCGAATTGATGACTAAATTGCGAAGGGTCCAGCCAGTATTTTTCTTTTGCAAACACTAAAGCAAAACGCCATATTTCGCCATATATAAGGTACAGGCTTGTGTGTGCATATTTTTACTGTGCACATTGCTGAAAGTCTGATATAATTATTACAGGAGATGAGCATCATGGAAACGATCGTAATCGACAGACCGCCCCCAACCGGCGAAGGCCTCACCTTTGAAAAAGTGTGGGCAATGTTCCAGGAATCCGACCGCCGAAGGGAAGAAGAGCGGCAAAAAGAGGCCGCCGAACGGCGGAAAGAATATGAAGAACGGCAGAAAGAGGCTGAAGAACGGCAGAAAGAGTATGACGAGCGGCAGAAAAAACTGGACAAGAAGTTTGATGATCTGAACCAGCAAATGGGCGGGTTGCACAACAGCTTTGGGGAGCTCGCGGAACATCTGGTGGCACCCGGTATTGCCGAAAAATTTAACGAAATGGGATGTCATTTTGACGGTATTGCCTCCGGCGGGTATGAAATTCTGGATGACCAGAAAAAAGTCATAGCAGAAGTAGATATACTGCTGGAAAACGGCGACTGCATTATGGCGGTGGAAGTAAAGTCCAAACTGAAGGAAAAAGATATTGAACACCACGAAAAACGGCTGCAAATATTACGGGATCACCGGAACAAAAAGCGCGATACCCGCAAAATATACGGCGCAATAGCCTGTGCGATATGGAGTGCCGGAGAAAAACAAGCCGCGATCGATGCCGGTTTCTACGTGCTGGAACAGACCGGCGACACCATGCAAATGGCTATCCCAGACAATTTTGTCCCCAAAGAATGGTAAGACACAAGTGCCAGAGCGTATACTGTGTCTGTTTGTGGTTAACTCCATAATTGTATAAAAAAGCATTTTTATGGTATAATAACGGTATTCTATTACTATTCAAGGAGAGTATGTATGAAAAAATGGGTTTGTTCAGTGTGTGGGTATGTACATACGGGCGATCAGCCGCCGGCACAATGCCCCCAGTGCAAGGTTCCGGCAGAAAAGTTCAAGGAACAACAGGCGGGCGCGGCGTATGCGGCTGAACATATGGTCGGCGTTGCCAAAGGCGTTGACGCAGACATTGTAAAGGATCTGCAGGCGCACTTTAACGGCGAATGCTGCGAAGTGGGAATGTATCTGGCAATGGCCCGGGTTGCCGAACGCGAAGGCTACCCCGAAATCGCCGATGCGTTTCAGCGTTATGCCCTTGAAGAAGCGGAACACGCGGCTAAATTTGCAGAATTGCTCGGCGAAGTGATCAGCGACAGCACCAAGAAAAACCTTGAACTGCGCATTGAAGCCGAATTTGGCGCCTGTGCCGGCAAAACCGACATTGCCAAGCGGGCAAAAGAAAAAGGCCTTGACGCGATCCACGACACCGTTCACGAAATGGCCCGCGACGAAGCCCGCCACTGCGCCGGTTTCAAAGGCCTGTTAAAGAGACACTTCTAGTTTCTATTCTCAATTTTTCACACGGAGAACACGGAGTTCCACGGAGACACGGAGAAAAGAGAAGAAAAGGATAATGAAAAGAGTCGCGTAATTTCAAATGCGCAACTCCTCCTTCTTTCCCTCCGTGCCTTTGTGAACCCCGTGCCTCTGTGTGCAAAAATACGAAAAAAATCCCCAGATTAATATTTTTCTTTGATTTCGACTTTTGCTACGTGGTCGGCGATTTTGAATGCTTTTGCCAGGGCGGCGACATCAAGTGATTCCGGAATACTGACAAGGAATCGAACTTTGGTTTTTTTCTTCTTGCCCGTGTTTTGTTTTACATCCGGGGACTGGGTCTGCAGCCCAAAGCTCATCAATATATCCTGCGCCGCCTTTATGTCAGGAGAAAATCCGCTTTTGTAGCGCAATTCAAGCACCTTATTCCTTACCGTGGGGAAAAACCGTTTTTCCAGGCGGTCAAGAAATATCAATGTAACCAAACCGATAACTTCCGCAGCGGCAGCAGCGATATACATTCCCGCGCCAAGCACAAGCCCCACCGCGGCAACAAGCCAGAGAGAAGCGGCAGTAGTCAAACCTTTAACGTTATTGCCCAGACGGACTATTGCGCCCGCGCCAAGAAAACCGATGCCGGAAACAACCTGCGCGGCTATTCTGCCGGGATCACCAATTCTGCCGCCAACCTGCTGCGGTATCCAAATCGAGAGCAGCATAAGCAGCGTTGCCCCCAACGCGATAAGAATATGCGTCCTGAGACCCGCCACCTGATTGCGGCTTGAACGTTCAAATCCAATAATTGCTCCGGCGGCAAAACCAAGCCCAAGCCGTATCAGCATATCAATTTCAGTAATGTGATGGTGCATCTCTCAATACTCCTTTTTTATGCTTTCCAAATCAATATAATAAACATCCTTATGTTCCCTGTTTATGTATACATCAACGGTCTCTTTGTCCAACTGTATGTTTTCTATTTCTTTTTCCTTTAGATACTCACTATGAAATATCCTTCCGTCATATTCCGCTTCCAGCAGGCGCGGATGCCTTCTCCTTATCCGAACATTTACATCTTCAACAATGCCTGTTATATTTGCCTTAACCAATCTGCCTGTATGTCTGGCCTGTTGCTGCATTTTCTTTTTGTTGGTTTGTTTAGCCATTACTGTTATTGCCGCTGCTGTCATGAGTAAACCTATAGCGGCAAAGACAGCGCAAATAATTACCAGCACCATAAGACTCCCTTCATAATCGACTTTTCCCATTATTCCTGCGCCTCCCATAAATACTGCAAACCCTGTAGATGTTATTCCTACAAGAAGCAGCATGGGCGCAACCGTTATCAGCGGGTTTTTCATGGGGTCTTTTTTGGTTTCTTCTTTTACTACACTTTTTAAATCAACATAGTATTTTTTTGCATTATTATTGTCTATGTATACATTAACGGTCTCATACTTTTCCGTTTGTCTTATATCGTCTTTTGTTATAATTTCACTAAGAAATACCATCCCGTTATGTTCCGCTTTCAGTTTATAATCTATATGCGTTCTTCCTTTACTTATCCATTTTTGTTCCGCAATGCCTGTTATTTTTGCCCTAACCAATCTGCCTGTTGTTACCAGTCTTTTACGCAGTATCTGTCTGACTCCTTCAGCGATGGTTAATATGCCCACAAGTATAAATAATCCCCCTACGCCTACAAGAGCAAACCTGTTGCTTTCCCCTTTATCCCAATCTGATATTCCTATTGCGAAAAAAAAGGTTCCCATTAACAAAAAAATAATTGCCACTACCAATCGTAATATCATTGTTTATTGCTCCTTTGTTATATAATCTCATACTTATTCGATTTTTGTCAAGCAAACGGAAAATCTTCAAATTGACGCGTTAAAACAACTCTCCCTGAACCGCCGGTGTTTTTTGAGATTTGCTTGCTGGCTGGCCATCGCCTTTCTCCGCTTTGGCAAGCAGGACCAGGAATTGCTCTTCATCAATAATAGGTATGCCCAGCTCGCGGGCTTTTTTATTTTTGCCGGAACCGGAGCCGGGATCGTTAGTGACCAGATAGGCAAGGTCTTTTACCACCGATGATTTGACCAATGCGCCCAGCAGCTTGATTTTCTCCTCGGCATGGCCGCGCTTCATGGCGGAAAGCTCGCCGGTAAAGCAAAAGGAAAGGCCGCGCAGGGGTTGGGCTCCATCAGGCGGAGGCGGGGCAATGCTGATAATGTTCGCCTTCAGTACCGCATCCATTTCGGCGGCGGTTTCCCCAAGGCCGTCAACAATGACCCTGGCGGTAATTTCTCCCAGACCGTGAATGGCGGCAAGGTCTTCAATGGAGGCGGCGCGGATTTTTTCCAGAGTATTGAATCCGGCAACGGCAACTTTTTCCATGGTGGTTTCGGCGATGCCTTCAAGATCAAAGCCGGCGATAAAAGCGGCAAGGGAAAGTTCCCGCGGTGTTTGGATATGACGCACCACTTTTGCCGCGGAAAGTTCCCCCATGCGATCATATGCGGCAAGTTCTTCCGCACCAAGTGTATACAAATCGGCTATATGCCGCACCCGCTCTTTGTCAAAAAGCTGGCGCACCAATTTTTCACCTAACTCACGAATGTCCAATACCGCAATCCATTTTTCAAGGCGATGCAACAGACGTTTGGGACAGCCGGCATTGGGGCAGTACAGGCGGGTGCCTGCGTCCACCAGATCGGTACCGCAGGCATTACATATAACGGGAATTTCGATTTCCTGTTCGTCATCGGCAATTTTGCCTGGAGCAAGGCCTTCAATTTTGGGGATAATTTCGCCGCGCTTTACCACCGAAACCGCCGAACCGATTTTCAGACCCAGAGCGCGGATCATGTCGGGATTGTTCAGGTTGGCCCGCTGCACGGTGGTTCCGGCAATGCGAACCGGATCAACAATGCCAATGGGAGTATAGGTTGCACCGGACTCGCTCCATTCCACCTGCCTGAGTATGCTAAAAGCGGTTTCAAGCTCGAACTTAAAGGCAATTTGTTTTTCGGGCCGGGCGCGGCGCAAATCGGCCATGTCGGTGGCAATATCCTTCACCACCAGGCCGTCTATATCAAAGGGAAGTTTGTCCCGCATATTTGCCACTTTGTTACGGTACGCAATAACTGCTTCCGCATCATTGCACATGGTTACCACAGTGGTCTGGAAACCCTGTTTGCCAAGCCATTCCAGTTTTTGCGTCTCATCGGAAAAATAAAAATCGTCATCGTTTGCCGCAGCGTCATAGGTAATCATGTTGAGGTCTTCACAGCCGGAGCCGTCTTTGCGGCGCATGATGCCGTTCGCGGCATTGCGGCAATTGGCCTTGGTCTCATACTTTTCCCGCCACACAGTGCGGATCATTACTACTTCGCCGCGTACACCGCCGGAAAAGGGAAGACCCAGCTTGTCAGACACGCCTATCATGCGCCGGGCATTGGCGGTAATTTCATCGCCAATAATGCCATCGCCTCTGGTCACCGCCCGAACCAAAATGCCTTTTTCATATTGCAGTTCAAGACTGGCCCCATCAAGTTTATACTGCACCAAAAATTGGGTTAGACCCTGTTTCTGCGCCCATGCGCGGAATTCTTCGGGGTTAGCAGCTTTATCCTGACTGCCCATGGGAATAATATGTTTAGCCTTGGGAAAACCATCAACACCGTGGGCGGCATCGCCGTGATGCGCAGCATCACTCCCCCCCCCCACCCTTTTGATAACCGGGCTGTCGGGGGCAAGCGCCTTCAGTTCATCCCAAAGCAGATCAAATGCTTCATCAGCAATTTCCGCCTCACCATCATAATACGATTTCTGGTACTGTGTTATCAGACGTTCAAGCGTTGTCTGCCGCCCCTCATTCCTCATTCCTCATTCCTCATTTTTACAAATAGCAATTCCTTTACCTGATGATTTTTTGCAAGTCCTTTTCGCTCAAAACTGGTGCGGGGCCGCCAGTCCTGCGGCGGAGCAAAATCAGCAGCAGAATTAACCAGACCTTCTGTTGCGCTTAACGCATCCAGCGCCCATTCGGCATATTGCTCCCAGTCGGTAGCCATATACAGATAGCCGCCCGGTTTCAGCCGGGACGCAAGGGTATCCGTAAAAGGCCGTTTGACCAGGCGCCGTTTGTGGTGCCGTTTTTTGGGCCAGGGATCGGGGAAAAAAAGATGTATCCCTTCCAGTGTATTGTGCGGAATCATTTTTTCCAAAACCGCAACCGCGTCATGTTCAATGATTCTGAGATTGACAAGCGATTGCCGTTCAATTTCCCAGAGGAGTTTGCCTATTCCCGGCCTGTGCACCTCAATGCCCAGATAATTTTTATCGGGATGCGCCGCGGCAATAATAGCCGTGGCCTCGCCCATGCCGAATCCAATCTCGATGGTAACCGGATTGTTATTGCCAAAAACCACAGAAAAATCAAGCGGCCTGTTTTCAAAGGGAATGATTAATTGCCCTGCAAGGGAATCGTAGGAACGGCGCTGGGCGGCGGTTCCCCGTCCGGCCCGCAGTACATAACTTCGAATTGCAGCGGGAAAACCGCTTTTAACGGAGGGCGGTGACATCGGTATAGGCCGACATAAAATATTCGGCGTCTTCTGCCCAAAGCGCCGCCGTCCGGGCCGGAGCCGGAATGTTCAGATCATTCACCGAGCCGCTCAGCGTATCAAGTCTTGCGGTAAAAACATATTTACCCTGTTCATCATAGCAGACCAGGCGATTCACCGGATATGATGAAGTCACCGTATAGCTGCCCCCGCTTATCTCCAGATTGGGAAAAGGAAACCGGGGTTCTTCCGGCGCGTCAAAACTAAAATTACGTTCGGATTTTTCTCCGCCCTTGTTCACCAACACAGCCCGATACTGGCCCCTTGGCAGAATCTCATCCTCACCGATTGCGATACTTCTTGATCCGATCCATGTTTTTTCTTCATGGGTATAACTTATCCAGTCATCGCTTTTGATATGCCAGCGCAGCTGTTCGCGGTCATGGTACAGGTACAGGTCTTCCAGATTTTCAAGGCCGTCATCGTCTTCGGGAATAATGAAAAAAGAAAAATACTCCTGCGGTTTATTTTTATCCTGATAATAGACCAGTTGTATAAAACCAAACGCAATTTTAGGCTCCGCCCGCGAACAGCCGGAAAACACCACCGCCAAAAAAAGCAAAACCAATAATGTTTTTTGTACTATCATGCGCATAGTGGAACCTCCTACCAGCTCATCTCTACCGTCAGGCCTTCTTCAAGGGCAAGCAGGTCTCCCAGGCCAATGACAGCCAAAACTTTTTTTCCCTGAGAAACCATTTGCGCAAACGAAACAGACGAGGGAATTGCCGTAAGGCTTGCGTTTTTGGGAGCGCTCAGGCTGACGCTTATGGTATAACCCGCGGCAATTTCCTGCAGCAGGGCAAGCAGGTCATCATCGGTAATGACGGCCGCTTCATCCAGCAGAACAAGGCGTAAGCTATTTTTTCCGTTTTCCTGCGTGAAAGACACGCCGGCGCCGGTATTGTCCAAAAAGGCCAACAGGGCGCCGGTATTATTAAATTCCAGCGTAACGTTGGTAACCAGATCTTTGCCGCCAAAGACATTCGATACACTTTTTGCAGAAAAAGCCGAAAGGCGCAGACCGGGAATTCTTGCGACACTTCGTTCAAAATCCGCCTTGCCAACAGGAATAGCCGGCCAGCGTTCATTGCCGTCCAGCCTGCCCATGGACTCCAGTACTTGCGAAACCCGGTACTCAAGGGCAATTTTTCCGGAACCATCGGCCCGTATGTGTATATCTGCCGAAACCCCAAGGCAGGAATTGAACGCTAAAGCCGCACAGAATAATAGCAACAGCCATTTAATAGTCTTCATCAAAATTCCTCCGAATGGATACTCATGTCCTGTATGCGAACCGGAACTTCATTTTCAATCATCGCAAATGCTTTTTGTAATACGGTCTCGCCAAAAACCCGCGAGTTGGAAACCAGCGCCCCGCCTATCTGGGCAAAGGACAACGAATCCTGCAAATCAACTTCGGCGGCGCTCATGTGGAAACGGCGCTGCAGCTTGTCCTTTACCGATTTGACAATGCGCCGTTTGTCCTTAAGGCTGCAAACATCGGGCAATTCAAACAGCATCTGAATCATTGATACAATCATTATTCCGTTTTTTCCTCATCGTCTGCATTGTCCGTGTCATCATCCAGCCCGGATTTATCGCTGCCGGCGGCAGTACTGAGCGTTTTGCTGACAGTGCGTCTTCCCTCGGTAACAATCGTCCGTAATGCATCTCTATTAGCGGCGCTTATACGCTCATCGACAAGCAGCGCCTCGATTGCGTCAAAGTCAGAAAAACCTTCTTCCACCGCTTCCTGCAATTCGGTTATCCCTTCGGTACTGCCGGCATCGGCGATAAGAAGCACGCGGGCAATGGTAAAATGGAGTTCCGGCTTTGTGGGATTAACACTGCTGCTGGTAAGGCTTTCAAGAGCCGCGCGGTATTCCTCCAGGGCGCGGGCGTACAATTCCTGTTCTTCAAGCAATTGGGCATATTCGTAGCGGACTTTTGCATCGTCATTGTTAATAAGCCAGTTGGCAAAGGTATCAATAGCCTCGGGCTTGTTTTGTATCTTTTGGGTGCGGGCATAGAGCAGCAGAACATCGCTGTTATCCAGCAGGGCAAATTCATGATTCTTCAGCACCTGCTCCGCCTCGGCATATTTTTCCATGGCAAACAATACAAGGGCGTAATTGTAACCGTCATCGGCGCTTTCAGGAACCAGTGCCAGCAGCCGGTCATACAGCGCCGACGCTTTTTTGAGATCGCCTAACCGTATCTGGGTATAGGCGGCGGCTTTCAGCGCCAGTACATTGCGGGGGTCGCGCTTTAGAATTGACTCAAAATGTTTTGCCGCATCTTCATAGCGATCAAGCTCAAACGCAATACGCCCCAGATTGTACTCCGACGCGCTTTTGGTTCTGTCTTTTGCCTTTGCCCGGTTCAGCCATTTTTCCGCCTCGGCAAATTTCCCTATGTCATAATACGCCATGCCAATGGCAAAATATTCTTCCGCAGAAGCCGCCCCCCTGCTCGCGCAGCCGGCGAATATAACAATCGCAAGTAAGCATAACGTTATATATTTCATTTTTTTGTGTCCAGTACCGTATCTTCTATTTTTCTAAGCTGAGAGCGGTACAGCCGCGCAATGTTGTCGCCGTAGTCCGCAATAAGCTGTATGATATTCCGGGGATGCAATTCCCCATCCCTGCCGTTGATGCGATCCCCCGCATCTCCCAGACCGGGCATAATATACGCCTGATCGTTAAGCATGGGATCCATCCAGAGAGTATACACAGTGCAGTTATCCAAAGCGCGGACAACCCGCAGCGCTCCCTTTAACGCGGCAATAACATTAAAAAACAGAATTGATCTTGGCTTTACCCCCGCATCCAGTAAATATTTCACCACTGTCACCAGGCTTCCGCCAGTGGCATTCATGGGATCGGCAAAAACCAGATCTTTGCCATCAAGCTCTTCAAGCCTGAAATAGGAACGATCCAGATCCAGAATATACTCCATGTCCAGTTCTTTTCTGGAATCATCCCGCTGTATTTTAAACATGGCAAAAGGCGTTACATAACCGTGCGAGGAATACTCCTGAATTTCCTTGCTCATAATCATTGACGGCAGCAAGGCTCCCCGCAGCATAACGCACATAACCGTATTTTCAATTTTATCGTCGATGTTGGTGATCTTGTGTACCGCATAATTGTGCACCGGAGCGGTAACCGGGGTTTGCACAATCAGATAGTTTTTATCCGATCCGGGACTGCCCCCCCAGGCCAATTTGAACAGCATTTCGTAGGCACGCTGTATATAATAAATGAATTCCTGATTCTCTGTCCGCACATCCCGCAGTTTGGCAATAAGCCGCGAAGCCTCAGGATGGCTCTCCTGAGGGCTCTGGAAGCCGTACACGTGGATATTGGGGGCCATGCGGCAAATTTCCTGCATTAATACCCCCATCTCGTTATACAGGGAGATGAGGCTGTCTTCCGCCTGCAAGCCCGAAGAAAGCCGGGTAAAACAGCGCATTGCCTGATTGTACAGATTGTCCATCCGGGCCAAATAGTCTTTATCCGCCGCGCTTAAGTACCCGTCAAGGTCCTCGGCCTTCAGAATGATTTTGCTCATTTAGGCCATTATAATAAAAGACGCAAAATACCGCAAGGTGGTGATCTCTCGAAATATATCACACAAAGATCACGGAGTCCCACGGAGCACACAAAGAAGTTTTGAATTTGCTTCTTTGTACTCCGTGTTCCTCCGTGTTTCAGCAACTAGTAGCGCAGGTCGATTACCAGGGCTTCCGGCCGGTCAGCAACCAATGTTGTTGATTGTTCCCATATATCGGAATAGCAGAAACTGTAGGTTAAACCATATGCGGATATTTCGTGCATGTATTTTGCATAGTGGTTCATCCTTATGTTGCCATTAAAGCCGGACTGATAATAGTAGTTGGATGGCACACTTGTCTGCTGCCCATGAGGAATAATTCGTCCATTCGCATCCAGCGGACCCCATGGATTGGTATTACCCGCTACGCTAGGCAGATGAGCAACACCTCTGGTAAATGCCGCGCAAATCTGCGCCTGTGCAGCCAGGCTGAATTCTCCAACGCCATTGGAGCTGTCGTCCAGCATTTCCCTGCCTTCCAGTACCGCCTGGGTGTTTGGTTTTCTGATAATAGCCTCTCCGGAGTTAAACAGAGCCGAGGAATTCGAGGTCCTTAATACCAGAACTTCTTCGGTATACGTTTGCGCACTATGATTCCTTCGTATATTATTTCTGGTTTCTATCTGCCCTCTATATAGGTGTCCCTCGCTGTTTACAATCGTTACCCCGTTAGTACCTGCGGCTCTCCACATGTCCCAAACCGCATCAATGTATGGCTGGAAATAGTTCCCATATCGCCGATCGGTGTTAAAGTCCATTTTACAGGGCGCTTCGATTCTAAGCGGCGTTTTCAGATGCCAGAATTCCGGCGGAACCCTTGCTTCCCATTGCCCGAAGATTTCGCTTCTGGGTAAAAATTCACCCGCCGTTAGATCTACCCGCTGTCCGCCTGGTGTCCTTCCAAGCACGCGGGCGATAACCGGGAAGCTGAAGAAGTCAACCCTGGTGGTATTGGCAAATAAACACCCGTCATTATCCCTTAAGGAAAACTCAAAATACTCATGATAGACATTGTAACCGGGGATAGTAGGATTGTTCAGATCCGGTCCGCCAAATCCGTTGACATTATTGCCGCTGCCATGGAATTGTACCAATATGGGCTCGCCATAACTGATAAACAATCTTCCCGAATGAACCCTGTCTATGTAGACATATCGCGCTTCCGCCAGCGTAAATGAGACATCCGCAAACCTGCCCGTTTCGGTATTGGGATGGGGCGGAATATGAATACTATTCATATTGGTATTTGCCCGAACCAGCGTACCGTTGTTTTCCGGACTCACAAAATGCCAGTTATTACCAGCGGCAGTCACTCGTCCCAAGATGACAATGTGAATCTGGTCATCCCTCCATGCTCCCTTGGTCAGGTTATTGAACTGGAAGAACAATCTGCCACGACCAGTAGGATCATCCGGAATACTGATGTCCCTTATCGGCAGCGGAAGACCATCGACAACTTCAATCAGAACAAAGGTTGAAGTAATGGTAAGATTGTTGCCGGGCATATCAAATGTTCTGGTAGCGCCGGCGTCATTACCGGTTCCGGTAAGGCCTGTTACGTTGGGACTAAACGTGATCGATTGCAGCGCATAACCGGGACTTGGGTTGATCGTTACGGTTACTGATGAACCTGCCGTTGCAGCACCCGGACCACCCACGCCGCCGTTGGCGCCGTTGGTATAGGTAATGGTATTCCCGGTGGCCGCCGCCGCTACTGAAACGGTTCTTGAAGATGTCACATTGGCGAAGCCGGATTGGGCTGACGCCGCTATTACAGTGATATTGGTTCCAATTGCAACGCTTGTATTCACGCTTAAAATACCGTTTGCATTAATGCTCGCGCCGGCAACCGCAGGATTAATCGACCAGGTAACGCCTTCCGTAGCGCCGCCGGTAGCGGCAACATCCGCAACAAAGGTCATCGTGGAACCCCGCTGTATCGAAGCACCCGCCGCCGGAGTCGTAATGGTTACACTGGATACATTCGGCCCGGTTATCTGAACAGTTCTTTCCCCCCATATAGCGGTATTAAACACGGAAGTCGCTCTAATAGTAGCATTGCCAACCGTCGCGTTATTCGCAACAGTCAAAATGCCGCTTGTCGCATTCATGGTTAAGCCGGTAACGGCGGGCGTAACCGACCATGTAACAGATTCCGAAGCGCCGCCGTTAGCGATAACGCCTGCGGCAAACGCCTGGGTTGTGCCTCGCGGTACCTGAGCATTAGCCTCCGGGAATGTAATGGTAACGTTGGTTACGCCAGGAGTCGCGCTCGACACAATCTGAACGGTTCTTTCTCCAAATACACCCTGGGAAGTTGCCCTTATAGTGGCGTTACCAAGCGTTGCGTTATTCGCAACGTTCAAAACGCCGTCCGCGTTAATGGTTACGCCGGTAACGGCAGGGTTAACCGACCAAGTTACATTTGTCGACGAAACACCGTTAATGAGCGCTATCGCGCCAAATTGCAGGGTGGTATTGCGTAATACCTGCTGCCCGTTAGCCACCGGAGTCGTAATGGTAACCGTGTTTGTGGGGGGAGTAATTATCTGAACGGTTCTTTCCCCCCATACACTGGCATTAAACGTGGAAGTCGCTCTTACCGTGAGGTTACCCAGTGTTGCGCCGGCTGTAAGGGTTACCACACCGGTTGTTGTGTCAATGGAGGCACCCGTAACGGCAGTGGGAATTGACCAGGTAACCGTTGTCGATGCGCCGCCGCTTGCGGTAACACTCGCGGTAAACTGATGGGTAGTGCCTCGCGCTATCTGCGCGCCCGCCGCATGAGAATTAATGGTGACACCGGTTACGGCGGGTGTTTCAGCCGCCACTATATTAACGATTCGTTCCCCAATTACGGTGGCAAAGCCGTCCTGGGCGGAAGCTGCTCTAATAGTAGCGTTACCCAGCGTTGCGGTATTCGAAACGGTCAAAAGACCGCTTGCGTTAATGGTTACGCCAGTAACGGCAGGCGTCACTGACCAGGTCACATTTTGCGTAGCGCCGCCGGAAGCGACAACCGTTGCCGCAAATTGCAGGGTGGTGTTTCGCGCCACCTGCTGACCATTCGCTGCCGGGGTTGTTATAGTCACGCTGGTTACTTCGGGCGTCGGCGGAGTAACACTAATAAGTTCGATGTCAGAAATAAAGAAGTTGATACCACCCCTAACGGCAACTATTCTCCAGCCGGTTATAACAACGGAGCTTTGGGCAGCCAGGTTATTGCCTCCGTTGGTGAAATTCGCCAGCGGAATCTGAATATTCGTCCAGCCGCTGTCATTATTGGCAGGCTGAGCGCCGGCTCCGCCTGCCAAAGTGCGGGTAACCGTAAATTGCGGGGCTGTCCATGCGGTAAAACCTGCAGTAGCACTGGTATGATTGCCGGTTCGCAGTTCAAAGGTAAGCGTATCCGCGCCGGTCAGCGTATCAGGACCTCGCGTATACACCCACAGCGAAACGGTTGCATGAGAATCTTTATATTGCGTAACATTATTCACAAAGCTAGCGTTATTCCAGTTGGTTCTGGCAATGCTTAAATTGTCACCGCTGCCGCCAAGCTGCGCAGCGTTTCGTACGCCGCCGTGAGTCGTCGAGTTACCGGCGCCAGGTTGATTAGGATACACACCTGCCCACCATTCGTTACCGGTCATTACAAAACCCGCGTTGGTAACTACGGCAGGCATGGCTCCGCCTCCGCCGTTATTAATTGCACCGGCATCACTGAAAGCATCAATTACTATGGATGCTGGTACCGATCCTCCCGTTACCGAAACAGTTGCGGTGCCGAATACGCCGGTAAAGCCGGCCGCGCTGGATGTCGCCCTGACGGTGATGTTGGTTCCGGCGGCAACGCCTGCCCCAACGGTCAAGAGACCGCCTGCAACACTCGTGCCGGTAACAGCGGGATTTATCGACCAGGTAACGCCCGTTCCGGCGCCGTGCACCGCGTCAACATTCGCGGTAAACTGCAAAGTGGCGCCCGCCGCTACTGTTGCAGCACTGCCCGCCGCAGTAACGGTAATGCCGTTAACCTGCGGTACGTTAATGGTTTTTTCGCCGAATACACCCGTAAAGCCGGTCACATTGGATGTCGCTCTGACGGTTATGCTGGCTTGAGTCTCATTCGAGGATATTCTTAAAAGACCGGCCGCGCTGATACTTGTTTGATTATTGGCAGGACCAGTAGTGAAATGGCCGGTACTGGAAATTGACCAGACAACCGTTTGCGCCGCGCCGCCAGTAACCGTAACATTCGCGGTGAATTGCTCGGTATTGGTACCCCGCGCTACGACGGCGTTCGGTGAAGTAACGGTGATACCGGTTACCGCCGCTGCCGCTGTTACCGAAACAGTTGCCGCGCCGAATACATCGGTAAAATCAGCCGCGCTGGATGTCGCCCTGACGGTGATATTGGTTCCGGCTGCGACGCCCGCCCCAACGGTCAACAGGCCGCTTGCGTTCACGCTCGTACCGGTAACCGCAGGATTAACCGACCAGGTAACACCGGTTCCGGCGCCGTTCACCGCGTCAACATTCGCGTTAAACTGCAAAGTGGCGCCCGGCGCTACTGTGGCGGCACCGCCCGCTGCAGTAACGGTAATGCCGTTAACTACCGGCAGCAGTACCGTAATGGTTTTCTCGCCGTATTGGGTATTGTCGGCGGTGGATGTCGCCCGTACGGTTACGCTGGGCTGAGTTTCATTCGAGGATATTCTCAAAAGACCGGTCGCGCTGATACTGGTGCGATTATTGGCAGGACCAGTAATAAAATGACCAGTACTGGAAATTGACCAGGTAACGGTTTCGACAGCGCCGCCAAACTGGGCGACAACCGCGCTAAACTGTTCGGTATTCGTACCCCGCGCCACAGTGGCGTTCGGAGAAGTTACCGTAACGCCGGTTACTCCCTGTATATTAATAACTCGTTCACCGAATACATCCGTAAAGTTCGCCACGGTTGATGTCGCCCGTACGGTTATGCTGGCTGCGGTTTCATCCGCCGCAACGGTCAACAGACCGCTGCCGTTGATGGTCGTTCCGGCGCTGGTGTGGCCGGTTCTTGTCCAGGTAACGGTTTGCGCCGCGCCGCCGGACACGTTGACATTTGCGTTAAACTGCAGGGTATTGCCCCGCAATAACGACAGAACGCCGCCGACAGCGGTAACGGTAATGTTATGTACGGTTGGCGTATTTTCTTCTGATAATACTACGGTAATGGTTCTTGTATTGGCGGTTGTAAGACCGGGCTCGGCGGTTTGTGCTCTAATGGTGAGCACCTTACCGTTGACCTCATTGGGGTCAACAATCAAGTTGCCGTTTGCATTAATGCTCGTGCCCGCTATGGGGTTGCCGTCCGAAATTGACCAGGTAACGTTCTGCGTGGCTCCGCCTGCCGCGGTGACAGCGGCGTTAAACTGCTGGGAAGAGCCTTGTTGCACCGTTGTATGGTTGCCCTCCGCAGTAATGGCAATGGCAGTTACCTGCGGTATGTTTACGGTCAATTCGCCGAATACGCCGGTAAAGCCCGCCGCGCTGGATGCCGCTCTGACAGTGATGCTGGACTGGGTTTCACTCGCCCCAACGGTTAAAAGCCCGCTCGCGCTGATGCTGGTACCAACAACATGGCCGGTACTGGTAATTGACCAGTTTACGCCTGTTCCGGCGCCGTGCACCACATCGACATTCGCATTAAACTGCAGGGTATTCGTATTTCTGGGTACAAACGCAGCGCCGCCGGCCGCAGTAACGGTAATGCCGTTAACCTGTGGTACGTTAATGGTTTTTTCGCCGTATACACCGGTAAAATCAGGCACGCTGGAAGTCGCTCTGACGGTTATACTGGCTTGGGTTTCATTCGCCCCAACGGTTAAAAGCCCGCTCGCGCTGATGCTGGTACCAACATGACCGGTACTGGAAATTGACCAGGTAACCGTTTGCGCCGCGCCGCCAGTCACGGTAACATTCGCCGTGAATTGCTCGGTATTGGTGCCCCGCGCTACGGTGGCGTTCGGTGAAGTAACGGTTATATCGGTTACTGCCGCTGCCTCTGTTACCGAAACAGTTGCCGCGCCGAATACATCGGTAAAATCAGCCTCGCTGGAAGTTGCCCTGACAGTGATAGTGGTTCCGGCTGCGACGCCCGCCCCAACGGTCAACAGGCCGCTTGCGTTCACGCTCGCGCCGGCAACCGCAGGATTAACCGACCAGGTAACGCCCGTTCCGGCGCTGCCAACAACGTCAACATCCGCGTTAAACTGCAAAGTGGTGCCCTGCACTACCGATGTGGCATCGGCGGTAACGGTAACACTGCGTACCGTTGGGGTGGGCGCTATTACCATAACGGTTTCTTCCCCAAATACATCCGTAAAACCGGACTGCAGAGAGTGCGCTTTAACAGTGATGGAGGTGCCGACCGGTACAGCCGCGCCAACACTCAAAAGACCATTATTTAAATCAATGGTTACTCCACTGACTGGAGGATCAATCGACCAGGAGACGTCTTCCGTAGCGCCGTTATCGGCGGCAACAGTCTCATAAAACTGCAAGGTATCACCCTGCATTACTTCAGTGGCATCATTATCAGCGCTCACCAAAATAGAGTGCACCACCGGACCATTGTAACTGGATGTGGATCCGACACCGTCTTTACAAGTGGTAAACAGCGCGAAGCTGCCTATCATTAACAGAAAAGTAATCGCGGCAATGCCGGATACATACGTCTTTTTCATCGTGTAATCCCCCTATAAGATACTATACCATAAATATACCATAAATTGTCAAATATTGGGTAAATTTGAATTTATTTGGCTTTGCCGCCAAATGCAAGTTACGGGAAAGAACAGCAGTTAATGCGAAAATTTCAAGGTAAACTCAAGTTCCTGCGTTTCACCCGGTTTCAGCGACAGGGAAATACACGGCATTATGCAGTAAGCCTGATATAATTCCGCGCCTGTCTGGGGATCAGGAATACAGAGCGGTAAAAGTTTGCCGTTAAAAGAACGACTCGCTGTCAGAGTAATGTGCACTTCATTTTTAAGGTCATGGATTTTCAGGCTGTCGATACCGCGTAACAGCGATTGCGTAAGCGGCGTTTCTGCCCCGGCCTTGCTGATAAAAAAGCGGGCGCAGGTATCCCCTTTTCCCGGAAGGGCAAGATCAATTTCGGGGGCAAACTGAAATGGCACCGGCGTACCACCCTGATTGGTAAAGGTATACCCTGCGGACACTGTGTCTTTTTTTACCGAATATGTTTTTACCATTTCAATATTTCCAAACGGGATGGATGCCGCGGCCGGGCGCAATACCAAACTCAACTTCCGGCGAACTTTATCCAGATTACTGATCTCATAACGCTCATTCCGGCAAAGCCGCGCAGCATCGACAGCGCCGGGCACCAGTTTTTCAGGCGTTGTTCCGGCAGGCAGCAGGCGATCGGCAAAGGCAAACCTTCCATCGCAGGTGTCAAGATAATTCCATGCTCTGGGAAGGTAGTCCAACTCAAAAATTCCCCCGCCCAATGATTGCACATAACAGTTGATTTTTGAATCCTGAAAAAGCCACTCCTCCGCGCCGTCCATATTAAAGTCAAACGGCACCAGCGATGGAACAAATTTACTCTTTTCCCTGGTTATCTGCTCCGCTCTCAGAAGCGCGCTGTAGGCCGCACTGCGCAGCAGATGGTTATGCAAACCCTGTTGTCCCGTTCTGCAGAACAGGGCGTTCCCCTGCGCCTTCCAGAGCTCTTCGTGGGCGGAAAGTTTGCGGGACTTGTCGCCCCGCAGTTGATTTATCAATACATTGGTAAAAATCATTTTTGCATAGATTCCGCCCGCCTCGGGATGCGTAATAATAAAACGGCGGGGTGACATACCCTCTGTGCAGGCTGACGAATCGGGAAAATACCGTTTGGGCAAATTCCCAAGATTTTTGCACAATTTACCGGGACTGATTGTTTCGACAAATGGTTCGCAGCGGGCAATGTCTTCAAAAAAACGGCTCCATGCGCTGTCCATTGATTCATTTTTGGCAACATTAATTTTTTGGGGAAAGATCGAAACAAGCGTTTCGGCGCCTGCCGGCTGTTTTTTGCTGAAATTTTCCAGCACAAGAGCGGCATTTTTTTCGGCAATGGCCGTTTCCAAAGATTGCAAAACAGGAAACACGGTTATCAGCTTCCCCTGGTCTTCGCAAACGCAGGCATTTGTTGCCGCGCCGTTCGCAAGCGCAAACTGCCGTTCACTAAGGAAGGTAAAACCCATGCCGCAGGCGGCAAGCGGGCTGACCAGACTTTGCTCCCAGGCAAAGGACGGTATCCAGCAGCCTTGGGGCCGTTTGCCAAACTGCTTGCGAATATAGGTAGTTAACAGTTCTATTTGACCTATCTTGTCCTGCAAAGGCAGAAGGGGCAGCATCGGATCGTAAAATCCGCCGCCCAGTATATCAATTTGTTTACGGGCAATCATCTCTTCAATCGACATAAACAAGCCCGGATGGTTACGCTCTATCCAGTGGAGCAACACTCCTGAATAATGCAGCGCTGCCGATATGCGGGGATATTTACACAGACTGGAAACAAAGGGGCGTACATGGTTCAGATATACATTTTCAAATTCGGCCGTATCCGCGCCATACGGCACATGCGCATGTGATCCCAAAATCAGGGTAATTTTTGCAGATGCCATTGTTAACGAGCCCCCAAAACCTCAAAAAGAATAATCGCGCCGGAGCTGCATATCAGTGAAAGCAGACCCATGGAAATGAGGGAAAGAGGCCCGCCCCGCAGCCAGCGGGGAACTGCCTCCATTTTGGAACGCCGGCGAATTTCGCCCACTACCACAATGGCAAGCGCTATTCCCAGCGTAAAACCCAGTGCAAGAATAATTACTTCCAGAAAATTGTTTGCGATATTCAAAGTGATAAACAACGCCGCAGCGATAGACGCGCCGCCAACAGGCGCGCCGGCCGCAAATATACCGGCAAACAACGGCTTTACGCGCCACCCGGCAGCCCTCTTCGCAATAAAATGCTGCATCAAATATTCAAGTACCGAGAACATCAGGGCGCTGACCGGAAATAAAAAGACATATTCCAAAAATCCCAAAAATAAAAACGCGCGAATAAACGCAAACACCAGCCAGAGCGCTATAACGGCGACAAAAAAGATTCCTGAAGCAACCAGAAGCCCTTCTCTGTTAATGGCTTTATTAAAGGCCGCGCCTTTCAGATCAAGGCCAAACTGTAAAATGATATTCATGGCCAAACCGGAAAAAACCGCCAGCATTACCAGCCAGGCTGCGCTTGTAACCATTAGACATCCTCCCGTGACGCATTAACGGGTCTAAAATACCGGTACAGCCCAAGGCAGTAACCCAAAAGCAGAAATGCCCCGGAAGCGCTGGCAATGACACGAATGGGTAAAAAGGATTCGGTATTAAAAGAAAACAAAAACACCATTCCCTGCGCCCCTCCGGGGAAAGAAAGCGATAAAAAGCCAAACGGCTCCCGAATGAGCGCAAAAATAATGACCAGTATTCCCAAAGACAATGCTTCAAAACAGGAAGCGGAAAAAACATCGCTGAGGCTAAAGGTTTCAAGCCGTTTGAAAATGCCCGATACCATGCAAATCATGGGAATAAGCGCAATAATAAAAAATGTTTCCAGCGCGCACAGCGGTGAAAGCAGCCAGAGCAGCAAAAGATATATGCCGGCAATAAATGAGGCGATAAAGGCAAGCAATACCGATCGCAGCCGCCAGGGAAAAGCCTTTGCCCCGGCATGAGCAGCCAATGATGACAGGCCGTACACCCACAGCAGCGCGCCTGCGGTGGTAATGGCATGGGCAAGCCGGCCCGAAGCCATGATCAAAAGCGCCGTCCCCGAAAGATAGGTAAGCGAAGAAATATTATTCCACAAAACACGATTAGGCACAGTCCGGTTCATCGATGTATTTTTCCTCCTGCAGTTTCTATGCGGCGAACATAGATCTGAATCAAATTCTGCGGTATCCTGTCCAGCGCCTGCTTTGCATGGTTACCCAGCGGGATTATGTCCACAACCTCTCCCTTGCCGGAAACTTCCGCGCCGCAGGGAACAAGGATACCTTCCCGCATGATGGTAAATACAAAAAAGAGGGAATCGGATTCATGTACACTATACCAGCAGCCCAAAATTTGCCCGGTGGAACGATGGAGCAATGGCGCGGACAAACGCCTTTCGTCATCCATTGCGACTAATGCCTTGTTCGTTACCCGCATCAGACCGGCGGCCCGCGCAGGAAAGCTGAAAGACCAGAGCAGCGAAGCAAGCAGCACCAGACCGGCAACCCAGCCCAAAAAAACAGCCCTATCCTTTAATGCCGGAATAAAATCGTTCATGCCCCCGCTCCTTTGTACAGCAGATGCCGTTCCACCCTGCACAAAAGCGGAGTAAGGACATTAACCAGAGCAACAGCAAAAAAACCGCCGTACAGCGCGGGAGCAAAAATCCGGAAGATCATACTGAACACAGCGGCAAGAACCACGATAATCGCGCTGCCCGGCGCCGATTTTGCTCCGCTGGACGGATCGGCAATCAGGATAAACGCAGTAACCAATGTACCGCCGGAAAGAAAGGTAAACAAAACATCGCCATTCCACCAGAGTCCGCCGGCCGGAAGGTCTCCGACCATTCGCACCAGAAAACCAAAAACGGCAAGGTACAAAATGGACAGCCAGGAACGGCTTATTTCAAAAGCGGCAATGACCACAACGGCAAAAACCAGCACAAATACAGCCCGGTCGGCAATAATGCCCGGAGATTGCATCATAAAAAGATCGATATACCCCGAAGGCAATTCAGCGCCCAAAAATGAAAAGAGAGTCTTGTTAAAAAAAGTTCTTACCGACTGATCTATCGCGCTGCCTATATGGGGGAAATATCCGGTTGCGCTGTTAAACGAACCGTCAAGCGCCCCGGAAAAAGCAAGCGGCCAGGAAAACCGGATAAAGAGCCAGCCTCCCAAAGCAGGATTCATCCAGTTTGAGCCCAGGCCGCCAAAACTGTGTTTGACCACAACCATCGCAAACGCCGCGCCCAGCGCCGCATACACGGGGTGAATACTGTTTGGCAGTAAAAGGACCAGCACCATGGCAGAAGCCGCGGCGCTCCCGTCCTTTATTTTCCCCAACCCATATCTGGTACTGGTAACCAGCAATTCCGCCAAAACAGCGGAAACAAGAGCGGCAACCGCAACGGCAAATGACGCGCCGGAATCACTAATAGCGGATTGTATCACCGCAATAAACGCGCAGGAAAACACCAGCCACATACGGGCAACCGTTGGACGCGCAATATTCACCTGAGGATTTAATTTGAGTTGTATTTCTCTGTCAATCATGCAGAGCTCCAGACATTGGTTTTCCCATTATAACATCCGAAAGCGGTATATGTGAAGGACATACAAGCTCGCAGCAACCGCAGCCATGACATTCCTCTGCGCCGGGATTCCGGGCAGCATGGAGAATGGTTATGCGCTTGTACAGTTCTTCGGGATCAAGCCCCACCGGACATACATTTCTGCACTCGCCGCAGGAGATGCAGTCCTGTTTCAGATAAGCGCCGGCCTGGTCTTTCAGCATGGCAAACACCGCATAGCTGGTTTTGGTAACCGGCTCGTCAAGATTCAATACTGCTTTTCCGGAAAGGGGCGAGCCGGTAGAAATACGGGAAGGAGTATCGATAAAACCGCCGCATTCCTCAAACAGATCACCCAGCCGTTTACCGACGCGAACCCGCATTACCTGAGGTCTCCGTACCGCCGATCCCCCCACCGCCACATAGCGATCAAGAATCGGGCGGCGATATTTTACCGCGTCATGCACTGCGGCAAGGGTAGCCGGACCAAGCATCAAAAGGGTGCCCAGCGTTACATTTTCTTTTTTTTCATAGTTCCGCAGCACCAGTTCCAGTTCCCTTCGGTTTCGCTGGGGGTACTTTGACCCGGTCAAAACCATGGATGATGTAATGCCATATCGCTCCGCATAGTGCGCCGCTTCGGCAAGCATGGATTCCCCTATTTCTTTTTCCCGGTGCGAGACGGCAAATACAACGTGTTTTATTTTGCCGCCATACCGGGCGATAATAAAACTCCCCTCCACTATCGCCTGCAGCCGTTCTTTGCACAATACATAATCGGCAGCCAGCCAGGGATCATCAAACACACAACGAACAACCAGGGTCGAGGCTTGCGGCTTCCCCGTGCCGCGCAGTTCTGCAAGCATATCGGCAACAGGTCTGCCGGAGCCTTCCATTTCGACAATACCGTAATCAACAAGGACCTGCTGCAATTCCTGATAATTCATGCCCATGTGAAAAAAGTTCTCTTCTTTTTTGCCCAGACACTCAAAAGCGCCTTCCATGCGGATAATCAGCGCTTCATTATGCCGGCCTGAGCCGTCTTTCCATTTGACGATACGGACCACCCTGCCCGGAACCGTGGCATGGACATTTGCCGAATCGGTATTTTCCCCCCTGCCAATAAGCATCCCTTCCCTGACCAGGTCCCCGGCAGAGACAAGAGTAGTCACCTGCCCTCCCGGATACTGTATCAGAGGTATTACTGAAAAGGCGGGCAGAAAAGCTACCACGCTGGAATTTCTGGGCGGAACGGTGGGATCTTCAAAAAAAAGTCCCCCCCGGGGAAATGAATACACTTTCATGTGAACCATTGTTAGGGTACCGAATTATGACGAAAGAATCAAGCCGGATTTTCGTAAGCCCCGCGCGAAAAAACGGGAGGGAAGTATAAACAGCAATGGTACCAGAACAAGCAGCAATTCGGGGAACAGGGAACCATGGCGGGTTGTCGCGTAAAAGGACTGGAAAAAGTCAGCAAGGGGAAAGGGAGGGATATGCGGGGGTAATTCGACTGCCGCAAAACCGGCATACACCGGAAGACCGTCGGGGGCAAACTGGTAATTGCTCATGCCGGCGCGTTCCGGCGCATACAATGATTTAACCGAGAAAACCGACTGGAACATATAGTGGGCGGCATAATCCGCTTCGGTAACAAGCGTTACACCGGGCGGCATAGCCGGCGGTATAACCGTTGTAAAATCGGCCGGGGCTGAAACAGCGATGCGGTGTATCAAAACCAGCACCAGCGCCGCGGCGGCAAACGGCAGCATAACCCATGAAAAGCAAAAACCGGAAGAACGGCGGACCAATATAGGCACCGGGGAAAAACGCCGGTGCCCCGGGCTGAAAACCGAGGCAATAAACCGGTCAAACCGGTCAGCAATGGCGGTTTTCCGGGACACATTCCACAATGAAAAAAACAAAACACTGCAAAAAAGGATAATCACCACCAGGGTAAAAACAGGGGAAAGGCCTGAAAAAAAAGCCAGTACTCCGCAGAACAACAAAAGGAAAAACGCCAGCAATTTTGGCAGCACATACCGCCGCCGGGATTCAAACCAGTTCCCCGCAAGCAGTACCGCAAAACCGGCAAGCAGGCTTGCCAGGGCAAAGCCGACGGCGCCTCCCAACGCAAGCGGGGCCAACAAAGGCAAGCAGGGTATCAGGCTGGTCAGATGAGGTTTTAGTTCCAGGCGCAAGGGACGCATAATAAAAAAAGTACAGGCAGCAAAACAAAATAAGGCTAATACATACACTGGCGGCAGCCCTGAACCGGCGCCCATGGCGTCACCGGCATGATACTCCAGAGCATAGGGAATAGCCCCCAAAGCGGCCGCAAGTTTTCGTTCCGTTTTTGCCGGATTTGCCAATGCCAAAGAACCAAGGGGAATGTATACAAAGCGCGTATCGTCCCGCACAAACAGGGAACGGAGTTTTTCCGCATAACCGTCATTGCGCGGATCAAAGGGAAGCACGCGCGTTTCGTATTCGTCCAGCGGCACTTGTTCCATGCGGGAAAAAGAATCCAATAAAACCCACTGGCCGGATTCGGAAATCAGGCCCCCAAAACCACCGTTTTCAAGCCGTTCCCGTATGTCCCGATCAGGAATGTCTCCGCTGCATATCAGTACCGCCCATCCCTTTGCCGGCATCCCGCCGGCGGGCAGCACTATACCCAGGACCCAAAGCCCCGCGGCAATTAAAACCGAAATAAAGGCAATAACCAGCCAAAACAAAGTTCCCCTTTGCAATCGCGCACCGAGGCATACCATATGGACGCTTTACAACACATTGAGGACCAGAGCGACAGCAATCCCCAAAAGCCCCCCAACAACTACTTCCAGAGGCGTATGTCCCTGAATTTCCTTGACCGCGCGGAAACTAATCCCTGTTTTTTCGGCAGTTTGTTTCCCCAGGGTATTCAAGGTTTTTGCCAAAAGACCTGCCAGCCGCCTGACCCCTATTGCGTCCCGTAATACCACCAGGGCAAACCAAAATGAAAGAATGAACAGATTTGACGCAAGACCTTCGACATAGGCGATGGAAGTGCACAGAGAACACACTATAGCCGCATGGCTGGACGGCATTCCGCCGGTACTCCAAAAGACAACCTCGGCCAGTTCCCGCTTATTTTTCTTCTGCGTATGGCGGCTCAGGTACGAAAAGACCCCTTTGAGTATCTGGGCGCTGCACAGACTCAGAAGCGATGACAAAAAAGTCTTGTTCGCAAAAAGCTCCATGATCAAATTTGACTTATGTAATTCGCCGTCAACCATTGTTTAACGATGCAATGGAGTACAGGGCTTTGTCAAGTAGGAAAGGAAGCGGAAAAAGGGTATGTATCCATCTCTTTGAGCCAAAAAAAGTCACCAATCAGGAAATAGACCAGTATAACCAGCCCAAAAAGCGCGGATATTATCTTGATTGCTTTATCGGAAACATAATCCGGGTTTGCCGCATAGAGCACCTGCCCTTCAGGTATATCGACCGTAAGAGCGACTGTCAGGCCCGTAATACGGATAAATCGTTCATTTGCCCTGCCATAGCCAAGCTGCCGCGCATATACTGATTTGGCGTCTTTATCAAACATGAGGTTATTTTTGGTTTTAAGGATGTCCTGTTTGGTGTTTTCCAGCATAGTCCGGTTTTCCAGCAACCGTAAGTACTCCGCTTCAAGATGCTTCCGCGCGTACAGCCCGTTCTGTCCAAAGAAAAGAGAAAATAAAGAATAGACCAAAAATATCGTCCAGGGAACAAAAATGTACCGCAAAAGACGTCTAAAGTCATATCGCAAGAGACGCATTGTTTACTTATCGGCAAAAAATCCCCAAAAATGTACCCGAATTTCCTTACCGGTCAATGCGGATAAGGGTTTCGGCGGCGGCGGCCTCATTTCCCATGGAACGGAAAATTTCGGCGGAACGGAGGTACGCAAAACGGGCTGATTCGTGATCGTCCGCCTTTGTATACACATCGCCAAGCGCCCGCCAGTCGCTTGCCAGACCCCAGGAATTCTCAACACGGCGGTCAAAGGCAATGGCGGATTGCAGAGCCCGCGCTGCCCCCAGATAATCGCCCGCCATTGAACGGAATGAGGCTATCATAAACCAGCTATAAGCCGCCAATTCAAAGCGGCGATCTTTTTCATATATTGCCAGACTGCGCTGGACTGCGGATTCCGCGGCAGGATAACGGCCAAGCTCCTTCTCCGCAAGGCCCACAACGGTCCAGGCAAAGGCGGTATAGAACCGGTCCGATTTGATCAGGCCCAAATCCCGGGCAACCTCATCACGCACCGACTGCGCGGCAGTTTTGCCTTCGGGGGAAAGCAGTTTTCCCCGCCCAATATGGATGCGGCACAATGCCATTAATGCCTTGTTTCCCGCTCGTTCCGCCTCGCTCAAGGCCTCGTTCCAGCCTGCCTGCGCTTCTTCCCTGCGGCCCAGCGAGAACAGCACATTACTGCGGGAAAGCATTGCGCGCACCCGCAGACCCGGCTCGTCAACAACAACGGCTAGCCGGTACGCCTCGTCAAGTATAATCAGGGCGGCATCAAGGTTGCCGTGATCGGCCTGTTTGTTGCCCAAATCAATCTGCGCTTCCGCCCGTTTCCGTATATCAAAAATATCACCCGGATCTTTAGGAGGCGTAGAGCACGCAGGGATAAAGAACAAAGAACAAAGAATAAAGCATAAAGAACAACTAATAACTCTCATTGTATTAAAACTCCATATCTCTGGCGTATGATCCGCCAACGCTTGTTTCGGCCCGCTCAGGTATACCGCGCTTCAGCAGCGGGTTGTTGGTAAGGGCAATAAGCACATCTTCCGCAACGACAAGGGTGGAATTCAGGTCGGCAAGCAGGGCGGCAATTTGGGGCAATTGAGAGGGGAAAAAGCCGGTTACTGTTTCTACGTTTTTCAAAGTACCGGCAAAACCTTCAATCGCCAGAACAAGATTGGTATATACATCGCCTTCAGCATCCAGAATGGCCGCTATCGTGCCATCGGGATTGGCAATATCGTTGGCAAGCGTATCAAGACTGGTCAGAATAGGATTAAGCAGACTCATCAGGTCGCCGGGAAGCGTGTTCGCCATGACCTGCAGTCCTGCCATAGCCCCTTCCAGTTCTCCAAAGGTTCGCCCCAGAGTGGTGCGGTCGGTTCCCTGAAAGGCGTCTTTCAGATCAGCCATAAGCACATTCAGGGTGCTTATGAGCGTTCCTACACCGTTCATTATATGGGCGATACTATCGTCCCCTCCATCAGTCTGCGTCGCAAGCCCGGCTGACACCAGCCACTTTCCTTCGGTTGAACTGGCTGAGGGAATAACATCGCCTTCGGAAAGACGCTCGCTTCCCAGGCCCGGATAAAATAAAAACTGGCTTCCCCCCAGGGCGCCAATCGGACTGACCATAACCTCAACAACCGATCCTCTCCGTACCCGGTCGATATAGGTATCGAAAATGGTAAAATTAACCTCAACGCTGTCGTCTTCGGCCAGTCTTATTGACTTGACCCGCCCAATCGTAAAGCCCTTATACGAAACCGGCATATTCTGGCTTAGACCGGTCGCCGAGCCGAAATAGGTTATAAAATTATAATCGCGGGAAAACCACCGCTGGTTTGATCCCAGCATAAATATTACAAAAACCAGCGCGCCCAAAGCCAAAATAATGAACGTGCCGACAACCTGATCTGCATAACGGATTGGAAATTTCATGATGCTATACCTCTTTCGATATACCGGATAAGATCTTCATCGGCATCCATTTGTTCTTTGGTAAGACGAAGGAACAAATGTCCTCCCAAAATCATGACCGTAACATCGGCCAGATTACGGACTATCCCCATGTTATGGGTTACCAGAATGACCGATACACCTTCGTTTTTAAGTTTTTTCACCATTTCAACCAGCCGTTGCGCGGCGTTTGGATCCAGAGACTCAGTCCATTCATCCAGATACAATAGCCGTGGACGGCACAGCAATGCCCGGGCAAACGCAAGAAGTTTTTGTTCCCCCATGGAAAGCTGGGCAGGCCGTATTCCCAGTTCTTTTTTGTATCCCACTTCAGCCACAACCGATTCTATCCTCCTTACCCGTTCTGCTCTGGTCATTGCCGGAAAATGTATCAACAGGGGAAGTTCCAGAATCTGAAACAAATTCTGATTCGCCCATAATGCGGAATCCTGAAAAACCACCGCCGCTTCACGCCTGAATGCAAGGCTGTCAAGACGCCCCATGCGGGCAATGTTTTTGCCCCGAAACAGTACTTCTCCCGCATCAGGAGGAAAAAGCCCGGCCGCAAGTTTAAGTACGGTACTTTTCCCCCCCCCGGAAGGACCCACAAGGGCTACGGCTTTTCCTTCTTCAAAGCCAAAGGAAATACCTCTGGCAAGTTTCCTGCCCTGCGCTATAAAATCAACGTTCTTCATTTCAACGATGCACGACATTGCGGTTCCTCTTCTATACCACTGCTATATAATACATGGCCGAGAGCAAAATTGCTACTAGTATACAACTGCCAAAGGCATTACTGACCGCCCTGAGCCCTGCAATGGGAACCTCGGTTCTGGCCCGTTCTACGGCAAGTCCCTCGGTTATGGCCACAACGGATATAATCATTCCAAAGGCTATACTTTTGACTATTGAAATAATGATATCCTCGATCCGTAAATGCTGCAAAAGGTTGTGGAAATAGTAATCCGCCGGCAAAGCGGTAAAGATTTGGGCAACGATGAACGAGCCGCCCAGCCCAAACAGGGAAAAATACAGGTTCAACAGGAAGACCGATATGGTTACGCCAAGAAAACGGGGAACAGCCAGATGTTCAATCGGATCAACGCCAACGGATATATATGCTTCCACTTCATGGTTGATAACCATGCCGGCGACTTCGGTGGCAATAGCGGTGGCCGAACGGGCAATGATAATAAATGCCGTCAACAGCGGCCCCAGTTCTCTGGTTATAATGGTGATCAACAGGGGATAAATAAGCTGCTGCTGGCCAATCATTTCCAGATAGGGGATGCCGATAACATTGACTGCCGCCCCTATTCCCAGGGCAAGCAGGCTGGAAATACTCATGGCCTGCACAAAGGTAAAAAATATCTGCATTACCAAAATTTTTAATGAAACGTTCCGGCGCTTGGCAAAGTGAGTTACTGCCCTTAGAGTCCGGGCAAAAAAGCCCAGTCGGTAAAAAAGCCTTTGGACGCCTGCAGATACATTCTTCATATTCTTAATTATATACCAAGATACCAGCCTGGGGAATAGCTTTTGGTTAATACTTTCGCAGCAGATCCATGGGTTTGAGCTTTCCGGCACGCCGGGCGGGAAGCCACGAAGCGGCGACTGAACAGAGCACGGTAAAACAGCCAATCAGGAAAACGGCAGTCCAGTCGATAACAATGGGAATGGCCGCAAGGTAAAAGCCCGGATCCAGTATTTTGACCTCGGCGCCGCCCCACAGGCCGGAAAAAAAGCTGAACACGGTTTCCAGCGAATAGATCAGGGGATTGATGAAATTACCCAGTAACAAGCCAAGTATGATACCGATAATCGCGCCGCACAATCCGGTAAGGAAGCCCCCCCACAAAAATATGCCGCTTATCCCCCTTGCGCCCGCGCCGGTTACCTTCAATACCGCAATGTCCCGCTGCCGTTCCAGCGCCAGCATCGAAGTGGCGGACGAAACATTCACCGCCGCGACAATAACGATCAATGCCATGATAAACAAAAGCATTTGGCGCGTTGATTCATACGAACTGTACTGGGAACGCAGCAGATCTTTCCAGGTATATACGCTGAAACCGGCGTCCAGTTCCGAGTACAGCGACCATGCCATAACATCCGCGTTTGAGTACGGATTATCGATTTTTACAATCAGGCTTGAGGAGGCCGACCCCGGAGAGAAGATACGCCGCCCGCCTTCGCGGGTAATGATGCACCAGAGCGCATCCAGTTCGTTGTATCCCGCAGAGACAATGCCCGAAACGGTAAAGGCGGTAATACGGGGTATATTTCTGCCGTCAAAGCTGGTCTGAATGGTCATAAGCCGTACCGTATCGCCTGTTTCCACACCAATGGAAGCGGCAAGGTTTTCACCTAACAGCATATCCCTATCGGTTTCGGGCCGGGCGGTTCCCGCGATCAATTCAAGGTATGCAAGACTCCCGCCATCTTCCCAAAAGGACGGATCGATGGCACGGACACTCGCGCCGGTTTTCCCTTCTTTGCCAACCAATACTCCCATGCCCCGCTGTTCAGCCCATACTCCCCGAACACCGTCAATGTCCTGTATTTGTTCCGCAACTCTTTCCAGACTATCTATTTCCGTACTAATAAAACTGAATACCTGCAAATGACCGGTTCCCAGTTCCAGATACCGGTCAATAATGCCCCGTATCATGCCATCGGCGACAATGAGGGTGACCATAATGGGAACAAGGCTGACGGCAATGCCGGCGGCAGCGCCCCGAAGGTAACGCCCCCCCTCACGGGCGCGGCCAAGCAGGTAACGGATGGCGATAAAAAAACAGGTGCGGCTTTTCATGCGCCGGTACCTCCGCCGGTGCTTCCGCCGGTGCTTCCGTACTCGACCAGCAGGCCTTTTTCCAGGGTATAGCGGCTGGAAGCCCGCGCCGCAAGTTTTGCGTCATGAGTCACGACGAGCAGGGTTTTGCCCCATTTTTCCGCGCCGGCATAGAGCAATTCGGCAACCATGGCGCTGTTGTCCGGATCAAGGTTCCCCGTCGGCTCGTCGGCAAGGATCAGGTCGGGATCGTTTACCATGGAACGGGCCACCGCCACCCGCTGCCGCTCGCCGCCGGAAAGCTGGGACGGGTAATGCCCGCTGCGCTCAGCAAGCCGCACATCGGCCAGAAGTTCCCGCGCCCGTTCAATGGCCTCTTTCTTTTTCATGCCGGCTATATAGGCGGGCAGCATAACATTTTCAAGGGCGGTAAAATCCTTGAGCAGATAATGAAACTGAAAAATAAAACCTATTTTTTTACTGCGGTATACTGCAAGACCCTTTTCCGGCAGGGCGGTAATTTCCGCATCGCCGAC